>NZ_JBFUCO010000024.1:0-62750 GCF_056405215.1 Arthrobacter sp. P1_H7 | reverse complement strand
GGTTGACTCGCCGGATTCCCGTGGACCACTTTGCCTTTGTCCGGGTGAACCGACGCCGAATGCGCTGTCGTGAGCCTTAGCGCCGTTGATGAGGGTGCGGGCCCAGCCGGCGGGGACGGTGCCGTAGCCGGGGAGCCGGGCCGGTTCGGAGTCGGCCTGGAAGAGGGTGCGGTCGGTCATGATGACCTGGATTTCGACGCCGCTGATCCCGCCGGGGGTGCCGGTGGTGCGTTCGACCAGGGCATCGGCCATCAGCTGCCCGCGGCCCCTCGGGTCCCCGGCGGCGTGGAGGGTGTCGGCGTGCCCGCTCAGTGCCTTGTAGACGGCGACGCCGGCGGCCACGGGCAGCAGGGCGGTCAGGCAGGTCATCGCGTCGGGTGCCGGGCGGAGGCTGACGTGCCGCTCGGATACGGCGTGCGCGGCGCGTTTGGTGACAGTGCGGGGGTCACGCCGGTAGGCGGCGGCCCGGGCCGTGGCGACCAGGGACCGGTCGCCGGCCCCGGCGAAGGTCCCGGCGTCGGCGGCGAGTTCGGCGTCGACGGCGGCCCGGTCGGCGGGGGTCAGGCAGGCGGTTTCGCGCACGAGCAGGGTGGCGCGCCATTCGTTGAGCTGCCCGGTCTGCAAGGCGGTGAGGGTGTGGGGCATTTCGGTCACGAGGGCTTTGGCCAGGCCCAGGAGCCGGCCGCCCCGGGCGGGGGATTCGCGCCGGGCGAGGGCGAGCTGCGCGCCGATCCCGGCGCCGAGCTTCTCGGCCGGGACCCCGGCGGCGGCCTGGTCGCGGCGCTGGAGCAGGTCGAAGGCCACGGCAAGCCGGGCCTGTTCCGCGGACGCGGCGGACTTCTGGTCTTCCAGTTCCCGGATCCGGTCAATGATCCCGGCACTTTCGCTGGCCGCAGGGACGGCGGCCAGCAGGCCCGCTGCGGCGGCAAAGGATCTGGCGCGGCCGAGGCCGCCGTCGCCGTGCCCTGCCGGAACCACTTCGGGCCCCTGATTGCCGTCCATGAGTCAAGTGTCCCTGCGGGCTAAGACATTTATGGCCCGCCGAAGCCGTTCGACGGCTTCGGAAGCCATCGGCGACCTTCCAAGTCCGAATGTCCCCTGCTTGCCGTCCATGGTTCAAGTCTCCCTCGGAGGTGCGACGGAAAAGCGGGGGCGGACGAACAGGCGGTGGGCTGCATTGATCGTGGCACCGCACCCAGCGGCACCGCACCCAGCGGCGCCGCGACCCGCGGGGCTGCGTCCTTCAGCCCCGCGTCTTTCAGCGCCGCGAGATGGTGTCGGCGCCGTATTGGGCCTCTGTCTTCCGTCCACGATTCAAGTGTCCCTTTGGGCTACGACATTTAGGCGAGGGCAAAGGCGACTGCGTCATGGCTGTTGCGGATCCTGAAGGGTGCCTGCGTGAAGCCGCATCTGGAAGTTTGAGAGAGCAAAGTCTTTGAGTTTGCTGTCGTCGATCAGCTGGGCAGCGGCGGCAACCTGCAGCGGCAGCGATGCCCGGTGAACCCTTGCCCTGGCGATCATCTCCCTGTCCGCTATGTCAGCGACATGGGCGGAGCCGAACGCTCCGATGAGGGGTGCGAGGTCAAGTGCGGGATCGCCAATGCAGGCGTTGTCGAGGTCTATGACACCTGAAAGCTGATCTCTGCGCCACACGATGTTGTGCAGGCCAAAGTCACCGTGCACTAGTGAAGTCTCAACTCCTGCTTCTACTTCCAGTACTTCCGCAACAGCCCGCCGGGCAGCAGTCTTTACGGCCATATCTAACGGTTGGATGATCCGGTCGACAACTGCTGGCCATTGCTGCCCTCCGCACCACTGCCTGACGGGCCGGAGCTCACCGCGAGGACTCGCAGCTTCCCGGAGCCCGGTCAGGATAAGTTCCAGCGGCCCCCTAACCTGCTTCCAGGAGAGGCCAGACCGATGTTCGCCGGGGATGCAACTGCTGATCTGCGCAGACCATGACGGCCCGAAAGCGGTTCGGACATGGCCTGGGGGATACGGAAAGGAAGATCCACGCCTTCTAATGCCCTGAGGTTCTGATGCTCGCTGTGAGTCCGCGAAGCGTGGCCTACGCCGCGCGCTACGCGCACGACGGCAGAGTCGCCGAGGACGGCGACATGGTGGAAAGCTCCGTGCTTGAATGCGGCTTCATTCCACTGCAGATGCGGCCAGGCACGTTCGACGGGCGGCCAGAGGGCAGACGTATCGGCATCGAGTGTATTCACGATCGCCAGTCTCTCAGTCACGGCCGCCAGTAGCTTGACTCAGCGCGTGGGACTGGTCGCGGCACCGCCCATCGACAACCACGTGACCCGCCATGTGGCCCAGCACCCCAAAGTGGAATAGATGCCGGGACCGGGGGTAGCGTCAACGTATGACACCTGGACGTCCTGTACCCCCGCCGCTGGCCAAGCCGCTGCCGGATTCCTCCACTAACGCCGCCGCCACCGCGGACAGCGCCGCGCAGACCACCGGCCCCACCCTCGCCGCTGCCTACGGCGCCACCGCACCGGACAGCGGACTTGTTCCCTTGACCGTGTCCCGACGGGCGCCGAAGGCGGACGACGTCGAGATCGCCGTCGAATTCTGCGGACTGTGCCACTCGGACGTGCACGCCACCCGGGGCGAATGGGGCGGCGACACGTACCCTTTGATCCCGGGCCACGAGATTGTCGGCCGGGTCTCCCGGCTCGGTTCCGCCGTCGAGGACTTCACGGTGGGTGAGCGCGTGGGCGTGGGCTGCATCGTGGATTCCTGCCGCGAGTGCGACAGCTGCCTGGACGGCCTCGAGCAGTACTGCGAAAACTCCGCGGTGGGAACCTATGGGGCGAAGGACGCCCGCAACGACGGCGCCATCACCCAGGGCGGGTACGCCACGTCCATCGTCGTGGACCGCAACTACGTCCTGCGGGTCCCGGAGAGCCTGGATCCCGCCGCCGCGGCGCCCCTGCTGTGCGCAGGCATCACCACGTATTCGCCCTTGAACCACTTCGAGGTGGAGGAAGGCGACGTGGTCGGCGTCGTCGGGCTCGGCGGCCTCGGCCATATGGCCGTCAAGATCGCCAAGGCCATGGGCGCCGAGGTCAAGGTCTTCACGACGTCGGAGAACAAGTTCGCAGCAGCACGCGAGCTGGGCGCGGACGACGTCATCCTCTCCACCGACCCGGCCGCGATGGAGGCAGCGAACCGCAGCATCGACGTCATCATCGACACCGTCGCCGCACCGCACGACCTCAACCCCTACTTCCGCACCCTGCGCCTGGACGGCGTGCTGTTCCAGCTGGGCCTGCCCGCCGAAGCGATGCCGCCCGTCAACCCCGGCGCGCTGATCCGGCGCAGGATCGCATATGCGGGTTCGCTGATCGGCGGAATCGCCGAGACCCAGGAGATGCTGGACTTCTGCGCCGAGCACGGCGTGGTGTCCGACGTTGAGGTGGTCGGCGCAGACCAACTCAACGAAGCCTTCGACCGCATGGTGGCAGGCGACGTGAAGTACCGTTTTGTCCTGGACGTCAGCACCCTGGGGTCCCCGGCAGAAAAGGCGGACGCATGAGCACTCTCTTCACCAAAATCATCAACGGCGAGATCCCCGGCCGCTTCGTCTGGCGCGAGGACGACGTCGTGGCGTTCCTGACCATGGGCCCGCTGGCCGACGGCCACACCCTCGTGGTGCCCACCGAGGAAGTCGACCGCTGGACGGACGCCTCGCCCCAGGTCCTCGGCCGGGTCATGGAAGTTGCCCGTAAGATCGGCGCCGTCCAGGTGGAGGTGTTCGACGCCGCCCGGGCAGGGCTGATCGTGGCCGGCTACGAAATCAACCACATGCACGTCCACGTGTGGCCATCGAACTCGATGGCGGACTTTGATTTCGGTTCGGCGGACCACCACCCGGATCCGGCCAGGCTGGACGCCAACGCGGAGAAGCTCCGCGAGGGCCTCCGCGCGGCCGGCCATGCGGAGCACGTTCCGGCCGCCTAAGTCTCTCCCGGACGCAACCAGAAGCTGGCGCCGGCGCAGCCCCCCGGGGTCTACGCCGGTGCCAGCACTTTGTTAAGCGCCGCCCGGATGCGCTTCTCGGACACCGAATAAGCCGTCCCGAGTTCGACGGCGAAGAGGCTCACCCGCAGTTCCTCGATCATCCAGCGCACGTGGGTTAACTCCGCGCCGGCCCGACGCCCGGGCAGCAGCGCGGACACGGCGTCGTCGTAATCGTCCTCCAGCGCCTGGACGGCGGCCATGTGCTGGGCGTCCCGCTGGACGTTGCCCGGCAGCTTCTCGAGGCGCTTTTCGATCGCCGCGAGGTAGCGGGGCAGCTGGCTGAGCTGGGCGTAGCCCGTGCGTGCCACGAAACCCGGATAGACCAGCTGCTCGAGCTGGCTCTTGACGTCGTTGAGCGCGCTGATCAGGGCCAGGCTCGTGGTGCCCTTGAGCTGCTTTTCGATCCGGCGGGTGCTGGCCAGGATGCGTTCGACGACGGCGGTGACCGTGAAGACCGTGTCGATCAGCTCCGCCCGGACACTCTCGTAGAGCGCCTTGAACGATGCCTCGTCCCACGGCAGCCCGGCCGGCGTGAGCTTGTCGATGGCGGCCAGGGCGCAGTCAGCGATCAGCGCCGCCACGGATCCATGCGGGTTCTGGCTGAATGTCAGTTTCTCGGTGTTGTTCAGGTGCTCAAGGACATAGCGGTCCGGCGGCGGCACTTTCAGGGCCAGGAGCCGGATGACCCCGCCGCGCATGGCTTCCTGCTGTTCCGACGGCGTCTGGAACAGCCGCAGCGCCACGGACGTTCCCTCGTCCACCAGGGCCGGATAGCCGGTGACAGTGTGCCCGCCAACGGTTCCCTGTACCTGGCGTTGGACGGTTCCAAAGGTCCAGTCCTTGAGTCCGGACATTTCCGCGAACCCGCCGGGGGCCGCGGCCGTGGCAGCCGCCAGGGCGGCCGACGGCGACGTGCCGGCCCGCGACGAACGTGCGCCATCCTTGCCGTTCGCCGTGCCCTTCCCGTCCGCGCCGGCTTTACCCCTCGCCGTGCCGTTTCCTCCGGATTGGGGTGCCGTGGTGCCCGGAGTGGCACCGAGGGATTCCGCGATGGCCCGGCGGGTGGCTGGGGCAAGCCGCTCCTGCAGCGCGTTCAGGTCCTTGCCCTCATCGAGCAACTTGCCGCGGGAATCCACCACACGGAAGCTGACCCGCAAGTGCGACGGCACGGCGTCCCAGTTCCAGGACCCCGGCGGAATGACCTGTCCGCGGATCCGGCGCAGCACGAGTTCCAGCGATGGTTCGAGCTCGTCGGTGGCGGGATCGAAATCCGCTTCCAGCGCCGCGACGGCCTGGCGGGCCACGTCCGGGGCAGGAACGAAGTTCTTGCGGATCTGTTTGGGCAGCGACTTGATGAGCGCCGTGACGAGTTCCACGCGCTGCCCGGGGATCAGCCAGCGGAACGCGGCGTCGTCGAGCTGGTTCAGGAACAGCACCGGGACCTCGGCGGTGACGCCGTCGGACGGATTTGGTGGCGAACCCGGCGCCACGGGGTGGAACTCGTAGCTCAGCGGCAGCTCGAAGCCCTTGTGCAACAAGGTCTTGGGGTAGGCCGAGTCATCCAGGGCCGCGGCGTCCTCGCTGATCAGCAGGGACTGGTCGAAGTCCAGCAGCGTGGGATCCTGCTGGCGCGCGTCCTTCCACCACTTGTCGAAGTGCCGCTCCGAGACGACCTCCGCGCCGATCCGGGCGTCGTAGAACTCGAACAGTGTCTCGTCGTCCACCAGGATGTCGCGGCGCCGCATCCGGGCTTCGAGCTCCTCGACTTCGTGCAGCAGTGCGCGGTTGCGGTGGAAGAACTTGTGGTGGGTCTGCCAGTCGCCTTCAACCAGGGCATGGCGAATGAAGAGCTCGCGGCAGAGCTCCGGATCCACCTTGCCGTAGTTGATCCGCCGGCTCGGGATGATGGGCACGCCGTACAGCGTGACCTTTTCGTGGGCCATCACCGCGCCCATCTTCTTGGACCAGTGCGGCTCGCTGTAGCTGCGCTTGACCAGGTCAGGGGCCACCTGTTCGGCCCAGAGCGGATCGAACTTCGCCGCGACGCGGGCCCAAAGCCGGCTCGTCTCCACGAGTTCGGCGGCCATCACGAACGTGGGTGACTTCTTGAACAGCGCCGATCCCGGGAAGACCGCGAAGCGGCTGCCGCGGGCACCGGCGTACTCGCGCTTGCGCTCGTCGAGGATGCCGATGTGGCTCAGCAGCCCCGAGAGCAGGCTGATGTGGATGCCGTCGTGGTTGCCCACCGGATCGGCCAGGCGCTTGTTGTCCAGGCTGATGCCCAGCGGCCGGGCCAGCTGGCGGAGCTGGGCGAACAGGTCCTGCCACTCCCTGACCCGCAGGTAGTTGATGAACTCGTTGCGGCAGAGCCGGCGGAACGCCGTGGAGGACAGTTCCTGCTGTTTCTCCTGCAGGTAGTTCCACAGGTTCAGGTAGCCGGTGAAGTCCGAGTTCTCGTCCCTGAACCGGGCGTGCTTCTCCGCGGCGAGCTGCTGCTTATCCGTCGGGCGCTCGCGCGGGTCCTGGATGGTCAGCGCCGCCGCCAGGATCATGACCTCCCGGACGCACCCGCGCTTGCCAGACTCCACGATCATCCGGCCGAGCCTCGGGTCCACCGGCAGCTGCGCCAGCTGCTGCCCGACGGCGGTGAGCCCGCCGCCGTTCCTGCCGCCGCCGCCGTTCCGGCCGGCAGCAGCACCGGCAGCTTCCGCGGGACGGCGGCCCGGGCGGCCGTCGCCGTCGTCCGCTGGTTCCTGGGCCCGGGCGGCGCTGAGGGCTCCGAGTTCGCGCAGGAGGCTGACACCGTCGTTGATGGCGCGCGAATCCGGCGGCTCGACGAACGGGAAGTTCTCCACATCCTTCGGTCCGCGGGCCACGCCCATGGCGGTCATCTGCAGGATGACGGCCGCGAGGTTGGTGCGCAGGATCTCCGGATCCGTGAACAGCGGCCGCGACTCGAAGTCCTCCTCGGAGTACAGCCGGATCGCGATACCGTCGGAAACGCGGCCGCAGCGGCCCGAGCGCTGGTTGGCCGAAGCCTGGGAGACGCGCTCAATCGGCAGGCGCTGGACCTTGGTCCGGTGCGAGTAGCGCGAGATCCGGGCCGTGCCGGTGTCGATCACGTACTTGATGCCGGGGACCGTCAGCGAGGTTTCGGCGACGTTGGTGGCAAGGACGATCCGGCGCTTGCTGCCGGGGTGGAAGACCTTGTGCTGCTCCTGCAGGCTCAACCGGGCGAAGAGGGGAAGGACCTCGGTGCCGGCCAGGCGCCGGTTGGACTGGATGCGGGCGTTGAGGGCCTCCGCCGCGTCGCGGATTTCGCGCTCGCCGGAGAAGAAAATCAGGATGTCGCCCGGCGCCTCCTGTGCGAGTTCGTCGACGGCGTCGCACACCGCATCCAGCGGGTCGCGGTCCTCCTCGAGTTCGTCGTCCGCGGCCGCGCCTTCTCCATCTTCGGCGCTGGCGCCGCCGGCGGGCTGGGAAAGCGGCCGGTAGCGGATTTCCACCGGGAAGGTCCGGCCTGACACCTCGATGATGGGGGAGGGTTCTTCCTCGCTGCCGAAGTGCTTGGCGAAGCGCTCCGGATCGATGGTGGCCGAGGTGATGATGATCTTCAGGTCCGGGCGCTGCGGCAGGATCCGCTTGATGTAGCCGAGGATGAAGTCGATGTTGAGGCTGCGCTCGTGGGCCTCGTCAATGATGATGGCGTTGTACTTGCGCAGCAGCCTGTCGCGCTGGATCTCCGCCAGCAGGATGCCGTCGGTCATGAGCTTGACCTTGGTGGACCGGCTCACCTCGCCGGTGAAGCGGACCTGGAAACCGACTTCCTGGCCGATCTCGACGCCGAGTTCCTCCGCAATGCGCTCGGCCACCGTGCGGGCCGCGAGCCGCCGGGGCTGGGTGTGGCCGATCAGCCCGTTCTCGCCCAGGCCGAGCTCCAGGCACATCTTGGGAATCTGGGTGGTCTTACCCGAGCCGGTCTCTCCGGCGATGATGGTCACCTGGTTGGCCGCGATGGCGGCCATCAGATCTTCGCGGCGCTCGGAGACCGGCAGCTCGGCGGGGTAGGAAATATGCAATGTCATGGCTGGAGACAGTCTACTGGGGTGGACTGTCCACTGGGATGGCGACGGCGGATGTCCGGTCCGGCCGCTTAAGCAGAACCTGTGCAGGCCCGGCGCATGTTGAGGGCCCGGCTTGATGAGCCGGGCCCGATGGGCGGGTGGACGAAACGTGCGCGGACTTAGAAGATCCGCAGGGTGTAGTTGACGCTCGGCAGGTCCCGGGCCATCCAGTACTCTTCCGAGCGGACGGGCGGGGTGTGACCGAGGCCGTCCTTCCGCAGGGCGGAAATGGTGGCTGCGAGGCCGGCGATGATCAGGACGATGACGGCGATTCCGAGGAGTTCCATACCTCTATGGTTCTCCTGGCCGGACACTAAAAAAAGTGGCAGAAATGACCAAAAAGCTATAATTTCTGCCACACTGGAAGCATGATCAAATCAGTGGCAATGATCGTGGTTCCCAACTTCTCGATCTTCGAGTTCGCGACCGCGTTCGAGGTCTTTGGCATCGACCGCTCAGACCGCGGAAACGGCGTGCCCGCCTTCGATTTCCGCGTCTGCGCACCCGAACCGGGCGACGTCCCGCTCAAGTCCGGCCTGTCCATGCACGTCGGTCTCGGGCTGGAAGCGGCCGCGGACGCAGACCTGGTGGTGATGGCGCCGTACGGCCGGGACGAGGACGTTCCCGAATCCGTCCTGGAAGCGCTGCGGGCGGCCCATGCCCGGGGCGCCTGGGTGATGTCCATCTGTTCCGGTGCCTTCGCCCTGGCCCGGGCGGGCCTGCTCGATGGCCGGCGATGCACCACGCACTGGCATTACTCCCAGGAGCTGGCCAGCCGCTACCCGGCCGTGCTGGTGGATGAAAATGTCCTCTACGTCGAAGACGGCCGGATCATCACGAGTGCCGGCACGGCCGCAGGGATCGATGCCTGCCTGCACCTGGTCCGCGTTGAGTTCGGCGCCAAGGTGGCCGCCGCCATCGCCCGGGACATGGTGGTCCCGCCGCACCGGGACGGCGGCCAGGCCCAGTACATCGACCGGCCCATTCCGCAGTGCGGCTCGGAGCCCATGGAGCAGCTGCTGCAGTGGATGGTCCGGCACCTGGACGAGGAACACGCGGTCAACGAACTGGCGGCCCGGGTCCATATGTCACCGCGGACGTTTGCGCGGCGCTTCCGCGCGGAAACGGGGGCCACCCCGGCGGCCTGGCTCAATTCCCAGCGGGTGCTCCGCGCCCAGGAGCTGCTGGAGACCACGGAGCTCAATATCGATGAAATCGCGAGGGAATCCGGGTTCGGGCATTCGGTCCTGTTGCGGCACCACTTTACGAAGGCGCTGGACACCAGCCCGCAGTCCTACCGGCGCACGTTCCGGGGGCACCTGGCCACGGCATGAGCGGCGACGGCTAGCCAAAGCCCGGCGGCGCCGACTCCTCGGCCGCGGCCCGCGCGCATTCGACGAGGTCGCGCCACGGGCCCGTCAGTTCACGCTCGGGCAGGACCGCCCGGCGTTGATCGGCCCGGATGCTGTACATGAACCGGTCCGGCTGGCCGGATGCACCGCTGATGCCGGCAACGTCGTCCCAGGGGCAGGCCTCGATCAGCGGCTGCCACCGGTCGGTGTCCTCGGGCGGCTCGGGCCGGACGGTCCACGTCCTTTTCATTCCGGCCACGCCGCCACTGCGCTGGACAGTAATCTTCATCGGACTCGGACCTTCATCGGACTCGGATCTGCAGGGGCTGGGCTTATCGCCGGGCTCCCGGGAACTTGACCTTCACAGTTTCCCACGCGGAGCGCACGGCGTCATGTTCCTTGGAATCCTCGCCGAAAAGCTCCTTGGCAGAGGCGGCAGTGGCCTTGGCGAAGGCACCGAACGTGGCGGTGGGGGACAGCGTGCCGCCCGTCAGCGTCTCGTACCAGATCTGTGCCGGTGCGTCCCAGGCATTGCCGCCGAGGGCAGTGGCCACCAGGCAGAACGCGCGGTTGGGGATACCGGAGTTGATGTGCACGCCGCCGTTGTCCGCGCTTGTGCGCACGTAGCCGTCCATCGAGTCCGGCTGCGGGTCCTTGCCGAGCACGTCGTCGTCGTATGCCGTTCCGGGAGCCTTCATGGAACGCAAGGCGGCCCCCTGCACCTGGTCGGTGAAGAGGCCTTCGCCGATCAGCCAGCTGGCCTCCGCCGTCGACTGCTTCCGCACATACTGCTCAACGAGGGCCCCGAAGACGTCGGACATCGATTCGTTCAGGGCTCCGGCCTGGTTGCGGTAGACCAGCCCGGCAGAGTACTGGGTCACGCCGTGGGTGAGCTCGTGGCCGATGACGCTCAAGGATTTCGTGAACCGCTCGAAGACCTGCCCGTCACCGTCGCCGAAGACCATTTGCTGGCCGTCCCAGAACGCGTTGTCGTACAGGCGGCCGTAGTGGACCGTGGCATCGAGGTGCAGGCCTTTGCCGTCGATCGAATTGCGTCCGAAGGCCTCGGCGTAGAGGCGGTGCGTGTGCCCCAGCCCGTCATAGGCCTCATCGGCGGCGGGATCGCCGGTGGGCGGTTCGCCTTCTTTGCGGACCACGCTGCCGGGCAGCTTCTCGGCGGACTTGGCGTCGTAGACCGTCCGTTCCGGCGGGGACGGCTTGATTTCCCGCAGGCCCGGATGACTGCCGGGCCCGGCCACCGCGCGGGAGGCCTGGAAGCTCGGGACGTGTTGCAGGGCTTCCTTTGCCCCGCGGGCGGCCCTGGAGAGCTCCGGCTCGCGCTGCGCGGCCAACCGGCGGAGCAAGTAGGGAGGAACGATGGAACAGTACATAGTTGAGAAGAACACTTGAGACCCCCTTCACGCTTCGGAGCCGGCAGGGTAGCCCGCCACCGATGAAAACAGCCTACGAGGGGGCACCGACAATCGGCAGGGGAAAAGCCGCTGGATTTCCGCGGTCTTTCGGCGGGATCCAGGGCACAAAAAACCCCGCCGTTTCAATGAAACAGCGGGGATGTGCCGGCGATGCCGGTATTTTGTGCCCTCGATAGGATTCGAACCTACGACCTTCTGCTCCGGAGGCAGACGCTCTATCCCCTGAGCTACGAGGGCAGTCAGGGTTCCTGCCGTTACCGGCGGGACGTCCTAGAGCTTAGCAGGAAGGTGGCCTCCAACGGAAAACCATGGAAAACGGTCACTCATTTGTGGAGTCAAGCAGCGTCGGGTGCGTCTTAAGCCGGCATGAGATGCGTGACGAATCCGGGAACTGGCCGGCCGCCCCGTAACCGCTCCCTGGCCGGCTCAGCAGCCGCACCGTCACCTCAGTAGCCGGTGAAGGAGTCCACGTGCACCCGGCGGGCGCCCGCGCCACGGGCCGCGGCCCGCAGCGAACGCACGCTGGCGGGCGAGCCGGAGACGAAGACTTCCCGGCCGCCGATGTCCGGCACCAGATCCTTGAGGGCCGCCGCGTCAATCCTTCTGGCGCCTGCGTCCTCCATGGTGGCCGGCGGCGCGGAGCCGTCGGCCAGCCGGGCCAGGATGCGCGCCCCCGAGCGCTGCAGCTCCTCGGCGTAGCCCAGTTCGGCGGCACTCTTGGCCAGGTACAGCAGGACAATGTCGCGGCCCCCGGCCGGTGCCCCGGCCAGTTGGGCCATGTAGGGGGTGATCCCGATTCCGGCGGCGATGAGCAGCACGGGGGTGGCCGGATCCCGGGGCAGGACGAAATCGCCGCTGACCATGGTGGCGGTCAGTCCGTCGCCCGGTTCGAGAGCCAGCAGCGAGCGCTTGGCTGAGGACACCGGTTCGGCCGTCCCCACCCCGATCGTCAGCAGGGATGCTCCGGGTGCGCTGGTCAGGCTGAACACGCGCCGGATTCCCTTGCCATCACCCTTGCCGGGGGCCTTCCCATCGCCCTTGGCGGCGCGAGTGCCTCCGGCCGTGTCCGGGGGCAGGTGCAGCTCCAGGGCCTGTCCGGGAGCGAAACGCACCGGACGCTCCGGGCGGAAGCTGAATTCCGTCGTCGTGGGCGTCAGCGGACGGCTCGCGACGAACCTCAGCCGGACCCCGCCCCGCTGTCCAACGGCGAAGGCAAGCACGTTGCCCGCGAGCAGCGCCAGCTCGGGGGAGTTGGCCACAAACCCCAGGTTGTACGGGAGGGCAAACAACACCCCGACGACGGCGGCCAGCGCCAGTTGCTGCCAGCGCCGCGGGGGCAGCGTGAGCGGCTCGGTGAGCATGAACCCGACGAAGAACAGCACCGGACGCTGCGCGAGCGTCTGCCACAGGGCCTCGGGAAGCTCCATCCCGGCCCGGAGCAGATCCGCGGCCACAATGGACACGGCAGCCACGGTGAAGACGGCGGCCATGGCGAACTTCCGGGTCCGGTAGAGCACCAGCAGTACGCCCGGCAGCACAAGCCAGAGCATGGCCGGCGTCGCGGCCCACCAAGTTGCAATGTTGAGCCCGGTCAGCCCTGCGAGCAACGCGCCGGCCGCGGCCGGATTGAAGATGTGCCGGCCGCGCCAGGCCAGCGCGTACTTCGAGGCCGATGCCAGGACGCAGGCAAGGGCGACGCCGGCGACTTCCGCCAGCTGGAGGCCCTGGGTCAGCTCGCTCGGCCAGAAAAGCTCGCTCGGCCAAAAAAGGAAGTACAGCAGCAGGCCGGTGATGAGCGAGGATTCCGTGTGCGGCCGCACATGGAACAGCGCACCCAGCCCCTGGCTGGAGGCATACGTCAGACCAAGGCACAGGGCCAGGTGGGCCAGCATTTCCGGCAGCCCGAACGTTAGCCAGCCCAGCACATTGAGCAGCAGGCTGTAGCCGGCCAGGACGGCCAGGACCCACAGCACCAGCCGGTACATCGTGAGCCGGCCCAAGGCGGTGTCCAGCCTCGAGCCGAGTGCGGCGGTGGTGATGGCAGTCATGAGAACAGGGCCCCTTCAAAGTCGGCTGAATATTCCGCGTGCCCGTCCGCATAAACCGTGAGCCAGGCGAACTCGAACTCCTGCTCCAGCCGCGGACCGTCGACAAAAAACAACGCAGTGGCCAGCGCATCGGCCACCATCGCGGTCCCGGCCATGGCCCAGCTGGCGACGACGGTACGCACCGGCGCTCCCGTGGTGCCGTCCAGGACATGATGGAACCCGTCGCCCCAGGCCCGCCGGTTGGCGGCGGAACCGCACAGGGCGCCGGCCCCCAGCTGGACGGTGCCGATGGCCCGGGTGGGATCGTAGGGGTGCTCAAGGGCAACCGCCACGGGATCCGGCCCCGGATTCAGCAGGTCCCCGCTGGCATCGATGAAATGCTCGGCGCAGCCGCCGTCCCTGAGCCGGGCGGAGAGCAGGTCGGCCAGCTGCCCCTTTCCGGCCGCGCCGACGTCGATCACCACCGGGGCCGTGGTTGTCAGCGCGGTGCCCTGCCAGTCCAGCACATCCTCCCACTGCGGGGCGGGAAGCGGCGCACCGCCCGGGCTCAGGGTGTAGGCGGCGTCGTAGCCCAGGCGCTCCAGGCTCCCGCCGATGAGCGGGGTCATCGCACCCTTGGTGAGCCGGTACAGGGTGCCGTACAGCTCGCCCAGGGCGGCCGCTTCGGCGGGCAGCTCAATGCGGCCGGGTGTCCGGGCTGCGTCGGCAATGAGCGAATCGGGACGGAACCGGGACCACGCGGCGTCGTACTCATCCACCGCGGCGAGCAGGCCACGGCGGTGCCAGTCGGAGAGGCGGGATGGCGTGGAGATCTCCCAGCGGGTCCCGATCCCGTCAAAGCTGAAGTGCGCCCAGCCCGGATGCGCCACGGTTCCTCTGTTCTCTGTTCCCGTGTTGCGCTATTGGGCCTGTGACTTGATCTTCGCCACGGCCTGGTTGAAGCCGCCGCTGGTCAGCGAGGATCCGGCCACTTTGGAAACCTTGATTTCGTCCAGCTTCTTGCCAACAACCTGGGACTGGATGCCGCCGGCGAACTCGCCCTGGAACTTTCGGGTGTTCGGATTCGAGGGGTGCTGCGTGATCTTCACGTCGGACACGGCACCGCCGGCAAGCGTCAGCTCCACGCCCACGGTCTCGGTGCCGTTGGGGGAGGTGTAGTTCCCGTCAGCGCTGTACGTGCCGTCCTTGTAGGAGCCGGTACCGGCAGCGGACTCGGATGCCGGGGGCGCGCCCTGGGCGGCCGGGGCCTGCGCAGAAGGGGCGCAGCCGGCCGCAGTTCCGGCCACGGAGAGGCCGGCAATGCCGACGAGGACGCTCTTGCGGAAGGCGGTATTCATGCGGGACTCGATTCTGTGCGGGGATCGGACAGCGAACAAACAGCGGACAATGTGGAGGCATGACAGGGGTGCAGACGTTGAATTCAGGGTAACGGTTCACCCTGCGTGCGGGGCATTGACGACCTTGGGTCTTCCCTGAACCGGCCCCCGCCGTCATGCCGGGCGCCAGATTCCGCCACACTCCGGGCCCACCGGTAGGCTAGAAGTGTGACCCCAGAAGAACTCTCCCTCGCCATATCCGCCTGCCTGAAGGACGCCGTCGCCGCCGGTGACATAGCCCTCTCCGCGGCTGACATCCCGGATGAGGTGCGCGTGGAGCGCCCCAAGAACAGGGACCACGGGGACTGGGCCACCAACGTCGCCCTCCAGCTGGCTAGAACAGCGGGCACTAACCCGCGGGAGTTCGCGTCCGTCCTGAGCGCCCGGCTCAAGACGATCGACGGCGTCTCCGCGGTGGACATCGCCGGCCCCGGCTTCCTGAACATCACCGTGGACGCCGCTGCCGCCGGTGCGCTCGCCAAGGCGATCGTCGAGGCCGGTGCGGCCTACGGCACCAACACCGCGCTCGCCGGGCACGTGGTCAACATGGAGTTCGTCTCGGCCAACCCGACCGGCCCGCTGCACATCGGCCACACCCGCTGGGCGGCCCTCGGCGACGCGATCGCCCGCGTCCTCCGGGCCTCCGGTGCCGACGTCACTGCCGAGTACTACATCAACGACGCCGGGTCCCAGATGAACGTGTTCGCGAACTCCGTGTTCGCCAGGCTCCACGGCCAGGACGTGCCCCAGGGCGGCTACCCGGGCCAGTACATCGCGGACCTCGGCCACGAGGTGCTCACCGAGCATCCGGACATCCGCGAACTCACCGAAGTGGCGGCCCTGCCGGTGATCCGGGGCGCCGCCTACAAGGCGCAGATGCATGACATCAAGCAGACGCTGGCCGAGTTTGGCGTCGACTTCGATGTCTACTTCTCCGAGCAGGAGCTCCACGACGCCGGCGCGATCGAAGACGCCGTCGCCCGCCTGCGCGAACAGGGCCACGTGTTCGACGACGGCGGCGCAGTCTGGCTGCGCACCACCGACTTCGGCGATGACAAGGACCGCGTGATGGTCCGCGCCAACGGCGAGCCCACCTACTTCGCTGCCGACGCCGCCTACTATCTGTCCAAGAAGGACCGCGGCTACACCGAGAAGATCTACCTCCTCGGCGCCGACCACCACGGCTACATCAACCGGCTCAAGGCCATCGCGGCAGCCGCAGGCGATGACCCCGAGGTCAATATCGAGGTCCTGATCGGCCAGCTGGTCTCCGTCAACGGCGCCAAGCTGTCCAAGCGCGCCGGCAACATCATCGAGCTCAAGGACCTCATCTCCTGGCTCGGCAAGGACGCCGTCCGGTACTCGCTGGCCCGGTTCCCCGCCGATTCGCCGCTGACGCTGGACCCGGAGCTGCTGAAAAAGCACAGCAACGAAAACCCGGTGTTCTACGTCCAGTACGCCCACGCCCGCTCCCGCGGCGCCGCCCGCAATGCCGTGGCCGCCGGCGTGGAGCGCCGAGTGGACGGCAAGGACAGCTTCAACGCCGCCCTGCTGGACCACGCCACCGAAAACGAGCTGCTCTCGCACCTGGGCAGTTATCCCTCGATCGTGGCCAAGGCCGCCGAGCTGCGCGAGCCGCACCGCGTGGCCCGCCACCTCGAAGTCATCGCCGGCGCCTACCACCGCTGGTACGACGCCTGCCGCGTGGCGCCCCAGGGCGAGGAACCCATCACGGACACCAACCGCACCAGGCTGTGGCTCAATGACGCCACCAGCCAGGTGCTGGCCAACGGACTGGAACTGCTGGGCGTCTCGGCGCCGGAACGGATGTAACCGCCATGACCGCAAATTCAAGACAGCCGGCCGAGGCACGCAACACCGGTAACGCAGGCTCCCCGCTCGCACCGGACTGGCTTGAGGTTCCCGCCGACCTCAATGCCCTCCACGAGCCGCTGTGGGCCGGCGGCGTGGCGCGCAACGACGACGGCGAGCTCACCATCGAAGGGCTGACGGTCAGCGAGCTGCAGCGCCAGTACGGCACGCCGCTGTTCGTGCTGAGCGAGACCGACTTCCGGGCCCGGGCCCGGGCGTTCAGCGACGCCTTCAACGACGCCTTCGCGGATATTTGCGGGGGAGTGGACGTCTACTACGCCGGCAAGTCCTTCCTGTGCACCTCCGTGGTCCGGTGGGTCGAGGAAGAGGGGCTGCGCCTGGACACGGCGTCCGGCGGCGAGCTCGCCGTGGCCTTCCGCGCCGGCATCCCCGGCGCCGACGTCGCCCTGCACGGGAACAACAAGTCCGACGGCGAAATCCACCGGGCCCTGGACATGCAGCTGGGCCGGATCGTGGTGGACAGCCTCGACGAGCTCGAACGCGTCGCGGCGATCGCCGCCAACCGGGGCGACACCGCCAGGGTGATGCTGCGGCTGACCCCCGGAGTGCACGCCCACACCCACGAGTTCATCGCCACCGCCCACGAGGACCAGAAATTCGGCCTGTCCATGGCCGGGGACTCCACGGACCAGGCCGGACTGTCCGCCGCAGAGGAAGCCGTGGCCGCGGCCACCGGGCACGCCAGCATCGACCTGCTGGGCCTGCACTGCCACATCGGCTCGCAGATCTTCGAACCCGACGGCTTCGCCCTCGCAGCTGAGAGGCTGCTGGACTTCCTGGCGGCGATGCAGTCTAAGTACTCCATCGTGCTGCCCGAACTTGACCTCGGCGGCGGCTACGGCATTGCCTACACCCCCGTGGACACCCCGCGCCCGGCCGCCGAGATCGCGCAGGCGATGGCCGCCGTCGTCCGTTCCAAATGCGCTGCCCTCGGCATAACCGCCCCCCGGATTTCGATCGAACCGGGCCGCGCGATCGTCGGAAGCACCACCTTCACGCTGTATGAGGTCGGCACGCTCAAGACCGTCCGGGTGGATTCGCCGTCCTCCGGAGCCATTGCTGGTGCCGCGGCCGGCAACGACGGAGCCGGGGACGTTACGCACCCCCGCCGCTATGTGTCGGTGGACGGCGGGATGAGCGACAACCCCCGGCCGGTGCTGTACGACGCGGATTATTCGGCGATTCTCGCCTCGCGGAGCTCCGACGCGGCGCCGCAGCTGTCCCGAGTGGTGGGCAAACATTGCGAGAGCGGCGACATAGTTGTTAGAGATGTATATCTGCCCGAGGACGTGGCAGCCGGTGATCTGCTTGCTGTGCCGGGGACCGGCGCCTACTGCTGGGCCCTGTCAAGCAACTACAACTATCTGGCCCGGCCGGGCGTTATCGCTGTCAGCGACGGATCTGCCCGGCTCATTGTCCGCGGGGAAACCGAAGAAGATTTGCTCAACCGCGACATGGGAGTCTGAATGTCTGAATTGCGAACCCTGAAAGTGGCCCTGCTGGGCTGTGGCAACGTTGGGGCCCAGGTTGCGCGGATTCTCATTGACGACGCCGACGCCCTCGCCGCGCGCACGGGCGCCCGCCTGGAACTGCAGGGCATCGCGGTGCGCAACCTCGATGCCGAGCGCGACGTCGAGCTGCCGAAGGAGCTGTTCACCACTGACGCCGAAGTCCTCGTCAAGGACGCCGACGTCGTCATTGAACTCATGGGCGGCATCGAGCCGGCCCGGACCCTGATCCTGACCGCCATGCGGCACGGTGCCTGTGTTGTCAGCGGCAACAAGGCGCTCCTGGCCCAGGACGGCCCCACACTGTACGAGGAAGCGGACAAGGCCGGGGTGCAGCTGTCCTACGAGGCAGCCGTGGCCGGCGCCATCCCCATCCTGCGGCCCATCCGTGACAGCCTGTCCGGCGACCGGATCACCCGGGTGCTCGGGATTGTCAACGGCACCACCAACTTCATCCTCGACCAGATGGACTCCACCGGCGCGCAGTTCGCCGATGCGCTGGCCGAGGCCCAGCGCCTGGGCTATGCGGAAGCCGACCCCACGGCCGACATCGAAGGCTACGACGCCGCCGCCAAGGCCGCGATCCTCGCCTCACTGTCCTTCCACACACGGTTCGCCCTCGAAGACGTCTCGTGCGAGGGCATCACGTCGGTCACCGCGGCGGACATCGCCGCCGCCAAGGAGGCCGGCTTTGTCATCAAGCTGCTGGCCATTGCCGAGAAACTGGTGGACGAGGACGGCAAAACCGGCGTCTCGGTCCGCGTCCACCCCACGCTGCTGCCCCGCGAGCACCCCCTCGCCGCCGTCCGCGGTGCGTTCAACGCCGTCTTCATCGAAGCCGAGAACGCCGGCGAGCTCATGTTCTACGGCCAGGGCGCCGGCGGCACCCCGACGGCGTCCGCCGTGCTGGGCGACCTCGTCTCCGCGGCCCGCCGCATTGTCCTGGGCGGACCCGGCCGCACCGAAACCACCACCGGGCACGTGCCGTCGCTGCCCATCGACGCGGCCGTCACCAGCTACTACATCGGACTCGACGTCGCGGACCAGCCCGGCGTCCTGGCCCGGATCGCGCAGCTCTTCGCGGAGCACGGCGTGTCCATCGAAATCATGCGGCAGACCATCCACCGCGACGCCGACTCCAACGTGGAGTCGGCCGAGCTGCGGATCGTGACACACCGTGCACGCGAAGCCGCACTTGCAGCAACCGTCGAGGCCGTCAGGCGCCTGGACGTCATCAATTCCGTCACATCCGTACTCCGGGTAGAAGGAGTCTAAGTGGCTCACCAATGGCGCGGTGTCATCCGCGAATACGCCGACCGTCTTCCTGTCACGGAAGCGACCAAGATCATCAGCCTGGGCGAGGGCGGCACCCCGCTCGTGCACGCCCGCCACCTCTCCGAGCTGACCGGCAGCACCGTCTACCTCAAGGTCGAAGGCATGAACCCCACCGGTTCCTTCAAGGACCGCGGCATGACCATGGCCATGACGGCAGCGGTGGCCGCCGGCGCCAAGGCCGTGGTCTGCGCCTCCACCGGCAACACCTCTGCCTCCGCCGCGGCCTACGCCACGGCGGCCGGGCTGCAGTGCGCGGTGCTGGTCCCGGAGGGCAAGATCTCCATGGGCAAGCTCAGCCAGGCAGTCGCGCACGGAGCCACGCTGCTGCAGGTGGACGGCAACTTCGACGACTGCCTCGACATCGCCCGCAAGCTCGGCGAGTCCTACCCCGTGTTCCTGGTCAACTCCGTCAACCCGGCCCGGATCGAAGGCCAGAAGACCGGTGCCTTCGAAGTCGTGGATTCGCTGGGCGACGCCCCCGACTTCCACGTGCTCCCGGTAGGCAACGCCGGCAACATCAGCGCGTACTGGAAGGGCTACAAGGAATACGCCGCGGCGTATGAGTCGCCCACCGCCGGGCCGCTGCCCGCCGTGTCCACCAAGACACCCGTCATGTGGGGTTTCCAGGCCGCAGGGGCGGCACCCTTCGTGGCAGGCCACCCCATCACCGAGCCCGACACCATTGCCACCGCCATCCGGATCGGCAACCCGGCCTCCTGGGACACTGCCGTGGCAGCCCGGGATGAATCCGGCGGCGTGATCGAGGCCGTAACGGACGAGGAAATCCTGTCCGCGCACCGGTGGCTCTCCGCCCGGGAAGGCGTCTTCGTGGAGCCCGGCTCCGCTGCCGGCGTCGCCGGGCTGATCAAGAAGCACGCGGCCGGGCAAGTGCCGGCAGGCAAGACGATCGTGATCACGGTGACCGGTCACGGCCTCAAGGACCCGCAGTGGGCACTGCGCACCGAGGACGGCAGCGACGTGCAGCCGGTCAAGGTCTCCAACGACGTCGTCACCGTCGCCGCAGCACTGGGACTGGAAGAAAAATAACGTTGGAAACAACCCTCACCGTCCCCGCCGAATCAGCTGCCGGCTCCCCGGCCGTTCCGGCGGGCCAGCTGGTCACCGTGCGGGTCCCGGCAACGAGCGCCAACCTGGGCCCCGGGTACGACAGCCTCGGCCTGGCCCTCTCGCTGTACGACACGTTGACCGTGGAAACCCTGGCCAGCGGTGAACTTGAATTCGAGCTCAGTGGCGAGGGTGCCGCGTCCCTGCCCCGGGATGCGACGCACCTCGTGGTCAAGGCCCTCACCGAGGCCCTGCACCGTCTCGGGTTCCGGCACGAAGGCTTGCGGATCACGGCGGACAACGTCAACCCGCACGGACGGGGCCTGGGATCCTCGGCCTCGGCCGTGGTAGCGGCCGTCAGCGCCGCGAATGCCCTGGTCCCGGAGGCCGCCCGGCGTGGCCGCGACTGGATCCTGCAGCTCACTAGCGAAATGGAAGGCCACCCGGACAACGTTGCACCCGCCATTTTCGGCGGACTGGCGCTGTCATGGCAGGACAGTGACCAGTACAGCAGCACGTGCGCTTCCGTGGCCGCCTCGGTGATCCCGGTGGTCGCCGTGCCGGACTACGAGCTCTCCACTGAGGCCGCCCGGGCCCTTTTGCCCGCCTCCGTGGGCCACCATGCCGCGGCCATGAACTCCGGGCGCGCGGCCCTGCTGATCCATGCCCTGACCGCCGACCCGGAATTCCTGCTGCCCGGCACCGAGGACTACCTGCACCAGAGCTACCGCGCCCAGGCCATGCGGCCCAGCGCGGAACTGATCGGGGCGCTGCGCCGGGCAGGGCACGCCGCCGTCGTATCCGGCGCCGGGCCCACCGTGCTGGTCCTGGCCAACGGCGAAGCGGAAGCCGGTGAGGTTGTGGACTTCATCGGCGCCCACACCGCGGGCAACACGCCGGAAGTGGGCTGGCGTGTGATGAAGCTGGCCGTGGACGTCGAAGGTGCTAAAGTGGAAGTGCACCGGCGGTAAATACGCAGGCGGTAAATTTAGTAACCGTTGTAAGACCGCGATGTTGGCCACGTAGCCTCTCTCATCTTTCACTGCGCAATATTTTCCGGTGCCACCTGCTTTCGGTCTGACGCAGGAATCAGCAGAATTGATCTGCCCCCTGAAACTCAGCCCGCCGTTCCTCATTCTCGGATCGTGCATGGTGAAGCAATATCCGGCCCTGCTGGCCGAAATCCATCCGGCAAGGCCGAAATCCCGGCTGCAGATCTGAACTGCAGCCCAGATCAAATCACCGCGTCCAGCTCCTAGCCTGGACGCCGTCGAGGGGGAAGGATCCTTCGTGACCGAAACCACTGAGCTGTCTCCGGCTGTGGATACATCTTCTGCTGCCGAATCAACGGCAGCACCCGCCAAGAGCAGCGGCCTTGCAGGCCTTAAGCTCGCCCAGCTCCAGGCCCTCGCCAGCCAACTGGGCATTTCCGGCGGTTCCCGCATGCGCAAGGGTGATCTGGTCACAGCCATTTCCGCCCACCGCGCAGGCACTCCGGTAAGCAAGGCTCCGGCCCGCGCTGCCGAAAAGGCGAGCGACAACGGCACTGTTTCCCACGCAGCCGCCCCGGCAGCTGCGCCCGCAACGGCGCCCGCCGCCGATGACGAGTCCCTGGCAAGGGAAAACACCGCCCAGGAAAGCCCCCGCGCACGCCGTGGCCGCAGCCGCCGTGCAGGCAGCGACGGCGTCGTCACGGCGCCCGTCGTTGAGGCACCCGCCGCCGCCCCGGCCGAAGCCCCCGCGGCTTCCACCGACTCCGGCGCGTCCGCCACTGCCGAATCCGGTTCTGCCGTTTCCGGGACCGAAGGCAGCGACCGCACGAGGCAGCCGCGCACCCGCAACCGCCGCCGCGGCGAAGCCGCTGCCCAGGCCACCGAGGCCGGCCAGACCGCCGGTGAGGCCCAGGCCGAACAGCCCGCCGCCGAGCAGCGCACCGAACAGCGCGAACAGCGTGAACAGCGCACCGAACAGCGCGAACAGCGCGAACAGCGCGAGCCGGGCAGCGAAGACGGCCAGCGCCGCGACACCCGCACCCGTGGAGGCCGCGACGAGTCCGCCGGCACCCGCGAGAACACCCGCGACAACACCCGCGACAGCGATGATTCTGACGGCGGAAGCCGCCGGAACCGCCGCAACCGTCGTGACCGCAACGACCGCGGTGACCGCCAGGGCCAGCAGGACAGCCGCGACAACTCCTCGCGCAACGACCGCTTCCGCGACCGCAACGACCGCCGCCGCGGGCGCCAGCAGGGACCCGACGTCGACGACGTCGAGGTCACCGAAGACGATGTCCTGCTGCCGGTCGCCGGTATCCTCGATGTGCTCGAGAACTACGCGTTCATCCGCACCTCCGGTTACTTGCCGGGCCCGAACGACGTCTACGTCTCGCTCGCCCAGGTCAAGAAGTACAACCTGCGCAAGGGCGACGCCTGCGTCGGCGCCATCCGTGCACCGCGCGAAGGCGAGGACCGCAGCCAGCAGTCCGCCCGCCAGAAGTTCAACGCCCTGGTCCGCGTCACCTCGGTGAACGGCAAGACGCCGGAAGAGCTCAAGGACCGCGTCGAGTTCGCGAAGCTCGTCCCGCTGTACCCCTCTGAGCGCCTGCGCCTCGAGACGGACCCGAAGAAGATCGGCCCGCGCGTCATCGACCTCGTGGCCCCGATCGGCAAGGGCCAGCGCGGTCTGATCGTTTCGCCGCCGAAGGCCGGCAAGACGCTCATCCTGCAGTCCATCGCCAACGCCATCACCACCAACAATCCTGAGGTCCACCTCATGATGGTGCTCGTTGACGAACGTCCCGAAGAAGTCACGGACATGCAGCGCACCGTCAAGGGCGAGGTCATTGCCTCCACCTTCGACCGTCCCGCCGACGACCACACCACCGTGGCCGAGCTTTCCATCGAGCGCGCCAAGCGCCTCGTGGAAATGGGCATGGACGTTGTGGTGCTCCTGGACTCCATGACCCGCCTGGGCCGCGCCTACAACCTGGCAGCCCCGGCCTCCGGCCGCATCCTGTCCGGTGGTGTGGACTCCGCCGCGCTGTACCCGCCGAAGCGCTTCTTCGGTGCAGCCCGCAACATCGAAAACGGCGGCTCGCTGACCATCCTGGCCACCGCGCTCGTCGAGACCGGTTCCAAGATGGACGAGGTCATCTTCGAAGAGTTCAAGGGCACCGGCAACATGGAACTGCGCCTGTCCCGCCAGCTCGCGGACAAGCGCATCTTCCCGGCCGTGGACGTCAACGCGTCCGGTACCCGCCGTGAGGAAAACCTGCTTTCCCCCGAGGAAGTCAAGATCATGTGGAAGCTGCGCCGCGTCCTGTCCGGACTCGAAACGCAGCAGAGCCTTGAGCTGCTGACCAACAAGATCCGGGAGACCCAGAGCAACGTCGGGCTCACGATCTGCGATCGAGAGCCACCCGGCTACGGCAGGCCCGAAGCCACTCCCTGGCCGGCATATTTTGAGCGGCTTCTGGTTTAACTCACCACCCCCTGGCCGGAGCAACGCGGGGTCACCTACGGCCCATCAGGGCCGTTGGAATGGGCGGTAAGTGACCCCGCGTTGCAGTAACTAGACTTGAGAGAGTCGAAAGAGGTTTGAAAATGTTTGAGTCCGTACAGGGCCTGTTGGATGAGCACGACTCGATCCAGGCCCAGCTGGGGGATCCTGCTGTCTACGCTGACCAGCGGCTGGCCCGGAAGCTGGGGCGGCGGTCTGCCCAGCTGAACGGCATTGTGGAGGCCTACCACCGCTGGGAAAGCATCCGCGATGACCTGGCCGCTGCCAAGGAAATGGCGGACGAGGACCCCGAGTTCGCGGCCGAAGTGCCCGAGCTGGAGGCCGCGCTGGAGACGGCGGCGGCCAAGCTGCGCCGGCTGCTGATCCCGCGCGACCCGGACGACTCCCGCAACGTGATCCTCGAGGTCAAGGGCGGCGAGGGCGGCGACGAGGCTGCCCTGTTCGCCGCGGACCTGCTGCGGATGTACAGCCGTTACGCGGAATCCCGCGGCTGGAAGACCGAGATCATCTCCGCCACCGAATCGGACCTCGGCGGCTACAAGGACGTCCAGATGGCCGTCAAGGGCAGTTCGAACGATCCGGCCGAAGGCGTGTACGCCCGGCTCAAGTTCGAAGGCGGCGTGCACCGGGTCCAGCGTGTCCCCGTCACCGAATCCCAGGGCCGCATCCACACCTCGGCCGCCGGCGTGCTGGTGCTGCCTGAAGTTGACGAGCCCGAGGAACTGGAGATCAACCAGAACGATCTCAAGATCGACGTCTACCGCTCCTCGGGTCCCGGCGGGCAGTCGGTCAACACCACCGACTCCGCCGTGCGCATCACCCACCTTCCCACCGGAATCGTCGTCGCCATGCAGAACGAGAAGTCGCAGCTGCAGAACCGTGAGGCCGGCATGCGCGTGCTGCGGGCCCGCATCCTGGCGCACCAGCAGGAGCTGATCGACGCCGAAAACTCGGCGCAGCGCAAGTCGCAGATCCGCACCATGGACCGCTCCGAGCGCATCCGCACCTACAACTACCCGGAAAACCGGATCGCGGACCACCGCACCGGCTACAAGGCCTACAACCTGGACCAGGTCATGAACGGCGACCTCGAACCGGTGATCCAGTCGGCCATCGAATTGGACGAGCAGTCCCGGCTCGACGCCATCGGCGAATAGGCGCGGGCCACTGGTGATGACTGCAGGTGATGGTCCGAGCCTCGCGGCGGCCGTCAGCGAGGCGACGGCGGTCCTCGCGGCGGCCGGCGTGCCCAGCCCGCGCGTGGACGCCGAGCTCCTGGCCGGGCACCTGCTCGGCGTCGGGCCCGGCCGGCTGCGCGCGCTGATGCTCGGCGACTCGCCGGCGCCGGAGGGCTACGCCGACCTCGTCGCCGAACGGGCGCAGCGGATCCCGCTGCAGCACATCACGGGCGTGGCGCACTTCCGCTACCTCGAACTCGCCGTCGGTCCCGGCGTGTTCATCCCGCGGCCGGAGACCGAATCCGTGGTGCAGCTGGTGCTGGACTGGATCAAGGGCAGGGACGGCCTGGCGCACCCCAAGGTCGTGGACCTGGGCACCGGATCCGGTGCGATCGCAGGGTCGATCGCCCACGAGGTTCCCGGCGCGGAAGTCCACGCGGTCGAGTACAGCGAATTCGCACATGCCTGGGCCGCGAAAAACTTGGCTCCCCTGGGTGTCCACCTCATCCGGGGCGACCTGCGCGACGCGCTGGGCGAACACAACGGCACGTTCGACGTCGTCGTCTCCAACCCGCCCTACATTCCCGCCGAAGCGATCCCGAACGAACCCGAAGTGGCGCTGCACGACCCGCCCGAGGCGCTGTACGGCGGGGGAGCGGACGGGATGGAACTTCCGACGGCGGCGGCAGCCTCGGCTGCCCGCCTGCTGGTCCCCGGCGGCTACTTCGTGATGGAGCACGCCGAGGTCCAGTCGGAATGGATCGCCGCGATGCTCAAGCGCGCCGGGGTGTTCGCCGAGGTAACAACGCACCGGGACCTCAACGGCAGGGACCGGGCCACCAGCGCCGTCCTGGCACCGTTGGAGCCGACCCCTGCGAAAAATCGTGTGACGAGTGATGAAAGAATAGGCCAGTGACGAATAGCTACGATTGCACGGCGGCCGAGCAGCGCGCTGCGGGACTTGAGCACGCCCAGCGGGCCATCCGGGAGAACAAGTGCGTGGTCTTTCCCACGGACACGGTCTACGGCATTGCCGCCGACGCTTTTTCACCCCTCGCCGTGACCCTGCTGCTCGCGTCCAAGGGCCGGAGCCGGAAGATGCCGCCGCCGGTGCTGATCCCCAGGCTGAACGCCCTCGATGGCCTGGCCACGGACGTTCCGGCCGAGGCGCGGCGGCTGGCCGAGGCATTCTGGCCCGGCGGCCTGACCCTGATCCTGCATGCCCAGCCGTCCTTGGACTGGGATCTCGGCGAAACCAAGGGCACGGTCGCCCTGCGGATCCCGGCCGACGAGATCGCCCAGGACCTGTTGACGCTCACCGGACCCCTCGCGGTGTCCTCCGCGAACCGCACCGGGCACGCAGCGGCGCAGACCGCGGCGGACGCCGAGGCCCAACTGGCGGAATCCGTGGAGGTTTACCTTGAGGGCGGGCCCCGGCCCGCCGACGGCGCCGAGGCCCTCGCCTCGACCATCGTCGACGCGACGTCACTGCCCTTGCGCGTCGTCCGGCAGGGAGCCATCAGCCTCGAACGCCTGCGCGGCGTGGTGCCCGGCGTCGTGGACGTCGACGGCAACGCGCCCGATGCTGCGGAAGCTGTGGAGCCCGCCGGTGCGGCGGGCGACGCTGCGCCGGAGCCCGGTTCCGCATGACGCTGGAGCGCCAGCGCGTCCCCTTCCTCGAGGTCGAAGCGACCCCCGTAACTGTGTCGGAGCTGACTGCGGTTCTCAGCACCTTCATGGCCGAGGGCCGGACCCGGATCGTGGTGGGGCACAACCTGCACAGCGTGACGCTGCTGCACTCCGATCCCGCCTTCCGCTCTTTCTACGAGCGCAGCGACGTGGTCCTGATCGACGGCGCACCGGTGCTCTGGCTCTGGGCGAAGACCGGCGAAGAGGACGACGGCCGGGAACCGGTGATGGACTACCGGCTGGGGTCGACGGACTGGATTCCCGCGCTCGGCAACGTCGCGGGCTTGGAGCGCATTGCGGTCATCGGCGCAGGCGCCGTGGCCAACGCCGGCGCCGTGGACAGGCTGCGGGAGATCGTCCCCGGGGCGCGGGTCGACGGCATGCCCGGCGAAGGCTGGAACAAGGATGTTGAGGAAGCCGCGGTCGAATGGCTGAACCGGCTGCGCCCGCAGCTTGTGCTGCTGGGCCTCGGGATGCCGCTGCAGGAACAGGTCCTGGCCCGCCGGCTTGCCGCGCTTCCGCCGGCCGTGTACTGCGCCGTCGGCGGCGCCATCGAGCAGATTGCCGGTGTGCAGAAACTGGCGCCGCGCTGGATTGGCCGGCTCGGGCTCGAGTGGGCCTGGCGGCTCATGCTCCACCCGCAGCGGGTGGCCTACCGGGTGTTCGGTGAGCCCTGGGTGCTGCTGGGCCTGCTGCTTCGCCGGCGCCTGCGCCGGCAGCCCTAGGCTGCCGGCGGCCGGCGGCGGTTAGAACTTCTGGTCCTCCAGCGGGCCGAAGCCCTTGCCGCGGAGCCCGGCGGAAAAGGCGCGGAACCAGTCAGCGAGCCCGCGGAAGTCGCCGCTGCGCAGGAAGTAGCCGAGGTAGCCGCCCACATCCGCGATGAAGGACTTGACCCGGAAGTGACGGCGGATCATGTAGCCGCGGTTCCGGTAGTAGAAGTAGCGCTTGAACGCGGAATCCGGAACAATCACGTGCCACCGCGCACCGAAGACGTGCTTGGTTTCAGAGAAGGCGTGCGGGTGCGTGATGGCCGCGGTGGTCACCGTGCCGAAGCGGATCCCGGCCTTCCTGAGCCTGAGCGTGAAATCCACTTCGTCGCCCCGGATGAAAAGGCGCATGTCCGGCAGGCCGACTTTGAAGAAGACATCGGAACGGATCAGGGCGCCGTTGAAGAAGTGCCCGTCGTCGGGCAGGAAGCCGACCTTCTCCACTTCCGCGCGCTCATGCGTGACCTTGCCGCCCAGGCGGAAGAAAAAGGACAGCTGGTCCGGGTGGCCGGGGGCCACCACGAGGGGCACGACGGCGTCCAGGTCACGGTCCTGCGCCTCACGGAGCAACGTGGCAAGGCAGTGGGGATCTGCCGGTTCGGCGTCGTCGTCCATCATCCAGATCCAGTCAGCCCCGCTGGCCACGGCCTTGAGGATGGCCAACGAGAATCCGCCGGCGCCGCCAAGGTTTGCCTCGGACCGGACATAGTCCACGTTGGCGTGCTTGCCGGCAACCTCCTTCGAGGGCACGGTGCCACTGTCGACGAGGCAAATGGACTGCACTGGAGCGGTCTGGTTGTTGATGGCGTCCATCAGGACCGCCAGCTCCCTGGGACGGTCAAACGTCACGGCAGCGACTGCAACCGAGGGGGTCATCGCGGGGTCCTTTCAGCACGACCGTCAGTGGTTTTCCCGCCGGCAGAGGGCCGTGTGACGCGAAGACAGGTGGCCGTTGGCATTAGTATCTTGACTAGAGTCCACTGTAATACAGCCCTGTCAGGCACTACGCACTGCCTGCCCTGCGCACGGCGACGGAGAAGTTTCATTTTTCGAAAGACAGTTCCACGGCAATTGAATCCACCCCATTTCCGCAGCTCACCGGCATGTCCGATGCTGCGGGAGGTGCCGGCGTGTGTTGCCTGCGCTGACGTTACTGACGGTGTTTGGCTGGTGGCCGTCCCGTGATCATGTACCTGCTCATGATGCTGACGGCAGCGATCGTGACCTACGCGGCCACATGGGGTGCCCGGCTCGCGGGCAACAAGCTGGAGCTGTATTCCCCGATCCGCAGCCGCGACATGCATTCCACCCCGATCTCCCGGCTCGGCGGCCTGGGCATCTTCGCGGGCGTCCTGGTTGCCCTGGTCACGGCCAGTAACTCGTTTTTCGTCAAGGACATCTTCCGAAACAACACGGCGCCATGGGGAATCCTGGCCGGGGCCGCCGTGATCGTCGTGGTCGGCGTGGCGGACGACCTGCTGGATCTCCGGTGGTGGGTCAAGCTGATCGGCCAAAGCGCCGCGGCACTGGTCGTAGCCACCTGGGGAGTCCGGATGACGATCATCCCTTTCATCCCCGAGCCGATCGTGATTCAGAACGAGGCCGTGAGCATCGTGCTGACGGCCGGTCTGATCGTGACCACCATGAATGCGTTCAATTTCATCGACGGACTGGACGGCCTCGCCGCGGGCGTGGCGATCATCGGCGGGGCGGCGTTCTTCCTCACGGCCTACTGGGTGCACCGGACGGCCGTCCTGCTGGACCGCTCGGACCTCGCCACCCTGCTGACCGCCGTTGTGGTCGGCAGCTGCGTCGGTTTCCTGCCGCACAACTGGTTTCCCTCCAAAATCTTCATGGGCGATTCCGGAGCCATGCTGATTGGCCTGCTGATGGCCTCGGCCGGCGTGGTCTCGACCGGTCAGATCAGCTCCGGCCTCTACGACCGGGCCAACGGCATCCCCACGATCATCCCAATCCTGTTGCCGTTCGCGGTACTGTTCCTGCCGCTGCTGGACCTGTGCCTGGCGGTGGTGCGGAGGACCGCGCTGGGCCGATCACCGTGGTCAGCGGACCGCGGACACCTGCACCACAAACTCCTGGACATCGGTTACTCGCACCGCGGCGCCGTCGTGCTGATGTATCTGTGGACCTGCATCCTGGCCTTCGGCGGCCTCGCCTTTGCGATCTTCCCCTGGCACATAGTCCTCGCCATCGATCTGGCCGCCGCGGCAATCATGGCCGTGGTGACAGCCTGGCCCTACCTCCGCCAGCGGGGTCCGCGACAGATGGCCCGCACCCCCGAATAGCCTGCCCGGCATGCCGGAGGAACCTGCTCCGGCGCGCTTTTCCGAATAATTTCTATCTAATGTAGAATTCAGGGGCGGTACTTCGCCGCCTGCCTTGACCAGCAATACGCCAGCGACGATTGGGATCTCATGACCTCCAACGCCGAACCGGAACCCGCTTCCGGCAACGGACCCGTTGGCGTCTCCGGCCCCACAAAATCCCTGTGGCTCAGGCTGCTGGCAATGAGTTCCGCCGCCTCCGCCGCAGCCCTGGTGCTGACCGGCATCGCCGCCTTCGTCTTCAACGGCGCCGTGGGGTTCTGGTCCGCGCTGTTCGGGGGCGCGCTGGTGATGGCCTTCTTTGCCATCAGCCTCGCGGTGGGCCACTTCGTCGGCCGCAGCAACCCCTCCGGCGCGATCGGACTGTTCGTCGCGACGTACTTCGTCAAAGTGGTCGGCTTCGCCGTGGTCCTCTTCGTCATCGGCGCTCCGGCCTGGCTGCACGGCCGCTGGTTCCTGATCGGCGCCGTCGTCACCGTCGTGTTCTGGCAGGCAGCCGAAATTTACGGTTTCAGCAAGGCCAGGCTCCAGATTTACAACGATCCCGAAACCCGAAAAGGCGGCACCGATGTTTAGCCGCAAAACCGGCCGCAAGCCGGTTACCGGACCACGTAGCGGACCAAAAAACCAGCCAGCCAAATCACCCAAAACTACGGCCGGTGCCCCCGGTGTATCGACCGACGGAAGCGACGGCGGATACAACGCCGGCATCGCCGTCTTCAGCTACATTGTTGGCGGAATCATCGTCTGGAGTTTGATAGGGTGGGGACTGGATAATCTGTGGGGAACCCGCTGGATTGTGCTCGCAGGCGCTCTGCTTGGAGCTGCGGGAGGGTTCTATCTTTCTCATATGCACGGCCTCACCAGTAACAGAACTTCAGCTGATGACGGCACTGCTGCACGTGGCCCGTCCCAGGACGAGGAACAGTAATGCCAAATAATTTCACAGGGGGAGAGGCGGGCACCAATGTCGCCGGTCCCCGCCCAACGCCCAATGATGGACACTGCAGAGAGGAAACGCGTTGATCGCGCTTGCGCTCCCGGCCCAAGATTCAGGAACCTTCACGCCTCCTGGAATTGAAGAACTTCACCTGCCGGCTATCATCCCCTGGGGTGCTGCCGACGGATTTTCCAAGCAGATGCTGCTGGTCATCCTGTCGGTCGTCATTATCGGTACATTCTTTGTGATCGCTGCGCGGAAGCAGCAGCTCGTTCCCGGCAAGCTGCAGTTCGCAGGCGAGGCCGCCTATAGCTTCGTCCGCAACAGCATCGCCAAGGACATTATCGGCGGCCGGGACTTCATGAAGTATGTCCCGCTGCTGTTCACGCTTTTCTTCTTCATCCTCGTGAACAACATCTACGGGGCAATCCCGCTGATCCAGCTTCCGACCTTCTCGCACGTTGGCGGGGCCTACGTGCTCGCAGCGATCGTATACGTCACCTGGATCGCCGTCGGCGTCCGGAAGAGCGGCCTGAAGTACTTCAAGCTGGCCACGGTCCCGTCCGGTGTGCCGTTCTACATTCTCCCGATCGTCGTCCCGATCGAGATCATCTCCAACTTCCTGGTCCGCCCGGTCACGCACAGCCTCCGTCTGTTCGCCACCATGCTGGCCGGCCACTTGATCATCATGATCTCCGGTGCTGGCATCGAATACCTCGTGATGCAGGAAAACGTCCTCCTCAAGGGTGCGTCCGTACTCGTCCTTGGCGGTGCGATCGCCATGTACATGCTCGAAGCGCTGATCATGGTGCTGCAGGCCTACGTCTTCACGCTGCTGACCGCCATCTACATCGAAGGCGCGCTGCACGCCGACAGCCACTAGGCGAAGGCCTTCAGGCGCAAACGCCAGAAGGCACAACCCCAGCCGGCACAACATAGTCTTCCCCTCACGGGGATGAAGCAACCCAAACAACCTGCCACATGGGTGGCATCTTGAAAGGAAGAAAAATGGAAGGCTCCATCAACGGCTCCCTCAACCTCATCGGCTACGGCCTCTCCGCCATCGGCGGTGGTATCGGTGTGGGTCTCGTGTTCGCCGCTTACATCAACGGTGTAGCACGTCAGCCGGAAGCCCAGCGCGTCCTGCAGCCGATCGCATTCCTCGGCCTCGCGCTGACTGAAGCCCTCGCCATCCTTGGCCTGGTCTTCGCGTTCGTTCTCAAGTAAACAGAACAACCGAACATCCAGAACCGAGTAGATAAGGACGGGTGAAATATGAATCAAGCGATCATCTCAGCCGCCACCGAAGGCGGTACTAACCCCCTCGTTCCCAATCCTTGGGAAATGCTTGTCGTCTTCGCCGGCTTTGCTCTCCTCCTGTTCATCGTGGTCAAGTACGTTGTCCCGATGTTCGAGAAGACCTTCGCAGAGCGGGCCGAAGCCATCGAGGGCGGTATCGCCAAGGCCGAAAAGGCCCAGGCCGAGGCCTCCGCAGCACTCGAAGAGTACAAGGCACAGCTCACGGAAGCCCGCACCGAGGCCAACCGCATCCGCGAGGAAGCACGCGCCGAAGGTGCCCAGATCCTTGCAGAGCTGAAGGAGAAGGCGGCTGCCGAGTCTGCCCGCATCACCGCACAGGCCCACACGCAGATCGAATCCGAGCGCCAGGCGGCCGTTGTGTCGCTCCGCGCGGAGGTCGGCACGCTGGCCACGACGCTGGCAAGCCGCATCGTCGGCGAGGCACTGAGCGACGATGCACGGTCGGCCCGAGTGGTGGACCGTTTCCTGGCAGATCTGGAGAACCAGAACGCGGGTGTAGCTAAGTAATGGCAGGTGTATCGAGCGAATCGCTGGCCGCTGCGCTGGCGGCACTGGAAGCCAAGCTTCCCACCGCGTCGCTGCAGTTGGCAAAGGAACTCTTCGGAATCCTGGGAACGGTCGACAGCTCGGCCGGCTTGCGCCGCGCCCTGACCGACCCGTCCCGCAGCGGTGACGAAAAGTCGGCGCTGGTCAAGCAGCTCTTCGGCGGGAAAGTATCTGCTGACGCTGTTGAAATCGCAGCCGGACTGGCCAGCTCCCGCTGGGCATCGGCACGGGATATCGGCGATGCACTCGAGACTCTTGCCGCTTCGGTGGTCATCGCTGTTGCCGAGAACAAGTCGGCCGTCTCTGCCTCCGGGCTCACCGGATTGGAAGAGCTGGAGAACGATCTGTTCTCCTTCAACCATGCCGTTGAGTCCAGCCACGAGGTCCAGCGTGCTCTGTCCGAGCCGCAGGCCAGCCCGGCCGCCAAGGTGACCCTCGCCGACAAGCTCGTACCCGGTGCGAGTGCGGAAGCGAAAGTCCTGATCGGACAGGCCGTCACGGCTCCGCGCGGGCTTAAGGTCACCAGGCTGGTCCGCCGTTTCGCCGAGCTTGCCGCCAAGCGCCAGCAGCGCTGGATTGCAACGGTCGACGTCACCCGTCCGCTGACGGAGACGCAGATCAGCCGCCTGCAGGCGGGGCTGAACGCCCTTTACGGGCGCGAGCTCAAGATCAACATGAACGTTGACCCGGCACTGATCGGTGGCATCCGGATCCAGGTAGGTGACGAAGTGGTTGACGCTTCGGTCGCCGGCCGCCTGGGCCAGCTCCAGCGTCAGCTTGCCGGCTAGCCGGACAAGCACAACCTAACGACAAGAAACCCCGGTCATCGTGAGCAACGATGATCACGAAAACAGGAGAGCAGGGACTGCAGATGGCCGAATTGACCATCAACGCCGACGACGTCCGTAATGCGTTGAACGAGTTCGCGGCGTCCTACGAACCCGGAAACGCAGAGCGCGTAGAGGTCGGCCGTGTAACAACCGCAGGTGACGGCATCGCCCGTGTTGAGGGCCTTCCCTCGGTCATGGCGAACGAGCTGCTTCGCTTCGAAGACGGCACGCTGGGCCTGGCCCAGAACCTCGACGTCCGCGAGATCGGCGTCATCATCCTCGGTGACTTCACCGGAATCGAAGAAGGCCAGGAAGTCCACCGCACCGGGCAGGTTCTGTCCGTACCGGTTGGCGACGCCTTCCTCGGCCGCGTGGTTGACCCGCTGGGCCAGCCCATCGATGACCTCGGCGAGATCAAGGCCGAGACCACCCGTGCCCTGGAACTCCAGGCACCCGGCGTGACCCAGCGTAAGTCGGTCCACGAGCCGATGCAGACCGGACTCAAGGCTATCGACGCCATGATCCCGATCGGCCGCGGCCAGCGCCAGCTGATCATCGGTGACCGCCAGACCGGCAAGTCCGCCATTGCCATCGACACGATCATCAACCAGAAGGCCAACTGGGCTTCCGGCGACGTGAAGAAGCAGGTGCGCTGCATCTACGTGGCGATCGGCCAGAAGGCATCCACGATCGCAGCCGTCCGCCAGACCCTCGAGGACAACGGCGCCCTGGAATACACCACGATCGTGGCTTCCCCGGCGTCCGACCCCGCAGGCTTCAAGTACCTGGCACCGTACGCCGGTTCGGCCATCGGCCAGCACTGGATGTACGGCGGCAAGCACGTCCTTATCGTGTTTGATGACCTTTCGAAGCAGGCCGAGGCCTACCGTGCAGTGTCGCTGCTGCTCCGCCGCCCGCCGGGACGCGAAGCCTACCCGGGCGACGTCTTCTACTTGCACTCCCGTCTGCTGGAGCGTTGTGCCAAGCTCTCCGACGAGCTCGGTGCAGGCTCGATGACCGGTCTGCCGCTGATCGAGACCAAGGCGAACGATGTTTCCGCCTACATCCCGACCAACGTGATCTCCATCACCGATGGCCAGATCTTCCTGCAGTCGGACCTCTTCAACGCCAACCAGCGCCCCGCTGTCGACGTCGGTGTGTCCGTCTCCCGTGTTGGTGGCGCCGCCCAGGTCAAGTCCATGAAGAAGGTCTCCGGTACCTTGAAGCTGGAACTGGCCCAGTACCGCGACATGCAGGCCTTCGCCATGTTTGCCTCGGACCTGGACGCCGCATCGCGCCAGCAGCTGACCCGCGGTGCACGCCTGATGGAACTGCTCAAGCAGGGCCAGTACTCGCCGTTCCCGGTCGAGAACCAGGTCGTTTCCATCTGGGCCGGCACCAACGGCCACCTCGACGAGGTTCCGGTTGAAGACATCAACCGCTTCGAGACCGAGTTCCTGGAGCACCTCAAGCACAAGTCCTCCATCCTGACGACGCTGGCCCAGACCAACGTCATGGACGATGACACCGCTGAAGCACTGAAGACCGCAATCGTGGACTTCAAGAAGGGCTTCTTCGGCGAGGGAGACAACCTCCTGGTCGGTGCGGGGCACGAGGAGCACGCCCCCATCGGCGAGGATCAGGTCGACCAGGAAAAAATCGTCAAGCAGAAGCGCTAGTTTCGCTGGCAGGGGCTGCCGGGACCCGCACGGGTTCCGGCAGTCCCGGCCATCGGGATCTTAGGAAAGGATAAGTATGGGAGCCCAGATCCGGGTCTACCGCCAGAAGATCAGCTCGACGACGTCGATGCGCAAGATCTTCAAGGCGATGGAACTGATCGCTACCTCGCGCATCGGCAAGGCCCGCGCACGCGTAGCAGCTTCACTGCCTTACGCGAACGCGATCACGCGTGCCGTTTCTGCTGTCGCAAGCCAGAGCGAAATCGACCACCCCCTGGTCACCGAGCCGGCGCAGATCCGCCGGGCCGCCGTCCTGGTCATCACCTCGGACCGTGGCCTCGCGGGATCTTACTCGGCGAGTGTCCTCAAGCAGGCCGAAGGCCTCAACGAGCTGCTCCACGGGGAAGGCAAGGAAGTCAAGACGTTCCTGGTCGGCCGCAAGGCGCAGGCGTACTTCGACTTCCGGAACCGTGAATACGCTCGCGTATGGACCGGCAACACGGATGCACCGGAGTTTGCGACCGCGCGGGAAGTCAGTGAAGCACTGCTGACCGAATTCGCTACCGCCTACGAAGAGGGCGGCGTCGACGAAATCCACGTCGTCTACACCCGCTTCAAGTCGATGGTGACCCAGGAGCCGACGGTCGTCCGTCTGCTGCCGCTCGAGGTTGTCGAAGAGAAAGCCGCGTCCGAATCGGACCTGCTGCCCCTCTACGAATTCGAGCCGGAAACGGAGCAGGTTCTCGATGCCCTGCTGCCGCGCTACATCGAATCACGTATCTTCGCCGCAATGTTGCAGGCAGCAGCTTCCGAGCTCGCAGCCCGCCAGCGCGCGATGAAGTCCGCCGGCGACAACGCGACGGATCTCATCAAGAAGTACACGCGTCTGCGCAACACTGCCCGTCAGGCTGAAATTACGCAGGAGCTTTCCGAAATCGTTGCCGGTGCCGACGCGTTGTCCGCGTCCTAGCCAGCACGAGCCCGGATCCAGCTGTACCTGCACCAAGAGATAAACTTAACCCCACGCCATCTACTGAGTGAAGTGAGAGAGATGACTGCCACTGCTACCGATCACGTAGCCGCAACGTCCGGTGCTACCGGTCGTATTGCACGTGTTATTGGCCCGGTTGTCGACGTCGAATTCCCGGCTGACGCAATCCCCTCGATTTACCACGCACTCACCACCGAGATCACTCTCAACGGTGAGACCCGAACCATCACGTTCGAGGTTGCCCTGCACCTGGGCGACAACCTGATCCGTGCCATCTCCCTCCAGGCCACCGACGGACTTGTCCGCGGTACCAACGTGGTGGACACCGGTGCCCCGATCTCCGTGCCCGTGGGCGACGGCGTCAAGGGCCACATCTTCAACGTGCTGGGCCAGCCCCTCGACGTTGCCGAGTCCGAACTCCAGATCAGCGAACGCTGGCCTATCCACCGCAAGGCTCCGGCCTTCGCGACCCTGGAAGGCTCCACCGAGATGCTGGAAACCGGCATCAAGGTGATCGACCTCCTCACCCCGTACATCAAGGGTGGCAAGATCGGCCTGTTCGGTGGTGCCGGCGTCGGCAAGACCGTGCTGATCCAGGAAATGATCACCCGTGTTGCCCGCAACTTCGGCGGCACCTCGGTGTTCGCCGGTGTCGGCGAGCGTACCCGTGAAGGTAACGACCTCTGGGTCGAAATGGAAGAGGCCGGCGTCCTCAAGGACACCGCCCTTGTGTTCGGCCAGATGGACGAGCCGCCGGGAACGCGTCTGCGCGTTGCACTGTCCGCCCTGACCATGGCGGAGTACTTCCGCGATGTGCAGAACCAGGACGTGCTGCTCTTCATCGACAACATCTTCCGCTTCACCCAGGCAGGCTCCGAGGTTTCCACCCTCCTCGGCCGCATGCCGTCGGCCGTGGGCTACCAGCCCAACCTGGCTGACGAGATGGGTCTCCTCCAGGAGCGCATCACGTCCACCAAGGGCCACTCCATCACCTCGATGCAGGCCATCTACGTCCCCGCAGATGACTACACCGACCCGGCTCCGGCCACGACCTTCGCACACCTCGACGCGACCACGGAACTTTCCCGTGAAATCGCCTCCCGTGGTCTGTACCCGGCCGTTGACCCGCTGACGTCGACCTCCCGCATCCTGGATCCGCAGTACATCGGCCACGACCACTACAACACGGCCGTCCGCGTCAAGCAGATCCTGCAGAAGAACAAGGAACTTCAGGACATCATCGCCATCCTTGGCGTTGACGAACTCTCTGAAGAAGACAAGATCGTCGTGTCGCGTGCACGCCGCATCCAGCAGTTCCTCTCGCAGAACACCTACACCGCCAAGCAGTTCACCGGCGTCGAAGGCTCCACCGTGTCCATCAAGGACACTGTTGAAGGCTTCACCGCTATCTGCGACGGCGACCTTGACCACGTTGCAGAGCAGGCGTTCTTCAACGTCGGCGGCCTGGACGACGTCGAGCGCCAGTGGGCCAAGATCCAGGAACAGACCAAGTAATATGGCTGAGCTTGAGGTTGAGATTGTCGCAGCGGACCACTTCGTGTGGTCCGGAGCGGCCAAGATGGTCAAGGCCCGCACCAGCGATGGTGAAATCGGAATCCTGCCCGGCCACTCGCCCCTGCTGGCGATTCTGGCCGAAGGTGAGCTGGCAATCGAGCCGGTATCCGGTGACCGCATCGCTGTAGTTGTCGACGGTGGATTCTTCTCCGTCGACAACAACAGGGTGGTCATTGTTGCTGACAACGCCCAAATGGGCGAAGCGGCTACTGCGGGGATCCGCTAGCACGACCTTGATGAACGATATTGGTTTGCCGTTCATCGTCCTGGCAACTGCGTTTGCGTTGCTGGTATTTGCACTGTGCCTTTCGGGGGTGCGCCGCTTCAATCTGCGGCGCGCCCTCGGCACGGTGGACGCCTCCATCTGCACGGCTGGAAAAAGCTGGCAGATGGGGGTTTGTCGTTACCAGGACAACGACCTCGAGTGGTTCCGCCTGGTCTCACTCAGCGTCCGCCCCAAGCACACTTTCCGGCGCAGCTCGCTGGAGCTGCTTGGCCGGCGCAAGCCGACCGAATCCGAGCTCCTCAAGGTCCAGCCCGACGCCGTGATCGTGGAGCTCCGCTACGAGGGGCAGCAGGTCCTCCTCGCCATGCGCTTCGATGCCTACACGGGGTTGTCATCCTGGCTTGAGGCCGGACCCGTCATCGGCGTCGGCACCTGGCGCTAGCCCCGGTGGACTACCTCGATGGCCTTAGCCTGGTCGACGGCCCGGTGGTGTGGCTCGCGTGGACTGCCGCCGCGGCGGGCCTGGCCTACCTCCTCTGGCACGCCGCCTTCCGGCGCACGGGTTTTCGGCGCACCGGTTTAGCGCACCCCGGCCGCCGGCCGCCCGGCGCGGCCGTGGCCGTCGCGGCTGCCGTGACCCTGATCGCCGCCGCGCTCGTCGCGGCCGTGCACTGGTTCCTGCTCTATGCCGTCACGGTCTTCCCTGCCGAACTGCCGGGGGAAACCCTCGCCTGGTCCGTTGCCGGCGTCGTCGCCCTGCTCCTGTGGCTCATGCGCCTGCTGGGACTCTGGGGCCGCCGCGGACGGGGCGGCACCCATCGCTGGCGTTCAAGCGCAGCAGCCACGGCGGCCCTCCTGGCCGTCCTCGCGCTGTCCGGCGTCCAGATCAACATCTACTTTGGCCTGAACCACACTGTCGGCGACCTCACCGGAGCCGCCGTAGCCCGGATCCAGCCGCTCGAGGCGGACCTGACGCGCGCCCCCGGCGTCCCCGCGGCCACCGGGCTGGCCCACTGGCAGGCACCGGACCACCTTCCCGACGGCGTCATCCGCAAGGCGGTCATCCCCGGCACCGTCTCCGGCTTCCAGAGCCGGGACGCCTACGTCTATCTCCCCCCGGCCTACCTGGGTTCCCCCCGGCCCGCGCTGCCGGTGCTGGTCCTCTTTTCCGGCCAGCCGGGCAGCCCTGCCGACTGGCTGACCGGCGGCGCACTCCGGAGCCGGCTGGACCGGTTCGCCGCGGAGCACGCCGGGGTGGCGCCCGTAGCGGTGGTGGTCGATCCCAACGGCTCGCCGTCGGGAAACACGCTGTGCCTCGACAGCCGGATTGCCCGGGCGGACACCTTCCTGGCGCGGGACGTGCCGGACTGGATCAACCGCACGCTCGACGTCGACCCGGATCCCCGGCAGTGGGCCGCGGGCGGCTTCTCCTTCGGCGGCACGTGCGCCATGCAGATGCTCACGCGGCATCCCGACGTCTACACCGCCGCCCTGGCCTTCTCCAGCGAGGAGGAGCCGGCCCTCGCGAAGGTGCGTGCCAAGACCATCGAGGCCTCCTTCGGCGCCGACACCGCGGCCTTCGACCGGCTGACCCCGCTGCGCGTCATGGCGGAAAACCGCTTCGACGGCCACGGCGTGTACTTCGCCGCCGGGGACCGCGACCCGCAGTTCACCGGCTATATGGACGTGCTCTCCGAGGCGGCCCGCCGGGCCGGGTTCAGCGTCGAAACACACCGGATCGCCAACGCGGGGCACTCCTGGGACGTGGCATCCGGCGGCCTTCCCGGCGGCCTGGACTTCCTGGCCCGGCGCTGGGGGATCACGCCATGAGCCAGGCCAAGACCGGCAGCCCCCGGACCGCGGCGGGCCCTGGGCCGGAGGCCCCGCCGTTGCAGGGTGTCTGGCGCCAGGGCATGCGCCGGACGCTGGCGCACTTCCGTGCCGTACCCTTCACGCTGGCGGTCCTCGCGGCCTTCCTCGGTGCCGGGGCCGTCACCGGCAGCTTCCTGTCGGGCCCGCCCGACGCCCTGCTGCCCATCGCGTCCGTGAACGCTGCCGGGCTGAAGGCGGGGCACTGGTGGTCCTTGTTCACTTCGTTGTTCTTCGCCACCAACCTGCTGGCCTACCTCGCCGCGTCCCTGATGATCCTGCTGCTGCTGGGTCTCGCTGAACGGCATCTGGGGACGCTGCGGACGGCCGTGTTCTTCTTTGTAGGCCAGTTCGCTGCTGTGACGGTGTTCCTGCTGGTCACCCAGCTGGCCCGGTATCTCGGCGACGGCTGGCTGGGGCTCATGGTCAACGCCCGGCTGATCGGCCCCTACGCCGCCATCCTGGCCGTGGCACTGGCCGCCAGCGGGCTGCTGCCCACGCTGTGGCAACGCAGGCTGCGGACCGCCGTCCTGTCCGCGTCCCTGCTGCTGGTGCTCTACGTCGGGCACCCGGAGACGGTGGTGGGACTCGCCGGCGCCCTTGCCGGCCTGGCCGCGGGCTGGTGGATCCAGGGCGACCGGGGGACCCTGCACCGGCACCGTTCAACGGGTCGCGAAACACGCAACCTGCTGGCGCTCACGGTCGCGATCTTCGCGGTGGGGCCGATCCTCACGGCCGCTGTCAGCAGCCCCACCGGGCCCCTGGCCCTGTTGCGCGACGTCGTGCTGAACCCGCTGCCCACGCTGGGCCAGCTGGAGCAAAACTGCGGCGGAACGGTTGACGTCAGCTGCCTGGAGGCCGGCCGGGCCGGACTCGCCGGTCCGCTGGGCCTCGCGCTGGCAGTTGTCCCGGTGGTCCTGCTGTTGATCTGTGCGGACGGCATGCGGCAGGGCCGCCGCCTGGCCCTGCGGATCGCCATCATCGTCCAGCTCGGCGTGACAGCCCTGGCAGCCGTGTACCTGGCCCTGTTCGCCCGCATTCCGCACTACCCCAACCGGACGCACACGGCGGTGATGGGCTCGGGCTTCGTCCACGTCCTTCCGCTCGTCGCCGTTCCGTTGCTGCTCGCTGTGCTGCTCTGGCTTAACCGCCGGCAGTTCCGCGTGGAGACGGCTCCGCAGGCCAGACGGATCCTGGGCATCGTGGTCGGCGGCACATGGCTGGTGCTCGCCGGGGCCTACGCGGTGGCCTGGCTCGCCGCCGGCGGAATCGACCGCGACGGGGGAGTGCTGGGCCTCGCGGCGGAACTCGCCCGGCAGTACCTGCCGCTGCCCATTCCGGGCGCCTACAGCCGGCTGTTCCAGAACCGTAACGCCGTGGAGTCCTTCCTGTTCGCCTACGCCGGCATCATCTTCTGGGGGGTGGCCCTGGCGGCGGTCTGGCTGGTGCTGCGGCGGCGGCTGCACGGTACCGGACTGAACGGCACCGACGTCGGTTCCGGGGACCGGGACACGGCCCGTGACCTGATCCGCCAGGGCGGGGACTCACTGTCCTGGATGGCGCTCTGGGAACCGAACAAGTACTGGTTTACGCCGAACCGGCGCGGCGGCGTGGCCTACCAGCAGCACGGCAACGTGGCATTGACGCTGGCAGGCCCGTTCGGCCCCGCCGCCCTCCGCGAGGAGACCGCGGCGGGTTTCATGCGCTACTGCGCCGAGCACGCCCTGATCCCGTGTTTCTACTCCTGCACCGCCGGGCTCTGGCCGATGCTCCGGGCCCGCGGATTCCGCCGCGTGGCCGTGGCCCAGGAAACCAGGCTCGCCGTGCGCGAACTGGAGTTCAAGGGCAAGGAATGGCAGAACGTCCGCACCGCCCTGAACCGGGCCGCGAAGACCGGTGTCCAGGCCGTGTGGGGGCGCTACAGCGAATTCCCGGCCCCGCTGCGGACCCAGCTCAGTGAGGTTTCCGAAGAATGGGCGGCACAAAAGCACGTGCCGGAGATGGGCTTCACGCTCGGCAGCATCGACGAGCTCGACGACGACGAGGTGCTGTGCTGCCTGGCGGTGGACGCCGACGGACGCGTGCAGGGCGTCACGAGCTGGCTGCCGGTGTATGCGGACGGACAGCTCGTGAGCTGGACCCTTGACTTCATGCGCCGGCGCGGGGACGCGTTCCCGGGTGTCATGGAGTTCCTCATTGCTTCCGCCGTGCTGGAGCTCAAGCGCACGGTTGAGGTAATTTCACTGTCCGGCTCGCCGCTGGCGAAGGACCGTGACGGAGACTTCGCCGGCGGCAGCGATTCCGGCAGCGACTCCGGGGACAGCGACGCCGGTCCGGAGGGGCTGGCCGGGATCCTGGACGTCGTGGGCCGGGCCCTGGAACCCGTCTATGGCTTCCGCTCGCTGGCAACCTTCAAGTCGCGTTTCAAACCGGACTACCGCACGCTGTACCTCTACTACCAGGATCCGCTGCAATTGCCCGCGATGGGCCGGGCCCTGAGCCGCGCATACCTTCCCGGGTTGTCCGTCCGGCAAAGCGCCCGCCTGCTGCGCACGTTGGTGCGTTAGGCGGGGCCGGCGGATTAGTGCCCGGCGCGAGTGCGCAATTCGGCTGAAGAATGCATCCGGGCCAATGCGGGGGACCTGAAACGCCGCGCCCAAGAATGCAACAAAAAAATGATCCCCGGCACAAATGCCGGGGATCATTCCTTGTGCGGAAATGCCCTAAAGCACTTCCCGACAGGAGACTAGACCAGCGTTACGCCGGTGGCCTGGGGGCCCTTGGCGCCCTGGCCGATCTCGAACTGAACACGCTGGTTCTCGTCGAGGGTCTTGAATCCACCGGTCTGGATCTCGGAGTAGTGAACGAAGACATCGCCATCGGAGTCATCCGGGGTGATGAAGCCGAAGCCCTTTTCTGCGTTGAACCACTTGACGGTTCCCTGAGCCATTTGTTTCTCCTCATTGTGGATCTTGAATAAATCCGGCGCACTTCGCACCGGACTTGGTCACTCTGCGAGAAGAACCTTTGGCAACGGAACCGGATTCACGGACCGTGGCGGCAGGAGCTTCACGCTCGCAACATGTCTTGCGAGCATGAAAAACACCTACACAAAGACTTGTATAAGAATTTCATGACACTTGCGTCAGGTCAACGGGCGAACGGAAGAATTGCATAAAAATTGTGCAAAGAACGGCTTAACGCGAATCGTCACAGCAGAAAGCCTGCCGCAGGGTGCCTAAAAGAGCCGCGATTCGCTGTCGTCAACGCCGCGCATGGCGTCGTAGTCCAGGGTCACGCAGTCGATTCCGCGGTCCTTGGCGAGGACCTTGGCCTGCGGCTTGATCTGCTGGGCTGCGAAGATTCCCCGGACCGGGGCCAGCAGCGGGTCCCGGTTCAGCAGTTCCAGGTACCGGGTGAGCTGCTCGACGCCGTCGATGTCACCCCGGCGCTTGAGCTCAATGGCCACGGTGGCGCCATCCGCGTCCCGGGCCAGGATGTCCACGGGGCCGATCGCGGTGAAATACTCCCGGCGGATCAGCGAGAACCCGGTGCCGAGCAGTTCGATCTGGGCGGCCAGGAGCCTCTGGAGGTCCGCCTCGACGCCGTCCTTGATCAGGCCCGGGTCCTGGCCCAGTTCGTGGGAGGTATCGTGCAGCTGCTCGTGGATGTTGATGATGAGCCGGTCATCGGTCTTGGCCGACTGGACCGTCCACTGCTCGACGACGCCGACCTCGACGTCGACCTCATCCGGTGTGGAGACCCGCAGGGACGCAGGAGGGCTCATCCAGTTCAGCGGCTTGTAGGACCCGCCGTCGGAATGGACCAGGACCGAACCGTCGGCCTTAACCAGCAACAGCCTGGTGGCCAGCGGCAGGTGGGCTTTGAGGCGGCCGACGTAATCAACGGAGCAGCGGGCTATGACTAAACGCACCCGGTCCACTCTACCGCCTGCGCGGGCGGCGGCGTGGCGGGGAGGCAACGAGCGGCAGCCGGACTGGGGCAGAATGGAGGCATGCCCCGTTCCAACCGACCCCGCCGCGCCGGCTCTGCGAAGACAGGCTCTGGCAAGGGCGCAGCGCCCGGAAAGAGCAAAGCCGGCGGAGCCAAGCACGGCCCGGCACCGGAACTTGACCTGGAGCGTGCCCGCTCAGGGTTCGCCCGCCGGGAGAGCGCACCGGACGGCGAATGGATGGTCCGCCCCATCACCGCGGGCCGTGCCGAGAAGACCTACATCTGCCCGGGCTGCTCCACCGCCGTGCTGCCGGGGATCGCGCACCTGGTGGTCTGGTCCGAGGACCACCTCTTTGGCGCCGCCGCGGGTCTCGCCGAACGGCGCCACTGGCACAGCAACTGCTGGACGTCGCGGAGCTACCGGTATCGCTAAGCTGGTCAGCATGAGCTTTGATCCCGCGTCGTACGTCTTCACCAAGCCCTCTGCTCCCACTGCCATCCGCGCTTCCACCGTCCTGCCGGCCCGCCGCGAGAACGTCGAACTGCGCACATCGGACGGACACCGGCTGGTGGGCGAGCTCGCCGTGCCCGAATCCGGTGGGATCAAGGCAACACTCATCACGCTGCACCCGCTGCCGACGCACGGCGGCTTCATGGATTCACACCTCTACCGCAAGGCCTCCTACCGGCTGCCCGCCCTCGCTGGCATCGCCGTCCTGCGTTTCAACACGCGCGGCACGTCTTCGCCGCGGGGGACCAGCGGGGGAGCCTTCGAGGAAGGCGTCGGTGAGCGACTCGACGTCGAGGCCGCCGTGCAGTTCGCCGTGGACCGGGGCCTGCCGAACCGGTGGCTGGTGGGCTGGTCCTTCGGCACCGAGCTGGCCCTGATGTACGGCGCCGCCGAGCCCGTCGCCTCGGAAATCGAGGGGGCCGTGCTGCTCTCGCCCCCGCTGCACCGGGCCACGGACGTACACCTGAAGGAATGGGCCGTGTCCGGCAAGCCGCTGAAGGTCCTGGTCCCCGAGCACGACGACTACCTGCAGCCGGCGGCTGCGGCGGCGAGGTTCGCGCTGGTGCCGCAGGCACAGGTGTTGGGGGTCGACGGCGCCAAACACCTGTGGGTGGGGGAGAAGTACGCCGGGCGGGTTCTCAACGAGATCGTGGACGAGGTCATCCCCGGCGGCGCCGCTGGGAGTGCCGGAACGGTGCTGCCGCAGGAATGGGACGGGCCGGTCGCCACGGCACACGCCTGAATCGGCAACGCCGCAAAGAGAGAATTCCGCACCGAAACAGGACAGCCGCACCGTGGATCCACGGTGCGGCTGTCCTATTGCGGCGCGAAAACCGGCCCGGGGAGCCGTGTCAGCGGCTGTCCTGGCGGGCGATGAGGATTTCCTTGACCAGCAGCATGATCGCCGCCGCGGTGGGAATGGCGATCAGAGCGCCGAGCACGCCGAGCAGGCTGCCGCCGGCGATCACCGAGATGACGGCGACGGCGCCCGGCACCGCCACGGCCTTCTGCATGATGCGCGGCGAGATGAAGTAGGCCTCGAACTGGAGGTAGGCGAAATAGCAGATGGCGAAGACAAGTGCGGTCTGCCAGCCGGCGGTTAGGGCAACGAGCGTCACCAGGAACCCGGCAATCATGCCTCCCACCAGCGGGATGAACGCCAGCAGGGCCACCACGAACGCCAGCAGCGTGGCGAACGGTACGCCGATGACCGACATCACAATGAACGCGAACGTGGCGTTCAGCAGTGCGACGGCGGCCTGGCCGATCACGTAGTTGCCCACCGAACCGGTGATTTCCTCGGACAGGGCTTCAACCCGGGCCCGGCGCGAGCGCGGCGCGAGCCGGTAGCCCCATTTCTTCATCGCGGGAAGGGCACCGAGGAAGTACAGGCTCAGGACCAGCACGATCAGTGCGCCGAACAGTCCGTTTGCCACGGTGGAGCCGAAGCCCACAACGCCGCCGAAGATGCCGCCCATGGCGTCGGGGTTGTTGACGAACTTCTCCAGCTCCTGGCTGATGCGGTCCCGGATGCCGAACTGGCTGTCAACGCTCCGGAAGAATTCCGAGTCAATGAAATCCTGGACCCACTTGGGCGCCTGCTGCACGATTTGCGTCACCTGCTGCACGATCGTGGGGATCAGGGTGGCAAAAAAAGCGGCGACTCCCACTGCCAGGGTCGATACGGACAGGAGGATGCCGGCGGCCCGGGGGACATTCCGGTGTTCGAGCCAGCGAACCACCGGGTCCAGCCCCAGGGTGATGAAGAGCGCCGTGATGATCCACAAGAGCAGCTGCGTCGTATTGGACCCGATCCAGTAGACCAGCAGGGCGAAGCCGACGCCGACCGTACCCATGAAGCCCATATAGAGGGGGTGCTGGGCCGACATGCGCGGACCGGGACTGCCGAAGCGGGCCTCGGACTCGGTCTCGGCCTCATGCTCCGGGGGCATCTCGAAGCGGATTCTCGGCTGGGCACCCGGCAGGGGCTGGCGCAGGCGCCGGGCCGCGGACAGCAGGACATTTGCCGCGGCAATCCGGGGGCGGGAGGTTGTGGGCCGGGGACTGGAAGCAGGCTGCTCGGGGCCGGGTTCCTGGCTGTCGGATTCCTGCGCTTCTTCTGGTCCGGCGGAGGACGAATCCGTATGTTCAGTCACTGCGTTGAATGCCCTTAATTCCTTGCGGCGCCACACAGGCGGCACTGGTGTGATGATCACCGCAAACACTATCAGCAGGCTTGTCAGCTCAAGGGCGGGACGCCCCCGCGGGCACCGCTTACGGCTGCCGCCCGGGTCCCCGATCTGACTCGCGGGTAACAAAATGGTTACTATTGAAGCTAACTGTCCGCTGATGATAGGTAGTATTTTGCGTTTCAAGACTGCAGTCGCCCTGGTGCTGCTCGGCCTCCTGACCCTCCTGGCCGGGATTGGCCAGAAGACGTTTTGGGCTCCCCCGGAGACGATTACGGCCACCGCTCCGGCCGGCACCGCCGCGCCGCTGACCGTCTTCGAGGAGAAGCTGAAGACTCTGCACCCCGGGACCGTGAAGATCCAGGTCAAGGGTGAAGGGGCCTTCCTGCTGGCCGCGGGACGGCCGGACGACGTCGACGCCTGGGTGGGTAAGACGGCCCACAACACCGTCGACGGCGTCTCGGAGGACGGCAAGGCGCTGCAGCTGACGCATACCGACGGCGAAGCTACCGCGCCGTCGCCCGCCGGATCGGATCTTTGGGTCACCACCGAGAACGCCACCGGCGAAATGGACTACGCGTGGAACGCGCCGGCCGACGGCGACTGGTCCCTCCTCCTCGCGGCGGACGGCACCAAGGCCGCCCCGATCTCCATCACGATGACTTTCCCGAACGACACCTCCACGCCCTGGGCCATTCCGCTCATGGTGCTCGGCGGCCTGCTGATCATCGCCGGCGGGGCGCTGCTGGTCCTCAAGCCGAAGTCAGGCAACCGTTCAGGCAACGGCACCGGCGGCGGCAGCACGTTCGCCCGCCGCGCGCAGGCCAAGGCCGCGGCACGCCGCGGGGATCAGGGCACGGCAGCAAGCACCCAGGAGACCGCAGCCCCCGAGACTGCACCGCAGCCGGCCACCCCCGAGAAAACAGGGCCGGAGAAAACCGCGCCGGAGAAAGCAGCGGCCGGTCAGAAGAAGGGTTCCGGCACCGCTCGCCGTTCCGGCATCGTGGTGGCCGTGCTGACCGCCGCTGCCGTCGCCGGAACGTCTGTAGCCGCCCAGGCCAGCCAGACGCCGTCGCCCAGTGCCCCGGCCTCCGACGGCGCGACGCCGGGCAGTTCCGCTGAGGGCCAGACCGGCGATGCGCCGGTGCTGCTGGACGCGCAGTTCCGCCGCGTCCTGGAACAGGTTGCCGGTGCCGTCGATGCCGGAGACGCTGCCAAGGACGCCGCAAAGCTGGCGCCGCGGGTGGCCAAGTCCGAACTCCAGGTGCGCACACAGAACTACAAGATCCGCTCGCAGGTCGGCTCCTACGAGGCCCGCATGCCTGTCCGCTCCACCAAGCTGCTGACCACGGTGGTCACCAACAAGCGCAGCTGGCCGCGCTCGGTCATGGCCGTGACGCAGGGCGAGGGCAACGTCGTCCCGCAGCTGCTGACCCTCACCCAGGCCTCCCCGCGGGAGAACTACAAGCTGGTCAGCAGCACCCCGCTGCAGCCGGGTGCCACCTTCCCGGGGATCGGGCGGGCCGGCACGGAGACGCTGGTTCCCGCGGACAAGACCGGACTCGCGTACAGCGGCGACGAAGCCCTCGCCGGGCTCGGTGACCGCCTGACCAAGGCCGACTCCACCTTCAAGGACAAGCTTGTCGAAGGCCAGTCCTCCCCGTACATCGCGGACACCCTCGCCTACCAGGCCGACGTCGTCAAATCAGGCGTCAACGGCACCTTCGCCTTCACCCACAAGGCGGCCGCGGACAACACTGTCGTGTTCCGTACCGCTGACGGCGGGGCCCTGGTCCTGGGACGGCTGAACTTCTCGTTCGACGGCACACCGAAGGCCGACGGGGACAAGCTCACCATCGGCGACGACGCGGCCGCCCTGGCCGGCGGCAAGGAGACCAGCACCGGCATGGTGCTGGACTTCGCAGAGTCCGTGGCTGTCTATGTTCCGCCGGCCGGTTCCAAGGATCCGATGAAGCTCGTGGCTGCCACCCGCGGCCTGGTCGGGGCCAAGTTCAAGTAGCCCCCGCAGGAACCTGCCCCCGCTGGGAATCACGGCAGGGGCACAGCACAGCAGACGACCGGGCCGCCATCGCGGCCCGGTCGTTGATGCGTGTGGCGTAGTGGATAGAGTGGAGCTATGACTACGCCAGCTTCCCGCCCGGTCCCGCCAGTTGCCGCCAGCCCGCTGAACCTGCGCGGCGCCGTCGATCTCTCCGCCCTGAAACAGCGGCCGGCGCCATCCGCACCCGGCGCTGCAGCCCCCGGCCCCGCGGGCCCCGCCGGTTCTGCCGGTGCCCCGGCAGAGCGCCCGGCCGACCATGCAGGCCGGCCGTTGCGCGTGGATGTGACCGAGGGCAACTTCCAGGAGCTCGTGGACCTCTCGGCCCAGGTGCCCGTGGTGATCGCCCTCTGGGCCTCCTACTCGCCAGGCTCCGGCCAGCTGGTGGACGTCCTGGAAGGCATCGTCGAGAGCTACGACGGCCGGCTGGTCCTCGGGGCCGCGGACATCGACGTCTTCCCGGAACTTGCCCAGGCGTTCCAGGTGCAGGCCGTGCCGACCGCCGTCGCCGTCGTCAAGGGCCAGCCCGTTCCGCTCTTCCAGGGCGGCGCGGACGGACAGCAGGTACGCAGCCTGTTCGATGAACTCCTCAAGGTCGCGGCCGCCAACGGCGTGACCGGACAGATCGGCGCCGGCGGGCCGGGCGGTGCGGAACCGGAGGCCCCGCCGTTGCCGCCGCTGCACCAGGCGGCGTTCGACGCGATCGAGGCCGGCGACTACGCGGCCGCGGCCGCCGCCTACCGTCAGGCCCTGAACGAGATGCCCGCCGATGCGGAGGCCAAGGCCGGCCTGGCGCAGGTGGAACTGATGGATCGCCTGCAGGCCATCTCCGGGCCCGAGGCAGATGCGCTGCGCCGGCGCGCCGCCGACGAGCCGGACAACCTCGAGGCCCAGCTCGGCGTTGCGGACCTGGATATCGCCGGCGGCCACATCGAGGACGGACTCGGCCGGATCGTGACGTTCATTGGCCGCAACTTCGGCCCGGAGCGGGAGACTGCCCGGGTCCGGCTGCTGGAACTCTTCGACGTCGTCGGCACCGGTGACGAGCGCGTCGCCAAGGCCCGCCAGGGACTGGCCCGGGTGCTCTTCTAGTGGGATCGGCACTCTTCGCGCCGCTGGATCTGAGGTCCCTGCGGCTGCAGCACCGCGGCTGGGTGTCCCCGATGTGCCAGTACAGCTGTGAACCCGAGACGGGCGAAGGCGTACCCACCGACTGGCACCTCATGCACCTGGGCTCCTTTGCCACCGGGGGAGCGGCCCTGATCCTCACCGAGGCCAACTCTGTGAACGCCGCGGGCCGGATCAGCCCCCGCGACGCCGGTCTCTACAACGACGACCAGGCCGCGGCCTGGGAACGCATCACCGCCTTCGTGCACCGCCACGGCACCGCGGAGACCAAGATCGGCACCCAGCTGGCGCACGCCGGCCGGAAGGCGTCCTCCTACTGGCCGTTCTCCGGCGCGAAGGGCAGCGTCCCGGCATCCGAGGGCGGCTGGGACACCGTGGGTCCTGGCGCGGGCGCGTTTGACGGCTACGCGCCGCCGTCGGCCATGACGGAAGCGCAGATCGACGGCGTGATCGCCGATTTCGCCGCGGCCGCCGTGCGGGCCGTTGACACCGGGTTCGACACGATCGAAATCCATGGTGCGCACGGCTACCTGCTGCACCAGTTCCAGAGCCCGCTGGTCAACGACCGCACGGACCGCTGGGGCGGGGACGAGGCGGGCCGGAACAGGCTGACGCTTGCTGTGGTGGACGCCGTCCGCGCGGTCATCCCGGACTCCATGCCCCTGCTGCTGCGGATCTCGGCCTCGGACTGGGCGCCGGGCGGGATCGAGGCTGACGCCTCGGTCCGGATGGCCGCTGCGGCCGCCGAGCGCGGAGTGGACCTGGTGGACGTTTCCAGCGGCGGGGCCGTTGCCCACCAGCAGATTCCCGTGGGCCCCGGCTACCAGACCGGGTTCTCCGCCCGGATCCGGCGCGAAACCGGGGTCAGGACCGGCACAGTGGGACTCCTGACGTCCGCCGGGCAGGCCGAGCACGCGGTGGCCACCGGCCAGGCCGACGGCGTGTTCATCGCCCGTGCCGCACTGCGGGATCCGCACTGGTGGCTGCGGGCCGCGTTCGAGCTCGGCCATGACCTGGCGTGGCCGCCGCAGTACGAGCGCGCCCTGCCCCGGCATTCGTTCTAGAACCGGCATTCGCTCCAGAACCGGCATTCATTCCAAAAGCAGTGGCCGGTTACCGGGCGTGAAAACGTACGCCTTGCGGACGATCCTTTTCGCGCCGCCGGGCGGTTAGTCTGGCGTCATGACATTCCAACCCCCTGGCCAGCAGGGACAGCCAGCCCCGCCCGGCCCGTCTTCGCCGCCGGTTCCTGCCCTGTCCCTGCTTGGCCTCGCCAAGCGCTTTGGCGACAAAATCGCCGTCGACGGAATCAGCCTGGACGTTCCGGCCGGCTCCTTCTTCGGGGTGGTCGGGCCCAACGGGGCCGGCAAGACCACCACTTTGTCCATGGCGACCGGCCTGATGCGCCCCGACTTCGGCACCGCGCTGGTCCACGGCGTCGACGTCTGGCAGCATCCGCTGGAGGCCAAGAAGCTGATGGGGATCCTGCCCGACGGCGTCCGGCTGTTCGACCGCCTCAGCGGCGAGCAGCTGGTCACCTATGCCGGCCTGCTGCGCGGAATGGAACGGGAGATGGTGGTGTCCCGGGTGGCGGAGCTGCTCGCGGCGCTGGACCTGGACAGTGACGCCGGCACGCTGGTGGTGGACTATTCCGCCGGCATGACCAAGAAGATCGCGCTGGCCTCGGCGCTGATCCACGCCCCGCGGCTCCTGGTCCTGGACGAGCCGTTCGAATCGGTGGATCCGATCTCAGCGGCGAACATCCGCGACATCCTGGACCGCTACGTTTCCTCGGGCGGAACGGTCATCGTCTCCAGCCACGTCATGGACCTGGTCCAGCGCATGTGCGACCACGTCGCCGTCGTCGCCGGCGGCCGGGTCCTCGCCGCAGGCACCGTGGAGGAAGTCCGCGCCGGCGCCAGCCTCGAGGACCGCTTCGTGGAGCTCGTGGGCGGCCGGAACCACACGGAGGGGCTGGAATGGTTGCGCACCTTCTGAGGCTCAAGCTGACCCTGCTGCGCAACAGTGTCCGGCGCAGCCCGTGGCAGCTGGTGGGCCTCGGGATCGGCGCCCTGTATGCCTTGGGAATCGTGGGTGTTTGCGTGGCCGGGCTGTTCGTCCTGCGCGGGGTGGAGATTGAACTCGCCCAGACCGTGGTGGTCCTCGGCGGCGCCACGGCATTGCTGGGCTGGGCCATCATTCCCGTCGCGGTTTCCGCCGCGGACATGACGCTGGACCCTGCCCGGTTCACCACCTTCGCCGTGCCCATGCCGCAGCTGCTGGCCGGGCTGGCCCTCGGCGGCCTGATCGGCATACCGGGTCTCGCAACTTCCCTTGTTGCACTCGCCACGGTGGGCACCTGGTCCCGCAGCCTGCCGGCCGCGGCCGGCGCCCTCGCCGGTGCCGTGCTGGGCGTGCTGAGCTGCATCGTGCTCTCCAAGGTCGTGACCACGGCCACGGCCGGACTGGCAACCTCCCGCCGCTTCAAGGACATCAGCGCCGTCGCCTTCCTCATCCCGCTCGTGCTCACGGGTCCCATCGTGGCGGGCATTGCGAGGGGAATCGCCGGTTCCGGTGATTTCCTGACCGGCCTGGCCCAGGCCCTGTCCTGGACGCCGGCCGGGGCGGCCTTCTCTCTCGGCGGCGAGCTCGCTGCCGGCAGCTACGCGGCCGCGGCCGTGAAATTCCTCATCGCCGTGGCCACTCTGGCGGGCCTGGCCCTGGCGTGGAAGCTCCTGCTGCAGCGCGCCCTCGTGACCCCGCCGTATGCCGGGACGTCCAAGCGTCGGACCGGCGGCACGGGCCTGTTCGGGCTGCTCCCGGCGACACCGGCCGCCGCCGTCGCCGCGAGGTCCCTGTACTACTGGCTACGCGATCCCCGCTACGCCGGCGCGCTCGTGGTCGTTCCGCTCCTGCCGGTGCTGTTCCTCTTCCAGGGCAGCCAGAGCGGGTTCTACGGCCCGTTCCAGTTTGTCGGGCCGCTGACGGCGTTCCTCCTGTCCTGGTCGATCTCCACGGACGTCTCCTATGACAGCACCGCCTTCGCCCTGCACGTGGCCACGGGGGTGCGCGGCGCCGACGACCGGCTCGGCCGGGCGCTGGCATGCCTGAGCTTCGCGCTGCCGGTGGTGGTCCTCTTCAGCGTCGGGCCGTTCTTCTTCACCGGCGACTGGGACAAGCTGCCCGCGGTCCTGGGCCTCTCCCTCGGCGTTCTCTTCACCGGCCTGGGCCTGGCCTCGGTGATCTCGGCGCGCTACACCGTGAGCGTCCCGCTGCCGGGGGACAGCCCGTTCAAGAAGCCTCCGGGCAACGTGGCCCAGACCCTCGCCGTGCAGTTCGGCGGCATGGCCGTGCTTCTGGTCCTCGTGGCGCCCGAGGCGGCGCTCGTGGCCGCACAGTTCATCACCGGCAGCTCCGTGCCGGGCTGGATCACTCTGGTCCTCGGGCCCGTGCTGGGCCTCGCACTCTTCGCCGTCGGTATCCGGACCGGCGGAGCATGGCTGGACCGGCGGGCACCGGAGCTGCTGGCACAACTGGCCGTCAACCGCTGACGGGTGCATGCTGGGAGTGCGCAGACTCGGACACCAGGTAGGTCAGCAAAGGCAGGACCATGGAAGTTGTCATCGTTCCCGGCAGCAAACAGATCGCGTCGCTTGCCGCCGATGCGGTGGAGGCCCTTCTCCGGCGCAAGCCCGACGCCGTCCTGGGCCTGGCGACCGGTTCCACGCCGCTGCCGGTCTACACCGAACTGGCGGCCCGGCACGAGCGGGCCGGCCTGGATTTCAGCCGGGTCCGCGCCTTCGCCCTGGACGAGTACGTGGGACTGCCGGCCGGCCATCCGGAGTCCTACCGCGAGGTGATCGCGCGCGAATTCACCGCCCGGGTGAACATCAGCCCGGACAACGTCCACGTGCCTGACGGGGCCGCGGCGGACATCCCGGCGGCCTGCCGGGCTTATGAAGACGCCATCCGCGACGCCGGGGGAGTGGACCTTCAGCTCCTCGGCGTCGGAACGGACGGCCACATCGGGTTCAACGAACCAGGCTCGTCGCTGGCGTCCCGGACGCGGATCAAGACCCTGATCGAGCAGACACGCCGGGACAACGCACGGTTTTTCGGCAGCCTGGCCGACGTGCCGCACCACGTCCTGACCCAAGGCCTGGGCACCATCCTGGATGCCCGGCACGTGATCCTGATTGCCACCGGCGCGCAGAAAGCCCAGGCCGTCCGGGACCTCGCGGAAGGCCCCGTCGCCGCCATCTGTGCGGCCTCGGTGCTGCAGTTGCACCCGCATGCCACCATCCTCCTGGACGAGGCGGCGGCGTCGTCGCTGCGGCTGGCGGACTACTACCGCCACAGCTACGACCACAAACCCGCCTGGCAGGGCCTCTAGGCCCCGCCGCCGGCACCCGGCGGGTCCGGCGGCGCCCTTCCAACGGCTAAGATGGGTGTCATGACTAGCATGACCGATCCTCTCGAAAACGATCCGATGCGCGAGCTCTCCGGAGCCGGGACGTCAACGGCCACGATCGAGCGCGAGGAACTGCGCCAGGAAGTTGAGCCCGGTGACCGGGAACGCTTCTCGCACTACGTGCGCAAGGAAAAGATCATGGAATCGGCGCTGACCGGTGAACCGGTGATCGCGCTCTGCGGCAAGGTCTGGACTCCGGGCCGGGATCCGCAGAAGTTCCCCGTCTGCCCCGAATGCAAGGAAGTCTACGAGGGCCTGCGCCCCGGAAACGACGGCGGCAAGGGCTCCGGCGACAAGTAAGGGCAATCAACGGAACAACAGGTTCCGTTAGCCGTCCCCGGACGGCGTTTCCCCATGGCGGCGCGCCGTCGCGCCCCCTGATTTCTGCTTTCCTGATTGCCGGTCCATGCTGTCCGGGTTCCGCCTGGTGCGGGGTTCCGCCGGGTCCATCCGAAAAAGATTGGTGTTTTTGTGCTTAATTGGGTTTCTCCGTCGGCTGCAGCCATGCGCGGATGGAGGGCGCCTTAATGACGGAGACACTTTTCGGCGGACCCACGCTTCCCCCCGCCTATCCCGAGCGGGCCGCCTGGGGCACCGCCCCCAAGCTGCGCGCCTGGCAGCAGGAGGCGCTGGACAGCTACTTCAGCACCCATCCCAAGGATTTCCTTGCGGTCGCAACCCCCGGCGCGGGTAAGACCACCTTCGCCCTGCGCGTGGCGTCCATGCTCATCGATTCCGGGGTGGTCAACCGTGTGACCATCGTGGCGCCCACCGACCACCTGAAGCGCCAGTGGGCCGACGCCGCTGCCCGGGTGGGCATCGCGATCGACCCGAACTTCAAGAATGCCGACGGCCAGCACGGCCGCGGGTTCATCGGCGTCGCTGTGACCTACGCCCAGGTGGCCAGCAAGCCCATGCTGCACCGGGCCAAGACCGAAGCCGCCCGCACGCTGGTGATCCTGGACGAAATCCACCACGGCGGCGAGGCCCTGTCCTGGGGTGACGGCCTTCGTGAGGCGTTCGACCCGGCGGCCCGGCGGCTCTCCCTGACGGGCACCCCGTTTCGTTCGGATACCTCGCCCATCCCGTTCGTGGAGTACGCCGAGGACCGCGACGGGATCCGGCGTTCCAAGGCCGACTACACCTACGGCTACGGCAAGGCGCTGCGCGACCACGTGGTCCGCCCGGTGATGTTCATGGCGTACTCCGGCCAAATGCGCTGGCGCACGAGCGCGGGGGACGAGATGGCCGCCTCGCTCGGGGAGTCGGCCGTCACGAAGGACATCACCTCCCAGGCCTGGCGCACCGCGCTGAACCCGGCCGGCGAATGGATCCCCGCGGTCCTGGCCGGCGCGGACAAACGTCTCAGCGAGGTCCGGCGCAGCGTCCCGGACGCCGGCGGCCTGGTCATTGCCACCGACCACGAGGACGCCCGCGCGTACGCCGGCCAGCTGAAGAAGATCACCGGCGAATCGCCCACCGTCATCCTCTCCGACGACGCGAAGGCCTCCAGCAAGATCGAGGAATTCACCGCCAGCGAGAAGCGCTGGATGGTGGCCGTCCGGATGGTTTCCGAAGGCGTGGACGTTCCCCGGCTGTCTGTCGGCGTCTACGCCACCTCGACCTCCACCCCGCTGTTCTTTGCCCAGGCGGTGGGGCGTTTCGTGCGTGCCCGCAAGCGCGGCGAGACGGCGTCGGTCTTCCTGCCCTCGGTGCCGCAGCTGATGGCGCTGGCCAACTCGATGGAGGCCGAGCGCGACCACGCCCTGGACCGCCCGGAGAAGGAAGACAGCGACGGCCTCTTCAATCCAGAGGATTCGCTCATGGACGAGGCGAACCGCGAGGAGAAGGCCTCCGACTCCCTGATGAAGGGCAAGTTTGAGGCCCTCGACTCCCAGGCGTCCTTTGACCGGGTGCTCTTCGACGGCGGCGAGTTCGGCACCGGCGGCGAGGTGGGCTCGGAGGACGAGCTCGACTTCCTCGGGATCCCCGGCCTGCTGGACGCCGAACAGGTCGGCACGCTGCTGCGCCAGCGCCAGCACGAGCAGCTGAACCGGAAGAACAGGCGCTCCCCGCAGGCTGATGCCTCGAGTGCCGCGGCGGCTGCCCCGGCCGTCCCGGACCACCGGATGCTCATGGACCTGCGCACCGAGCTGGCCAAGAACGTCGCGGCCTGGTCGGCCCGCACCGGGACCCCGCACGGCGTCATCCACACCAAGCTCCGGACCGTCTGCGGCGGCCCGGCCGTCGCACAGGCCAACGAGGAACAGCTGCAGACACGTCTGCGCAAGCTCCAGGACTGGTTCATCGGCCGGAAGTAGCCCCGCGCAGGGTTATGGGCAGGGGGCTATGAGCAGAGGCCACGAGAAGCAGGGCAACAAACAGAGGGACCAGTTCACTGTGAACTGGTCCCTCTGCTGTTTACTCTGCTGTGAATTTTGCTTCGGCTACTGGCCGGCGCCGCAGACCTGGCCGTAGGTCTGCCCTGCCGCGGTGTAGTCGGCCTTCATGTCCTCGAGCTTGGCGGTGTCCGGGGAGGGCTTGGCCGACTCGTCGAAGTACTCGATGATGGTCTGCAGCGGAGCCTGCAGGTCCTCGGATGCCGCCGCCTTGATGGGCCGCAGCTGGTTGGCGACCCTGGTCATGCCGGCCTTGTCCGACGTGGCCGACTGGGCGGAGACCACGGTCTTGACCCGGGCGCAGGTTTCCTCGTTGGTCAGCTGCGGCGTGGCCGAGCAGCCGGCCGCGCCGAGCAACGCTCCGGCGGCAATCAGGACGGTCAGGGTCTTCTTCATGGTGTACTCCGGGGTTCTACGGGACTGTCAATATGGCAAGACTGGCGATAGGGCAAGGATTTCGAGTCTACTGGCTCAGAGGACATCGACGCCGCCGAGCTCCATCTCGGCCACGGCGTCGTCCAGGTCCTCGGCAATGCCGACCGTCAAACCGCGCAGCACCGTGACGGAGTAGCCGGCCTGGACGGCATCCAGGGCGGTCGCCTTGACGCAGTAGTCCGTGGCGATGCCCACCACCACGATGTCCTCGACGTCGTGGCTCTGCAGCCAGTCGTCCAGTCCGATCGCATCCTCGCTGACCGCGAAATCACTGGCGGCGAAATCACTGCCGGCGAAGGAACTCACTGCGTCTTCGGCGCCGGCGCCGGTAACGGGCATGGCGCCGGGCTGGCGGTCACCGGTGGGGACGTCGTCCTCGGGGGCCAGGAGCCCTTCGAAGCCGGAGTAGGCCGCGGCGAACTGGCCCTTGCGGAAGTACGCCTGGATGTGTTCGGGATCGAGATCGGGATGCAGTTCGGCCCCGCGGGTGCCCGCCACGCAATGCCGCGGCCAGCTGTCCACGAGATCGGGGTCTTCCGAGAAGTGCGCACCCGGATCGATGTGCCAGTCCTGGGTGGCCACGACGTGGTCGAACTGGCCGTGGTGGGCGTCGACGTACTCGCTGATTTCCCCGGCCAGGCTTGCCCCGCCGGGGACGGCCAGGGCACCTCCCTCACAGAAATCGTTCTGGACGTCAACAATGATCAGGGCGCGGGACATTCAGTCCTCCTCGTAGATGGTGGGGATGGCCGCCTCGCCGCGCTGGAGCCGGTTGACCACCGCGGGAAGCTCCCGCATGGTCTCCGCGTGGCGGCGGCGCGCGCGCTGGACCCCCTCGGGCCCGGTCCACCCGGGCAGAAGCTCGCCGTTCTTGACGAACTGCTGCAGCAACGGACGGTCGTTGCCGTCGTCCTCCGGGTGATGGCCGACGCCGACGATTTCCGCCGTGGCGGTCCCGCGCTCGTTGAGCTTGCGCAGCGCGTACTTCCGGCCGCCCTTGCTGGCTTTGTTCTTGGCGGCCTTGGCGACGGAGATGAAATCGCCGGCGTCGTCGGTGCGGCTGACGAGCTTGTAGACCATGCTCGCCGTCGGGGCCCCGGAACCGGTCACGAGCGAGGTGCCCACGCCGTAGGAGTCCACCGGCGCGGAGGCCAGGGCCGCGATGGCGAATTCGTCGAGGTCTGAGGTCACCACGATTTTGGTGTGGTCGTTGCCGAGCTCGTCAAGGAGCTGGCGCACCCACTGGGCCTGGGCCACGAGGTCGCCCGAGTCCAGCCGGACCGCGCCCAGCTTGTCCCCGGCGAGGTCGACGGCGGTGCGGACGGCCGTTTCGACGTCGTATGTGTCCACCAGCAGGGAAGTGTCCGGCCCAAAGGCGGCAATCTGCGCCTCGAAGGCTTCGCGCTCGGTGTCATGGAGGAGGGTGAAGGAATGGGCGGCCGTGCCCACGGTCTTCAGCCCGTAGCGCAATCCGGCCTCCAGGTTCGAGGTGCTGTCGAACCCGGCAATGACCGCGGCCCGGGCGGCGGCGGCGGCCGATTCCTCGTGCGTCCGGCGCGATCCCATCTCGATGCACGGGCGGGTTCCGGCCGCGGAGATCATCCGGGAGGCGGCCGAGGCGATGGCGCAGTCGTGGTTGAGCACGGAGAGCAGGTATGTCTCCAGGATGCAGGCCTCAGCGAACGTGGCCTCCACGATCAGCACGGGGGAGTTCGGGAAGTACGCCTCACCCTCCGGATAGCCCCAGATGTCGCCGGAAAAGCTGTAGCCGGCCAGGTACTCCAGTGTCTGGTCGTTGACCACTTTGGTCCGGCGCAGGAAGTCCAGTTCCGGCTCGCCGAAGCGGAAGTTCGCGATCCCCTCCAGCAGGCGGCCGGTGCCCGCCACGATCCCGTAGCGGCGCCCGTCCGGGAGCCGCCGCGCGAAGGCCTCGAAGACCGATTTGCGGTGGGCTGCGCCGGACTGCAGGGCACCCTGCAGCATGGTCAGCTCGTAATGGTCGGTGTACAGGGACGTGCGGGGACGGTCCCAGCCAGCGGAGGTACTCACAAATTCACTCTAGTGTGCATCCCCATAGAATGGACAGATGACCCTCAGCGTTGCGCTCGGCCCCGACACACGGGAGAGCACCCAGACCGGAACAGTGACGTCCGGCGACGTCCTGACCGCCCCGGACGTCCCCTGGAACCTCGTGATCTGGAACGATCCCGTGAACCTGATGAGCTACGTGAGCTATGTGTTCCGCAGCTATTTCGGCTACTCGGAGGCCAAGGCCAACAAGCTCATGATGGAGGTCCACAAGAAGGGCCGCTCGATCGTGGCGCACGGCAGCAAGGAACAGGTGGAGCAGCACGCCGTCGCCATGCATGGCTACGGCCTCTGGGCGACGGTGGAAAAAGCCACGGGCGGCAACGCGAGCGGTTCCGGCAAAGGCAAGGGAAAACGTGGCTAAGGCATTCAAGTACGGGCTCAAGGGCATCAAAGGCTATCTGGAGCCGGCCGAGCGGGAACTGCTGCGCAGCCTTTTCGATGACGTCATCTCCATGCTGGAGCCGGAGCAGCGCGCCAACGAGGACCCGCTGGCGGCCTTGCTGGGCCTGGACACTGAAGCCCGCGAGCCGTCGGACCGCGCCATGCGGCGGTTGCTGCCGAACGTGATGAAGAACGACGACGACGCCTCCCTGGAGTTCCGCCGGTACACCGAGCGCTCGCTGCGCGAAAGCAAGATCGGCGCGCTGAAGGCGGCCGCCCTGAGCCTGGACCGGGAGAACCTCGTCCTGACCCCGGACGACGCCCGGCACTGGGCCACCGCGCTCAACGATGTCCGGCTGGTGCTGGCCGAACGCCTGGACATCCGTGACGACGCCGATGCCGACAACGTCCACCTCATGCAGGACTGGGCCCAGGCCGAGGACGTGGAAAGCTACCTGGCCCTGGTGTACAACTTCACCACGTGGCTGCAGGAGTCGCTGGTCCAGGCCATGGTGCACTCGCTCGATGCCCGGCGCTAAGCGGAGGCGGTAGCGTCAGAAACAGGCACGGACTGTATCTGTGGAAGCTCCTCGAATGCCGGCTTTGCGAACCAATATCCCTGAAACAAGCGGATGCCGGCTTCCTTCAGAATCCGGAACTCCGCCTCCGTCTCGATGCCCTCTGCGAGCACCGTGACGTCGAGCTCCTTGGCGATGCCGACGATGCCCGCAACGACAGCCTGGCGGGCCGGGCTGGTGTCGATACCTCGGATGAGCTTCATGTCGATCTTGATCAGGTCTGGCTGGAAATCGACCAGGAGGCCCAGCCCTGCATGACCGGCACCAAAGTCGTCGATGGCGGTGGTGAAACCATGCTTGCGGTATTCGGTGATGATGTTCGTGAGGTGGGCGGTGTCGGAAACCTCCTCATTCTCCGTGAACTCGAACATGATCGACGACGTCGGAAAGCTGCAACGCCCGGCTGCAAGCAGCGTCGCACGAAGGCACGCAGCCGGTTCGTAGACCGCGTTCGGCATGAAGTTGATGGAGAGAATCAAGTCCTCACCGGCAGGAAACAGCTGCGGTGCCAGCTCAATTGCCTTGACACGGCAGTCCTGGTCGAAACGGTACTTTTGCTCAGGTGCGACTCTAGACAGGACGTGAAAAGCCCCCTCGCCCGACAAGCCTCTGACCAGTGCCTCGTAGCCCCATACGCGACCAGCAACGGCGTCATAGATCGGTTGGAAGGCCATGCTGAAATCGAAGTCGAGCTTTGACGACGTCGTGCAGCCGTCGCACGTCATATGCGGTCCTTTCGCTGTTTCGTCCATCGTGGGTAGCACGACGGTCGCCGCCGACATCTCGACGGCGCCCACAGCATACATGGCGGGGACAGCGGCAGGCTGCCACCGATGAGCAGGGGTCTTCCCCGCGTTGCCCATCCGCCGGAAACCCGTGTGACCCATCAGACACGAGTTGCAGGACACAATGTGATGGCCGCGCCTGTAGTGAAGCCCTATCCTCGAATAATCATGACTTCAGCATCAAATACGGATCCGGCAGCGCCAGCTGCGGCGGAGACCGCAGCGGGCAGCGCCGGAAATGCCGGGCTGGCGTCGCGCCCCATCGGCGTCTTCGACTCCGGCGTCGGCGGCCTCACGGTGGCCCGGTCGATCATCGACCAGCTGCCCAACGAATCCATCCTGTACGTCGGTGACACTGCGCACGGCCCCTACGGGCCCCTTCCCATCGCCGAAGTCCGGGCCAACGCCCTCGGCGTCATGGACGAGCTCGTGGATTCCGGCGTGAAGCTGCTGACCATTGCCTGCAACTCCGCGTCCGCCGCCGTGCTGCGTGACGCCCGCGAACGGTACACGGCCCGGTACGGGATCCCCGTGATCGAGGTGATCCAGCCGGCCGTGCGGCGTGCCGTCGCGGCAACCCGGACGGGCCGGGTGGGCGTGATCGGGACCTCGGCCACGGTGGGCTCGCGCGCCTACGAGGACACCTTCGCCGCGGCCCCGGACCTGGAGATCACGTCCGTGGCCTGCCCGGCGTTCGTGCCGTACGTGGAGGCCGGGATCACCACCGGACCGGAACTGCTCGCCGTCGCGCGGGACTACCTGGCACCGCTCATTGCCGCCGGGGTGGACACCGTGGTGCTCGGCTGCACCCACTACCCGCTGCTCACCGGCGTGATCTCCTTCGTCATGGGCGAGGACGTCACGCTGGTTTCCAGCGCCGAGGAGACGGCCAAGGACGTCTACCGGGCTTTGGCCTCCCGGGGCCTGGAACGCACGGACGCCGCGGCGCCGGAGCACAATTTCATCGCCACCGGCGACGCCGCCCAGTTTGAGCACCTCGCCCGGCGCTTCCTGGGCCCCGAGGTTCTCAGTGTCCGCCACGTGGACCACGTCGCGGCACAGTACCCCACCGGCAGCCTCGCCCGGATCACCCCGGAGATGATCGCCGCCGCCCGGGCCGGCGCGGGCCGGCCGCGGATCTCGAACTTTGTGGGCGGATCCGCGGGCGGGGGACCACTGCTGTGAAGCTGACCATCGTGGGCTGTACCGGCTCCTTCCCGGGGCCGGGCTCGCCGGCGTCGTGCTATTTGCTGACCGCCAACGACGGCGAGCGGAACTGGAAGATCGTCCTGGACCTCGGCAGCGGGGCGCTCGGCGCCATCCAGCGCTACACGGACCTGGAGGACATTGACGCGATCTTCCTCACCCACCTGCACCCGGACCACTGCATGGACCTGTGCGGGCTCCATGTTGCCGTGCGCTGGAAGCCGGGCGGCTGGGGGCGGGGCAGGATTCCGGTGTGGGGGCCCGCCGCGACGGCCGACCGGATGGCCACGGCCTACGGGCTGGACCTGGACCCGGGTATGCACGAGGAATTCGACTTCAGTAACTGGTCCGAGCGCAAGCCGGTGAGCGTCGGCCCGTTCACGGTGACGCCTTACGCGGTGAACCATCCCGTCGAGGAGGCCTACGCCCTTCGCGTGGAGGTCACCGAGCCTGCGAAGGACGGCACGCCCGTGACCCGCATCCTGAGCTACTCCGGAGACACTGACTCCTGCGCGGGCCTGGAGGACGCCGCGCGGGATGCCGACCTCTTCCTGTGCGAGGCGGCGTTCGAGGAAGGCCGCGACGACGGGATCAAGGACGTGCACCTGACGGGCAAGCGGGCGGGGGAGGCCGCCGTCGCCGCGGGCGCGCGCCGGCTGCTGCTGACGCACATTCCCGTCTGGACGTCGCCGACCACCGTCATGGCGGAGGCCAAGGAGATCTTCGGCAAGGACGTGGCCGTCGCCGTCGCGGGTGTGCACTACACCGTCTAGCTGGCTATAGGTCGTGTCAAGTGCATGCCCCGGGCATGACGGTTCGCCCCGTGTGTCTGGCGGGCGTTCTGAGGTGTTTGTGGAGGCGGCGGTTTGGTGGCTGGGCCGGTGTGGTTCCGGGGGCGCCCACGCTGACTTATGCGA
>NZ_JBFUCO010000023.1:0-51012 GCF_056405215.1 Arthrobacter sp. P1_H7 | reverse complement strand
GAAATCATCAGCCACCCGCGCCCGCCCAAAGGAACCGTCTACATCGGCCTCAACGGCACGGGCAAGCAACCGTCCACGAAGTCCTGAGACATGAACCGTCCACGATCAGTTGAGACATGAAGTGTCAACGATGAGGTGAGACAGCACACCGGCGAATGGCAGCCGTAAGTGATAGCGCAACGGGCGGGTGACGGCGGGCGCTCCTCTGCGCGGGCTTAAACACGCCGACGCCGGAACTCAGGTGAGTTCCGGCGTCGGCCCAGCTAGGGCGTTGATCAGACGACCGCCTTGGCCTCCTCGATGAGGGAGGAGACGGCGGCGAAAAGCGGGTGGTTCGCAGCCAGGCCGGTGATCTTCTCCGTGGCCTCGTCCGGCGTGGACGCGGAGAGGATTTTCGCCAGCTCCACGGCCTCGGCGTCGGCCGGATCGTTGAAGCGCAGGGCCGCGGCGATGGCCCCGAGCAGCGCCTCGGGGACAATTCCGCGTTCGGCCAGCTCGGCGGCGGGACCGATGAAGCGTTCGTGCCGGCTGAGCTTGCGCAGCGGGGCACGGCCCACCCGGGTGACGGTGTCCGGCAGGTGCGGGTTGGAGAAGCGGCCCAGGATCTTCTCCACGTACGCCTCCTGGTCCGCCCGGTTGAAGCCGTGCTTGGCCACCAGCAGCTCCTTGGTTTCGTCCAGGACGGCGCGTACATCGGCGGCGACGTCCTGATCGGCCATGGCCTCGGAAATCTTGCCGAGGCCGGCCTCGAATCCGAAGTAGGCCGCCGCGGCGTGCCCCGTGTTGACGGTGAACAGCTTCCGCTCGATGTACGGCTCCAGATCGTCCACGAACGTCGCGCCCGGGACCACCGGCTCCTTCCCGGCGAACGGGGTACGGTCGATCACCCACTCATAGAACGTCTCCACCGTGACGTCCAGGCCCTGCCCGGCCTCCTGGTTCGGCACAATCCGGTCCACCGCCGTGTTGGCAAACACGGCGGCCGTGTCCAGGGAACCCGCGGCCGGATCCCACTGGGCAATGACCTCGGACTTCAGGATGTCCGTGGCGTTGATCGCGTTCTCGCACGCCATCACCTGCAGGGGCGCCAGCCCGGCGGGGCGGGCGGCAATCCCCTTGGCGATCACGGGCGCCACAAACTTCAGGATGTGCGGTCCCACGGCGGTGGTGACGATGTCCGCCGTCGCGATTTCCGCGACGACGGCGGCTTCCTGGGTGCCGGAGTTCAGCGCCCGGAAGTTGTTGACCGTACGGACGGCGGGGTTCTCGCCCACTTCGTGGACCTCGTAGCTGTCCGCGGCGGCCAGCTCGGTGATGAGGGCGTCCGCGACGTCGGCGAACACCACCTCATACCCCGCGTCGTGCAGCAGCAGGCCCACGAAGCCGCGCCCGATGTTTCCGGCTCCGAAATGAACAGCCTTCACTAGGAATTGACCTTTCCGAAGAGGGCCAGCACTTCGTCAACCGTGGTGGCCGCCTCGAGCTGGGCCACCTGGGCCTTGTTGGTGAAGACCTTGGCGATTGAGGACAGGATGTGCAGGTGCTCGTTGTTGACGCCGGCCACACCGACGACGAACTTCACTTCCTTGCCGTTCCAGTCGATGCCGTTCGGGTAGCGGATCACCGACACCGCGGACTTCATGATGTGGTCCTTCGCGGCGTTGGTGCCGTGCGGGATGGCCAGGAAGCTGCCCATGTAGGTGGACACGGATTCCTCGCGTTCGTGCATGGCGTCCACATAGCCGGAGTCGACGGCGCCGCGGTCCAGCAGGAGCTGCCCGGCCTCGTCGATCGCGGCGTCCCGCGTGGTCGCGTGGCCGTTGAGGACGACGCTTTCGGCCACCAGGATGCCGGCGGGGCCCTCCTCGGCTTCGGCCTCGGCTGCCGCGGGGGCCTCCGGGGTGCCGACGGCGGCGACGGCGCCGGCCGCGGCAGGGGCCGCTCCCGCGTCCGTGGTGCCGGCTTCGGTGTTGCTGGCCTCGACCAGTTCCACGATCTCGTCGTACCGCGGGCTGTTCATGAAGTTGTCCACAGAGACATGCACGGCGCTGGCGGTCGCGGGCTTGGCCCGTTCGGTCAGGTCCTGGTGCGTGATGACGACGTCGTACGTGTCGGTGAGGTTGGCGATGGCGGAGTTGGTGACCTTGACGTCCGGGAATCCGGCGGCCTTGATCTTGTTGCGGAGCACCGATGCGCCCATCGCGCTGGAGCCCATGCCGGCGTCGCAGGCAAAGACGATGTTCTTGATCGGGGTGGCGAGGACGGCGACGCCGCTGGCACCCACGCCCTCACCGATCAGGGCCGAGGACACCGAGCTCTTCTTGCCTTTCAGCGCCTCCATCCGGTGGGTGGCCTGGTCGAGGTCGTCTTCGGCGGGCGCCTTGCTGGCTTTCAGGACCACCGAGGCGATCAGGAAGGACACCGTGGTGGCAAACAGGACGGAGAGCGTCACACCGACGTAGCTGTCGCGTGCCGTTGAGGCGTAGACCGCGATGATGCTGCCCGGGGCTGCCGGGGACCGGAGTCCGGCGCCGGTGACCACGAGCGTGAAGATGCCGGTCATGCCGCCGCCGATTGCGGCGAAGATCGTCATCGGCTTCATCAGGACGTACGGGAAGTAGATCTCATGGATACCGCCGACGAACTGGATCACCGCTGCGCCCGGCGCGGACGCCTTGGCCAGACCCTTGCCGAAGATTGAAAAGGCGAGCAGGATGCCGAAGCCCGGACCGGGGTTGGCTTCGAGCAGGAACAGGATGGACTTCCCCTGCTCGAGCGCCTGCTGCGTGCCCAGCGGGGTAAGGATGCCGTGGTTGACGGCGTTGTTGAGGAACAGGACCTTTGCGGGCTCGATGAAGATGCTCGTGAACGGCAGCAGGCCGTTAAGGACGAGGAATTCGACTACGGCGCTGGCGCCATTGCTGAAGGCCTTCACGACCGGGCCGACCACCAGCATGCCGACGACGGCCATGGCGGCGGCCAGGATGCCTGCCGAGAAGTTGTCGATCAGCATCTCGAAGCCGGGCTTGACGCGGCCTTCCCAGATCTTGTCCAGCTTCATCATGATCCAGGCAGTGAGCGGGCCAAGGATCATGGCGCCGATGAACATCGGGATGTCGGTACCGACGATGACGCCCATCGTGGCCACCGCACCCACCACGCCGCCGCGCACGCCGTAGACCATCCGGCCGCCGGTGTAGCCGATCAGCAGGGGGAGCATATACGTGATCATGGGCCCGACAAGCTTGCCAAGCTCCGCGTTGGGGAAGAAGCCCGCCGGGATGAAGAGGGCCGTGATGAAGCCCCAGGCGATGAAGGCGCCGATGTTGGGCATGATCATTCCGGACAGAAACGTCCCGAATTTCTGGACGTGCACGCGGACGCTGGTGCGTGGCTTCGCAACTGTCTCTGTTGCCATGTGAATTCCTAACCGTCATTCCCGCTGCTTTGCAGGATGGTCCGATAATTTCGCCGAGCTAGCTGGTGGAGCTGTTGGAGATCCGGTGGAGCCATTCGAGGAAGAGCTTGAGTTCCGAGCTGGAGAGCTGGTCCGAGTGGGAGGCCTGCAGTGCTGCGTTCAATGCGATGGCCGCCACAACCACTGAGGACTTTCCGCTGTCGACTGAACCGTTGTCCCGGGCCTGCTCGGTGGAAACCGCAAAGATCATGGCATCGCGGGTCATGGCAGAGAGCTCGAGGTTCCGCTCCGGCGCCTTTTCCGCGATCAGCATGAGTGTCATGCCCACGTTGGCCGCCAGGATGGACCTGGCCGCCTCCTTGGGCGGGACGTTGAGCTGGCCGGAGACAGCCGCCTTGTTCAGCATTTCCTCCATGAGGGCCTCGGCATCGGCGACGATGGCCGGGCGGCTCTCAGGGCGGATATTGCCGAACATGACGAGATACAGTTCCGGCTGTTTCAGCCCGAACTGGACATGGTTGTCCCACATCCTCCGGATGTCTTCCAGAGGTTGGCCAGAGGGCGCGAAGTCACGTTCGCCCGCGACATATTCGTCGAAACCTGCTGCGACGACGGCGTCGAACAGCCCTTCCTTGTCACCAAAGTGGTGGTAGAGGGTCGGTGCCGTGACACCGGCCTGCTGTGTGATCTGGCGGGTCGAAATTGCGGATCCGCCGGAGTTGGCCAGCAGCTCGGCAGCCGCACGCAGCAGCCGGGCCTTGGGTGGTAGCTGGCCATCGATACTCATAACCGCTACCCTAGCACCTATAGCAACGCTATATGAACTGCATCACATACAATTTTTTCAGGTGCCGTGACCCGCCCGCTGCCGTAGCCGTCAGCCGCAGGCGCATTTGACCAGCAGGGTCAGCGGCGGCACTTGATTTACCGGCTTGTGGCCACTGGCCTACGACAGAAAATGAGGACCTTCAGTGCAGAACTTCCCAGGAGTAGGCGTTAGCCCCGGCCGGATCATCGGCACCGTCCGGCAGATGCCCAAACCGATCAGCGAACCGCCCGCCGGAGAGCAGCTCCCCGCCGGCGTCACGGCGGAAGACGCGACGGCGGCGCTGAAGGCCGCGGCGAAATCCGTCCACGACGAACTGAAGGCACGTTCCGAGACCGTTACGGGCGACGGCAAGGCCGTCCTCGAGGCCACGGCCCTGATGGCCACCGACACCATGCTGCTCAAATCCGCCGCGAAACTGATCGGCCGCGGCACCTCCGGGCAGCGGGCGATCTGGGAAGCCGGCGCCTCGGTCTCTGAAATGCTGCACAACCTGGGCGGCTACATGGCCGAGCGCGCCACGGATGTCCTGGATGTCCGCTCCCGGATCGTGGCGGAACTGCGCGGAGTCCCCGCGCCGGGCATTCCCGTGTCCCCCACCCCGTTCATCCTCATCGCCGAGGACCTGGCCCCGGCCGATACCGCCACCCTGGATCCGGAGAAGATCCTGGCCCTGGTCACCGCCGGCGGCGGCCCGCAGTCCCACACCGCGATCATTGCCCGCTCGCTGGGTCTGCCCGCCGTGGTCGCCGCGGCCGGAGTCGACGAGCTCGCCGACGGCACCGAGGTGTACGTGGACGGCGCGGCCGGCCTCATCACCGCGAACCCCGACGAGTCCCAGCGCGCAGCCGCAGCCCACTGGGCCGCCACGGCGTCGCTGCTTGCCGCCTTCGACGGGACCGGCACGACGGCGGACGGCCACCTCGTGCCGCTCCTGGCCAATGTCGGCGGCGCCAAGGACGCCGTGGCCGCGGCCGGCCTGAACGCCCAGGGCGTGGGGCTGTTCCGGACCGAGTTCTGCTTCCTGGAGCGGGACACCGAACCGACCGTGGAGGAACAGGCCGCCGCCTACCAGGGCGTTTTCGACGCCTTCCCGGGCAAGAAGGTGGTGCTCCGCACGCTCGACGCCGGCGCGGACAAACCGCTGCCGTTCCTGACCGACGCCACCGAGCCCAACCCCGCCCTGGGCGTCCGCGGCTACCGGACCGACTTCACCACGCCGGGGGTCCTGGAGCGCCAGCTGCAGGCCATTGCCCTCGCCGAGAAGGCATCGGAGGCCGACGTCTGGGTGATGGCACCGATGATTTCCACCGCTGAGGAAGCGGCCCGCTTTGCCTCGCTGTGCGCAGCGGCAGGGATCAAGACGCCCGGCGTCATGGTGGAGGTCCCGTCGGCGGCGCTGACGGCCGAGGCCATTCTCCGCGAGGTCGGCTTCGCCAGCCTGGGCACCAACGACCTCACCCAGTACGCCATGGCAGCCGACCGCCAGCTCGGCCCGCTGGCCGCCCTGAACACGCCCTGGCAGCCGGCCGTACTGCGGCTCGTGGGCCTGACCGTGGAAGGTTCCGCGGCCGAGGGCCACAACAAACCGGTGGGCGTGTGCGGCGAGGCCGCGGCGGACCCTGCCCTCGCCGTCGTCCTCACGGGGCTGGGCGTTACCACGCTGTCCATGACGGCGCGTTCCATCGCGGCCGTCGCCGCCGTGCTGAAGACCGTCACCCTGGCCGAAGCGCGGGAGCTGGCCAAGCTGGCCTTGTCCGCGCCGAGCGCTACCGAGGCCCGGGCCTGGGTGCGGGCAAAGCTGCCGGTGTTGGAGGACCTTGGGCTGTAGTGGCTGCGGCTAGGATGCACTCATGGCACTGATAGCCCCCCGGGTCACGGCCGGCCTCCCGGCCGAGGATGCGCAGAACCTCAGGTACGCCCTCGACGGCAGCCACGACATCACGGTGTTCGTGGACGGCACGGTCCACCGGCTGCCGCCCGCGGCGCGGGACGCCGTCGTCGATCTGCTGGGCCGCTTCAGCCGCGGCGAGGCCGTGACGGTCAGCAGCGTCGAGGAAATGCTGACGACGTCCCGGGCCGCGGAGCTTGCGGGGATCTCGCACACGTATCTGCGGAACATGACCGACCGCGGCGAGATCCCGGTGGAATACCGGGGAACGCACCGCCGGATCCGGCTGGCCGATGTCATGGCCTGGCTCGAAACACAGAAGAAGAATAGTACGGGCGCCGCGACGCCGACCGGCCAGGATGACGAGGGAGCAGATGCTTCATGAAGCAGTGATAAGGATCAAGCAACGATCCCTGTCCGGCGCGGAAACACTGATATCCCGCGGGTTAAGCTTGGAATGTGGGTAAATTCAGAGGGTGGCACATCGTGGCAGGGATCGCCGCCATGCTGCTCGCTGGCATCTTCGGAACCGCGATGGGCCTGAACAACACCGCCACCTATTTGGCCAGCGGCGTCGCTTTCGTAGCGGTCTCGCTCTGGGTGGACAGCCGGATTGCCCGCCGCCGGAACGCCGCCGGCACGGCCGGCCCCGGCCCGGACTTTCGCCAGGACCTTGGCGGCGACTCGAAGCCGGCCCTCGACGCCGACCCCTCCAAGCGCGAGGGCTAAGCGCGCCGCTAGATTCTGGGCCGGGCCGCCCAGCGCCGCGCCTTGAGCCCGGCATGCAGTTCCAGCCGCACCATTCCCTTCAACGGGTCCACGCCCAGCAGCTGCCGGATCCGGCCGAGCCGGTTGTAGATGCTGCTCCGGTGCAGGTGCAGCTTGGCCGCGACCTCCTGGACCGAGCCGTCGTTGTCGTAGAACAGCTCCAGCACGGGCAGCAGCTCGTGGTTGCGGTCATGGTCCTCGAGGATGCGGAAATACACGGAACCGGCATCTGCCCAGGCCCCCGCGCCGCCCCCGGCCGAGGCCAGCAGCTGGTAGACGCCGGTGGCCCGGCAGTCGACGAGCTCGCCCAGCTGCGGATCCACCGCCGCGGCCTGGGCCGCCTGCCGTGACTGCCGGTAGGCCTCGGCCAGTTCCCGTGGCTTGGCAAATCCCTCGGACGTGCCCAGGATGATCCGCCGGACCGTGCGCCCGGAGCGTTTGGCGAGTTCGAGTTGATAGTGGACCAGCACCTGGGCGTGGTCCGCGCGTCCCGTGGATTCCTTGAAGAGCACCACCGCGTGCGTCTCCGTGCCGGCGCTGAACAGTGCGGCATCCACCCCGATGGTCGCCTGCAGCGCCGCGGAGCGGTGAATGAGCGTGTCGGCAATGGGATCCGAGCCCCCGGCCCAGCGATCGGCGTCCAGGACGGTCACCAGCTGCCAGGGCCCCTTGCCCTGGACTTCTTTCCAGCCGGCGACGGCCGCTGCCGCGTTGGCCTCCCCGGCGCAGGCCGCCAGGAACTCCTGCTCGCGCCGGCGCCGGAACTCGGACTCCGCCGTGTTGGAATCCAGCAACAGGGAGGACAGCTGCTCCAGCTCCGGGGCCACATCCTGCAGCTGGGCCAGGACGGTCGCGGCGCCGGGCTCCTCGGCGTCGAGCTGGACCCACAGGTACCCCACCCGGAAGCCCCGCACCAGCAGCGGCACGCACACACGCCCCAGCATGCCGAGGTCCGCGTTGGCCGGCACGACGACCGGCCGGACCGCCGTCGCAATCCCGTGCGAGAGCTGCCACGCGATGACGTCCACGGGGACACGCTTACTGAGCAGGAAGTTCACCCGGACCCGGTCCGCATGGGATTGGTTGGAGCTGTAGGCGAGGAGTAAACCGTCGAGGTCCTCGAGGGAGAGGCCGCGGCCCAGCCGCTGCGCCACCTGCTCCACGAGCTGCTCCACGTCCTGCTGCTGCATCCTGCCAGACTACTGCCCCGGCCCGCCGCACTGCGAATGCATCCGCGACGGACACCAGCCGACACCTGACGTCCGCTCCCTCGACAAATGTCTATCCCCGGATTTGAAAAACCCCGGAATGACGCGGCGGGCGTCCCGCCCCCGGCGTCGGCACCTGTCGCGTGCCTCACAGCGGGATTTATTCTGGAAGTACGAATCCCCCCTCTCATCCAGGCCCACGAGGCCACCACCCACTGGAGCTAACAAATGATCATCGGCGTACCCAAAGAGATCAAGAACAACGAGTTCCGCGTAGCCATCACGGCAGCGGGCGTCCACGAATTCCGGACCCACGGCCACGAGGTCCTCGTCGAGCGCGGCGCGGGCCTGGGCTCCGGCATCACGGATGAGGAATACGCGATCGCCGGCGCCGAGATCGTCGCCGAAGCCGACGACGTCTGGGGCCGCGCCGACATGGTGCTGAAGGTCAAGGAACCGGTGAAGGCCGAATACCACCGCTTCCGCAAGGGCCTGGTCCTCTTCACCTACCTGCACCTGGCCGCCGAACCGGAACTGACCCAGGCACTGATCAACTCCGGCGTCACCGCCATCGCCTACGAGACGGTGCAGGAGGGCAGGTCCCTGCCGCTGCTGGCCCCGATGTCCGAGGTTGCCGGCCGGCTGTCCGTGCAGGTCGGAGCCACCTCCCTGATGGCCCCGGCTGGCGGCAAGGGCGTGCTGCTCGGCGGCGTCCCGGGCGTCCGTCCGGCCAAGGTCGTTGTCCTCGGCGCCGGTGTTGCCGGCACCAACGCCGCCGCCATGGCCCTGGGCCTGGGCGCCGACGTCACCATCCTGGACATCAACATCAACCGCCTGCGCGAACTTGATGCCCAGTACCAGGGCCGCCTGAAGACCGTCGCGTCCAACAAGTACGAAATCGAGAAGTCCGTGGTCGACGCCGACCTCGTGATCGGCTCGGTCCTGATCCCGGGCGCCAAGGCCCCGAAGCTCGTCACCAACGAGCTCGTGGCCCGGATGAAGCCCGGCTCCGTGCTGGTGGACATCGCCGTTGACCAGGGCGGCTGCTTCGAGGATACCCACCCCACCACGCACCAGGAACCGACGTACAAGGTCCACAACACGATCTTCTACTGCGTCGCCAACATGCCCGGCGCCGTCCCGAACACGTCCACGTACGCGCTGACCAACGTCACCCTGCGCTACGCCGTTTCACTGGCTAACCTGGGCGTCAAGGCCGCGTTTGAGCGCGACGCCGCCCTGGCCGCCGGCCTGAACATCGCCGGCGGCAAGGTTGCCCACCGCTCGGTCTCCGAGGCGCACAACCTGCCCCTCGTCGCCGACTGGCACGAGCTGGTTTCCGCGTAAGTTCCACCGCCTGCAGTCAGCATCGGCTGCTCCGCAACCGCCCTTTTGGACCCCCAAACCGGCGGCTACGGAGCAGTCGATTGCTGTTTAAGCCAGGGACCGGGCCTGCTCGATCAGCTGCAGCACCTGGAGCGGGCCCGCGGGGTCGACGGGGACGGGCAGGGCCGAGGCGGCACCGCCGTCGGCGATCTTGGCGGCCAGGATCCGGTAGAACTCCGGGTAGGCGCCGCGTTCAGTGGGCAGCCGGTCCAGGTGCCCGTCGCGTCCCAGCAGCCCGGCCCAGTCCGGATCTTCCACGCCGTAGTCGGCGTCCAGCGGGCTTCCGCCTGCCACGATGTAGGGCTCCTGCGGGTCCACGCCGTGCTTGGTGAAGCCGCCCTCGCTGCCCAGGATGCGGTAGCGCGGGCCCTGCTGGGCGCACAACATGTTCATCCAAAGATGGCTGGTCACCCCGGAGCTGTGCCGCAGGACCACGAAGACGTCATCGTCCGCCTTGCTTCCGGGCCGCCGGGCGGCCAGCTCCGCGTGCGTGACCGTGGCCGGCCCAAAAAGCTGCACGGCCTGGTCCAGCAGGTGCGTGCCGAGGTCAAACAGCACTCCGCCGCCGTCGTCCGCCGTGGCGGCCGCCTTCCACGCTTTGGGGACGTCGGGCGACCACCGCTCGAAGCGGGACTCAAAGCGGCTCACGGTGCCGAAGGCTCCGGTGTCCATGAGGGCCTTCACCGTGAGGAAGTCGCCGTCCCAGCGCCGGTTCTGGAACACCGTGAGCACCCGGACCAACTGCGCGGCCAGGTCTATGAGCTCTTGTCCTTCGGCGCTGCGGACAGCGAACGGCTTGTCGACGACGACGTCGAGCCCGGCTTGCAGCGCCGCTTTCGCGAGTGGGTAGTGGGTGGCGGGCGGCGTGCCGAGCACCAGCAGGTCCAGTTCGCCCGCGAGCTCCAGGATCCCGGCCGGGGTGTCCACAATCCTGGCCGCCGGATAGCTGTGTGCGGCGGCAGACTTCCTGGCGGCGTCGGAGGTGGAAATGGCATCGAGCGAATAGGCGGGGTTTGCGGCGATGAACGGGGCGTGGAAGACGCTGCCCGAAAGGCCGTGCGGGGGGCGCSGGCCTCGGCCGTTGCTCAGTGGTGCTTAGTGCTGCTCAGTATTGCTTAGTCAGCAGGGCTTACTTCTTGTCCCAGCCGACGACGCTCCAGTCCGGGGTCTGGAACAGGCTGGCGCCGTAGTTGGCCAGGCCGGTGCGGGCGAAGTAGATCTGCGGGCCGTTCATGACGACACCCATGGAGAAGTACTTTTCCATGTGCTTCTTCTCGACGTCCATGGCGGCCTTGTTGCGCTGGGCGTCATCCTGGATGGACGCGAGGTCTTTGATGGCCTTGTCCAGCTCGGCGTCGCCGAGTTCGTTCTCGTTGGTCTTGGAGTCGTAGTACTGCTTCACGCCGGAGGTGGCGTCGGCGCCTACCGTGTAGCCGCTGATGGTGAGCTGGAAGTCGCGGCTGCCAACCACCTTGCCGAAGTCGGCGTCGCCGCGCTGATCGATGCCAACGTCCATGCCGGCTGCCTGCAGCTGCTTCTGCAGCGTCTGCACGGTGGCGAGGGCGGTGGGGTCGTCACCGAAGTTGGTGATCTTGAAAGACGCCGGGACGCCATCCTTTTCCATGATGCCCTTGGCGTTGGCCTTGTAGCCGGCGTCGGTCAGGACCTTCTTGGCGGCATCGGCGCCGGTTTCCTTGACCGGGTAGTTGTCCTGGTAGTACTTCGAGAACGGCATCAGCATCATCGAGCCCGAGCTGTTCTCTTCCCAGTTCAGGCCGCCAAAGCGGACGGCGCGGATGGCGGGACGGTCCACGGCGGTGAAGATTGCCTTGCGGACTGCGACGTCGGTGAGGGGGGCCTTCAGGGCGTTGAGGTTCAGGCCGCCGGCGAAGAGGCGCTGGCCGCGGCGGACCTCGGAGTTCTTGGTGCCTTCAAGCTGCTTGTACTTCGTCAGCGTGCGGCCGTCGGCCATGTCGATCTCGCCGTTCTTGAAGGCGGCGATCTCGGCGCTGGCCTCCAGCTGGCGGAAGATCACCTTGTCCAGGACCGGCTTCTCGCCCCACCATTTGTCATTCGGCACAAGGGAGACCGTCTTCGCGGCGGAGTCAAACTTGTCTACCTTGAACGGGCCTGCCATCCACTCGGGGTGCAGTTCACCCGTGAAGCCGGTGTTGAAGATTTCGGGTGTGTTGACGGTCTGCGGGATGAATCCGCCGAACATGTCACTGAGCGGGTACACCGGCTGTGTGGTGGTGACAACGACTTCCTTGTCGCTGCTTCCGGCCTTGACGGAGTCGATGAACTCGTAGGCGCCGGACGTGACGATGTCGATGTCCTTGTTCTGGCCGTTTTGCATCTTCCACGTGTTCTCGAACGTGGCGGCGTTGATCGGGGTGCCGTCGTTGTAGGCGGCCTTCGGGTTGATCTTGATGGTGATGGTCTGCTTGCCGTCTTTGATCTCGCTCTTGAAGTCTTCGCAGAAGTTCTTGTTGAGGTTGGCGGTGCCGTCGAAGTCCAGCTTCCAGCAGCCCACGTAGCCGGCCTCGTCGATCGGGTAGTGCAGTTCAGTGTTGTCCGCCGAGTTGCCCGCGTTGGAGAAGCCGTTGAAGTCCGGTCCGATGTTGCCCAGGGGCAGCGTTACGGTACCGCCCTGCTGCAAGTCGGCGGCCTTCTTGGCGTTGACGCTGACCAGCTTGCTCAGGTCACCGGAGGCATCCTGTGCCTTGGCGCTCTGGGCGGTGGTTGAGGCGCCACCGCTGCCGCAAGCGGTCAGCGCAAGGGCCGCCACGACGGCGGTGAGGCCGCCGATCCTGGTCCGATTTTTCATGTGATCCCCTTCATTTTTTTCATGCGAGTGTGATGCGTGGGTTCTCGGGTGGTGTGCTTGTCCGGTGATTCAGTGGTTTTCGTGGACAACGAGCATGTCCGCGTCCAGTTCGCCGTCCGGGTAGAAGCAGGCGAACTGCTGGTCGGTGGCGGACGCTTCGAGGGCCGGTTCCAGGGTCAGGCACTTCTCCTGCTTGGCCGGCGGCAGGGCCGCAAACACGGGACAGCGGGTGGCGAAGTTGCAGCCTGCCGGCGCTTCCAGCGGCGAGGGCAGGTCGCCCTGGAGGATGATCCGCTCGCGGGTGCGCTCCAGCTCCGGATCAGGTACCGGGATCGCGGAGAGCAAGGCACGGGTATAAGGGTGGCGGGGGTTGTCAAAGACGGCGTCAACGTCGCCGATCTCCACGATTTTGCCCAAGTACATGACGGCAACGCGGTTGGAGATGTGCCGGACCACGGAGAGGTCATGGGCCACCATGAGGTAACTGAGGCCAAGTTCGGCACGGAGCTTGTCCAGCAGGTTGATGACGCCGGCCTGCACCGACACGTCCAGGGCGGAGACGGGCTCGTCCAGGACCACCAGCCGGGGGTTCACCGCGAGGGCGCGGGCAATGCCGATACGCTGTCGCTGGCCGCCGGAGAACTGGTTGGGGAACCGGTTGACGTGGTCCGCCTGCAGGCCCACCAGCTCCATGAGCTCCATGATCCGCTTCCGGATGGCAGCCTTCGGCATGCCCAGGTTTTCCATCGGCTCGGCCAGGACCTCGTAGACGGTGAAGCGTGGATCCAGCGCGCCGGTGGGATCCTGGAACACCATCTGCAGTTCCTTGCGCATGGCGCTCTTGGCCCGGGCGTCGGCGGCCTGCTTGTTGCTCAGCCCGCCAATCACCACCTCGCCGTCCTGGTCCTTGTGGAATTCCATGATTTCCAGCAGGGTGGTGGTCTTTCCGCAGCCGGACTCCCCCACGATCGAGAAGCATTCGCCCTCGCGGATATCGAAGCTCAGCCCGTCCACGGCCTTCACCGTGCCGATCCTGCGCTTGAGCAGGGCGCCCTTCAGGAGGGGAAAGTGCTTCCTGACGTCGCGGAGTTCCAGGACAGTCTTGCGCTCGTGCCGCGGAAGGCTGTCAAAGCGGGACACCGGCACGGCCGGAACGGCGAAAACCGTGCGGACATGGACGTCGGCGAGGGCCTCGCTCTTGATGCAGGCGGCACTGTGCCCAGTACCGGGCGCCACCGCCCGCAGGCCCGGTTCGCCGTCAAGGCAGGCCTCGCTGGCCAGCGGGCAACGCGGCGCGAACGAACATCCCGTCGGCGGCTGGGTGAGGTTCGGGGGGATGCCATCGATCGGCACCAGCGACGATTTTTCCGCGACGTCCACGCGCGGGACCGCACCGAGCAGGCCCATCGTGTAGGGCATCCGCGGGCTGTAGTAGATGTCATCGACGCTGCCGGTCTCCACCGGCCTGCCCGCGTACACCACCATGATGTCGTCCGCCATGCCGGCGACCACGCCGAGGTCGTGCGTGATCATGACGACGGCGGCGCCGGTCTCCTCCTGGGCTGCGTGGAGCACCTCGAGGACCTGGGCCTGGATGGTGACGTCCAGCGCCGTCGTCGGCTCATCGGCGATCAGCACCCGCGGGTTGTTGGCGATGGCGATGGCGATCATGACGCGCTGGCGCATGCCGCCGGAGAACTCGTGCGGGAAGGCCTTGAGCCGGTCCTTCGGGCTGGGGATGCCGACCAATCCCAGCAGTTCGACGGCGCGGGCTTCCTTGGCCTGCTTGCTCATGGTCGGGTTGTGGACGGTCAGGGCCTCGATGATCTGGGTGCCGACCGTGTAGACCGGGGTCAGGGAGGACAGCGGGTCCTGGAACACCATCGCGAGGTCGCTGCCGCGGTGGCGGCACATGGCCTTGTCGCTAAGCCCCAGGAGCTCCTTGCCCTGCAGCCGGACGGACCCGGTGATTTCCGCCGTCGGGGGCAGCAGGCCCATGATCGCCATGGACGTGACCGATTTGCCGGAGCCGGACTCGCCCACGATGCCCAGTGTCTTGCCGGGCATCACATCGAAGTCGACGCCGCGCACCGCGTGCACCACGCCGTTTTCGGTGTTGAAGCGGACGTTGAGGTCCCGGACGGCGAGGACCGCATCCGCCGGGGCATCACCTGGCGCGTGCAGCCCGGCGGCGTGGAGGCGCTCGGCGGTGCCCTGGGCGGTGTCCCGTGCGGTGGTGTCGCTGGTCATTTGATCTTCTTCTGTGTTTTGCCAGACTGTTTCGTGCCAGTGGCGCTGCCGGTGGCCTTGCCAGTGACGCTATTCCGCTTCGTGCGGCCAACGGAGCTGGAGCTGGGGTCGAACGCGTCGCGGAGGCCGTCGTTCATCATGGCGAGCGAGCCGGTCAGCAGGAACATCACGATCAGGGGAGCCCAGAACATCCACGGAAACGTGGAGACCTGGGAGGTCGACTGGCCGATCAGTACGCCCAGGCTCACGTCGGGGACCTTGATGCCGATGCCGATGAAGGAGAACGCAACCTCGGCGAGGATGGCGCCGGTGACCCCGCGGGTGACTTCCAGGACCAGCAGGGAGCCGATGTTCGGCACGAGGTGGCGCCAGACGATCCGGTGCGGCGGAATGCCCATGTACTGGGAGGCTTTGACGAAGTCACGCTGCATGAGTGAGAGCGACAGGGACCTGATGAGGCGTGCGGTGCCCATCCAGCTGAAGACCAGCAGGACGATGATGAGCAGCAGCCAGCTCGGGACGGTGTTCTTCAGGCCGTTGGCGCCGCCGCTCGTGGCCACCGCGACGACCAGCAGGGCCGGCATCATGATCAGGGCTTCGAGGATGAACAGCATGACCTTGTCCACCTTGCGGCCGAAGAACGCCATGGTGCAGCCGTAGACGGCGGCGATCAGCACCGAGACGAGGCCGACGACGACGCCGATCAGGATGGAGACCCTGGTGCCCTCGACGGTCAGGGCGTAGAGGTCGATCCCGGCCTGGGAGGTGCCCAGCAGGTGCTCCGCGGAGGGCGGCATGCCGATGTTGAAGGGGTCGATGGTCTCCTTGCCCCAGCTGCTGAAGAAGCCGCCGATGAAGGAGAAGAGGGTCAGGGCCAGGAAAATGGCCAGGCCGGCGACGGCGGTACGGTTGCGCAGGAAGCGCCGCAGGATGATCCGCGACTTGCCGATCACGACGTCGTCGTCCCCGAACTTTCCTTCGTCCAGGACGGCGGGCGGGTCAATCGTGTTGAGGTTGGTCATGATTACTGCACCCGCACTCTCGGGTCGACGAGCGTGGTGGCGAAGTCGGCGAGGATCGCTCCGACCGCAAAAATGACGGAGCCGTAGGCGAGGGTCGCGGTGGCCGCGTTGACGTCCTGCAGGGCGATCGAGTCGATGGACCAGGACCCGACCCCGTGCCAGGCGAAGATCTTCTCGGCGAAGAAGCCGCCGGCGAAGATGGCCGGGATGGTGAACGCAATGCTCTGCGCCACGGGGATGAAGGACACCCGCAGGGCGTGCCGGCTGATGGCCTGGTTGCGGGTCAGGCCCTTGGCCCGTGCCGTCCTGACGAAGTCGGCGTTGACGTTGTCCAGCAGATACTGGCGCTGGGCGATCTGGTAGGCACCCCAGCCCACAATCGTGATGGCGAACGTGGGCACGGCGTAGTGGGCGAGCATGTCGACGAACTGGGCCCAGCCGTCGCCGTCGAGGCCCGGGGTGGAGATGCCGGTGACAAAGAAGACGCGCTCCCCGACCGACTCGTTGATGTTGATGGCGCCCAGCTGCACCAGGAAGTAGGCGATCGGCGCGGGGACGATGTACATGAGGTAGCTGTACGAGGTGATGGCCCGGTCCGAGGCCTTGTACTGGCGGGCCGCGGTGAAGACGCCGAGGGCGACGCCGATCACGAGGGTCAGGATGATTGAAGCCAGGAAGAGCCGGGTTGAGATCCAGACCCGGTCGCCGAACTCGGCGTTGATGAAGGCGCCGTTGGGGCTCCGGCCCCAGTCCCAGCGGGTAAGTATGCCGGTGAGCCAGTCGACGTAGCGCTCCCACGGGCTGAGCGTGGGATCGAGCCCCTTGAGCCGGAAGGAATTGACCACCTGCTCGGGCGTGGGCCGCGGAATCCGCTCCTGCTCAAGCAGCGCCGGCTGCAGCGTGCTCACAGCCAGGAGATAGCCGGCACTGGTGGTCAGGAAGATCATGAAGACATACGTGAGCGCACGTTTTGCGAGATATCGAAGCATGGAGCGGCTAGTTATGGATCGCCGTTGCCTGAGCGGATCGGGGCGTCAAGGCTGCGGCCGCACGGGCGGGCCTGCCTGTTCCAGGGACAAGATTATTCACAACGTCGATCCTTCCGTCGTCCCCATCCGGCAGCGGGTTCCGCGGCCGGTTCGGGAGTATGGCCAGTTGGTTTCCGGCCGCCCGCATGCCTTGCGGCTGAGCCCTTGTGGGCTATGTTGCGGGTCACATTCCAGAGGAAGCTATCACATCAGCCGGGCTCCGCCGGGCTTCCACGGGCCGCGACACGGCGGCTTCGCCACAGATCGTTATGAATAACTCCGCGGAATGGATTTGGCCCACGGAACCGGCGGCACCGGCGGAATCGGCGGCAGCGCTAGGATCCGCACACTACGCGCGTGACAAGTTCCCGCCAGGTGTCCGCGAGGCGCTCCGGTGCAATTCCGTGCACGCCGACGGAATGGAGCAGCAGTTCCGGCTCCAGCGACGCCCCCAGGGCCGACGCCATGAGCCACGGGTCCGCCGTCACGCCGGCGCCGCGCAGCAGCATCTCAAGATGGCGGTGCCAGAGGACGGCCGGTGGGACATCGAACCTGTTGTAGACCGAGGCGTCCGCGGCCCGCGCCAGCTCCCCGAATTCCAGAATCCAGTCAATGCGGGCGGCGCCTACGGCGATCAGCCGCTCCAGGGGCGGAGCCCCGGGCCCCACCGGGGGCGGGCCGAACATGAAGCGGCCCTGGAATTCGGCCTCCGCGTCGCTGAGGAGCGCCATCATCAGGCCGGCACGGCTGCCGAACCGCCGGAAGATTGTCCCTTTTCCGACTCCGGCGCGCTGCGCCAGCCGGTCCATGGTGAGGGCGTCGACGCTCGATTCCTCCACGATTTCCCGGGCGGCGCAGAGCAGGAGCTCCCTGTTGCGCATCGCGTCGCGGCGCGCTGATTCTGCGGCGGGCGCGGCGGGGCGCCCTCCCCCGGACTGGGCACCGGGACGGATCGGGATGAGGCTCACACCGCTGATTCTAGCGCCCCGGAATACAACCGGACCGCAGTCCGTTTAGCATGGGTGAAGGCCCCCAAAGCCTCACGATCCACCAGCCGCCGGAATCACCCTGCGGCGTGATGCACAGGAGTACACATGTCCAAGAAGACCATCCTCACGCTCGTCGGCAGCCTTCGCGCCGGCTCCACCAACCTGCAGCTGGCCGAGGCCATCGCGCTCAACGCACCGGAACAGGTGGACGTGGTCATTCACGAGAGCCTGGGCAACATCCCCTTCTATAACGAAGACATCGACGTCGAAGGCCAGGTGCCCGCGGCCGCCGCCGCCCTGCGTGCCGCCGCCAACGAGGCCGACACCATCCTGCTGGTCACGCCGGAGCACAACGGCACCGTCCCGGCCTCGCTGAAGAACGCCATCGACTGGCTGTCCCGCCCCTTCGGCGCAGGCGCCCTGTCCGGCAAGCCCACCGCGGTTGTCGGAACCGCCTTTGGCCAGTTCGGCGGCGTTTGGGCCCAGGACGAGGCCCGCAAGGCCGTCGGCATCGCCGGCGCCCAGGTCCTCGAAAACGTCAAGCTGGCAGTCCCGGGCTCAATGGTCCGCTTCGCCGAGGTCCACCCCAAGGACGACGCCGAAGTTGTCGAGCAGATCAAGGGTGTGTTCGACGCGCTGGCCGAGGCTCCCGCTGCGGAAGCGGCCTAAGCTACCGCACCCGCGCTCGGCCCCGGGCCATCCCAAGCGCACCCGGCGGGCTTCAGGCCGGGGCCATTTGGAAACAATCGTTTCCCCCAAGACAACACGGGTAGTATCCTTGGGTTTGTGACCCACGAAACACTTGATGCCGCCGCAGCAGTACTTCCGGCCGAGGCCATTGACGCAATCGAACGTGCGGCTACGTCCGCCCACCGCCACGAGATTCTGTTCTCGGAGCGCGCAGCAAATATCAAGCAGTCGGCAGTCCGGGATGTCTTCGACATCTCGATGCGCCCCGGCCTAGTTTCCCTCGCCGGCGGCAGCCCCTACCTGCAGTCCCTGCCGCTGGAACGCCTGGGCCAGACCGCCGCGAAGATCATCGCCGAGCAGGGGATGACCGCCCTGCAGTACGGCGGCGGCCAGGGCACCGAAGAACTCCGCATCCAGATCTGCGAGGTCATGGCGGCAGAGGGCATCCTCGACGCCGACCCCGCGAACATCGTCATCACGGCCGGCTCGCAGTCCGCGCAGGATGTAGCCACCAAGGTTTTCTGCAATCCGGGCGACGTGGTCCTCGTGGAGGACCCCACCTATGTCGGGGCCCTCAACACCTTCGAGGCCTACCAGGTGGAGGTCGAAACGGTGCCGATGGACGGCGACGGCATCATCCCTGATCTGCTGGAGGCAAAGATCGCCGCCCTCCAGACCGCGGGCAAGAACGTCAAGTTCCTCTACACCATCCCCAGCTTCAACAACCCGTCCGGCATCACCCTGTCCGCGGAACGCCGCCAAACCGTGGTGGATATATGCCGTCGCGCGAATATTCTGGTGCTGGAGGACAACCCCTACGGCCTGCTCCGCTTCGACGGCAAGCCGCTCACCCCCTTGCGGGCAGCCAACCCGGATGACGTCATCTACATGGGGTCCTTTTCCAAGATCTTCGCCCCGGGCCTGCGGATCGGCTGGGCACTGGTCCCGGCCCACCTGCAGCGCCGGTATTACCTGGCATCGGAGGCCGTCACCCTGTGCCCGCCGACGCTGAACCAGATGCTGGTGTCGGCCTATCTGCGCGACTACGACTGGCGCGGCCAGATCGAGACGTACCGCGGGTTGTACCAGGAACGCTGCGAGGCAATGCTTGCCGCCCTGGCCGAATACATGCCGGAGGGACTGAGTTGGACGCACCCCGAGGGCGGGTTCTTCGTGTGGGTCACGCTGCCCGACGGCGTGGACACCTACCCGCTGCTGAAGAAGGCCATCGACGCCGGCGTCGTCTTCATTCCGGGCGCGGCCTTTACAAACACGGACGACCCGTCGAACAAGATCCGGCTGGCGTTCAGCGCGGTGCCGCCCGAATCGATCCGCGAGGGCGTGCGGCGTCTCGCGCCGGTCCTGCGGGAAGCGCTGGCCGCCCTGTAGCGTGAACACCGGCAGGATCCATGCCGGGCCTCGACTGGGGCGCGCTGGGGCCAGCTGATCGGCCAGGCACACTAAACAGCATTACTCGTTGAAAGAGGAGCGGTCCATGACCGGAATAATCGTTGTCGGCGTCGACGGCAGTGAAACTGCACTGCGGGCGGCGCACACCGCGCGCGACCTCGCAGTTTCCGTGGGGGCGACACTTCATGTGGTCAGCGCCTTTGACAGCGACAAGACTCAGGTCTTCGGCAGCGGCAGTGACCAGTGGATCGTTTCCGACGCCGGCAACGCGGAAACGGTTGCGCGCTCGGTCGCGGAAGGCCTGCGCCGCCCGGACATCACCGTCACGTACGCCGCCGCGCGGGGCAAGCCGGCCGAGGCCCTGATCCGGGAAGCCGAACGGACCAGTGCCTTGATGATCGTGGTCGGCAACCGGCGCATGAGCGGAATCGGCCGGGTCTTGGGGAGCGTTGCGAACAGCGTGGCCCACAACGCCCCCTGTGACGTCTACATCGCCAAGACCGACGCCGACTGAGGCGCTACTGCTTCTTCGGTGCCGCTGCTGGCACGGCGGCCTGGCCGGTGTCTGAGCCTGCAGACCCAAGCATCCGCCGCAGGATTTTTCCTGAGGCGGATTTCGGCACGGCCTCGATGAACTCAACCTGTCGGATTTTCTTGAACGGTGCCACTCGGGCCGCCACGAAGTCCATGACGCCCGCCAGGTCCAAGGCATCGCCGTCCGCGCCCGGCTGGCGGACCACGAACGCCTTGGGCACTTCCTGGCCGTCGGCGTCGAGGGAGCCGACCACCGCGGAGTCGGCGATGCCGGGGTGGGTGAGGAGCAGCGCCTCCAGTTCCGCCGGGGCGATCTGGTAGCCGTTGTACTTGATCAGTTCCTTGAGCCGGTCCACGACCGTCACCACCCCGTCCGCCCGCACCGTGGCGATGTCCCCGGTGCGCAGGAAGCCGTCCGCGTCCAGGGTGTCCGCGGTTTCCTGCGGCCGGTTGAGGTAGCCGAGCATCACGTTCGGTCCGCGGCACAACAGGTGCCCCGGCGCGCTGGTTCCTTCCGCGGGAACCGGGATCTCCTCCCCCGTGGCCGGGTCCACGAGGCGGCACTGCATGTTCGGCACCGTGTACCCCACGGAACTGACGGGGACGCTGAGTCCATCGCGGCCTGCACGCGGAATGAGGTGCGAAACCGGGCTCATCTCGGTCATGCCGTAGCCCTGCAGGACCCGGCAGCCGAGACGGTCGGCCAGGCGCGTGCCGAGTTCGCCGTCCAGCGGCGCCGCGCCGGACAAGGTGGTGTGCACCGAGCTGAGGTCGTACTCGGCTACGAGCGGGTGCTTGGTCAGCGCCACGGCCACGGGAGGGGCGATGAACAGGTAGCTGCACCGGTGGTCCTGGATGATCCGCAGGAACTCAGGCAGATCGAACCGGGGCATGGTGACCAGGCTGGCCCGCTGGCGCAGTGCGAGGTTCAGCAGCACGGTCAGTCCGTAGATGTGGAAAAACGGCAGCAGCGCCAGGATCCGGTCGTCGGGGCCGACGTCGAGCAGGCCCCTGGCCTGTTCCACATTGGCGACCAGGTTCCGGTGGCTGAGCATGACCCCCTTCGGCCGGCCGGTGGTGCCGGAGGAGTAGGGCAGCACGGCCACATGCGTGGCGGGATCGAACGAGACGCGGGGAGCCGGTGCGCCCATGGCGAGCAGGTCGGCCAGCGAGGGGTGGCCGTCGGCGCCGTCGAGCACCACGAGCCGCGAGGCAGGGATCCCGGTCCTTTCGGCGGCTTCCCGGGCGGCCGGCAGCAGCGCCGATACGGTGAAGAGCCAGTCAGCGCCGGCGTCGGTGAGCTGGGCGGCGATCTCGTCCGCCGTGTACAGGGCGTTGATGGTGGTGACCGTGGCGCCGGCCCGGAGCAGTCCGTGGAAGACGGTCGCAAAGGCGGGGACGTTGGGGCACAGGATGGCTGCCACGCCGTGCACGCCCAGGCCCTGGGCGGCAACGGCGCCGGCGAGGGCGTCGATCTGCCCGCGCAGCGCCCGGTACGTGGTCTCCGCACCGCTGGCGCCATCGACGACGGCGACCCGGTCCAGGTCCTCCTCTGCCAGCGCGCCGAAAAGGTAGTCGTAAAATGCCGAGGTTGGGAACATCGACGTCGGGGTACGGGCTTGAAAACACGCAACATCTCCTTTGATCCGCTTCCGCCCGGGCTGTCGGCGGCTGGTGCCACTCTAGTGCCGGGGCGTATCCGCGGAACAGGACGGCGCGGACTCGACTGCGACTGGACTTGACGAGGATCACCCCCAGCCGTGGGCAGCCTCACCGCCCAGCGGGCCGCCCGGCACGGACCGGCTCAGTAAAATGGGAGGTGCCCTGCGATGGTGCGGACGTTTCGAGAACCCACCTACCAAGGGAGCCCCATGATCACTCTTCAGCGCCGCCAGCTGGTTGGCCACGACATCCTGCTGGCCCGGCACGGCAACCACATCAGCGCCATGCGCGTGGACCGCGGTGCCGGGCGCGTTGTCGCGTTCCTGGACGACGGATCAACCGACAGCGCACCCAACCTGATTGCCCCGGGCCTGCGCATGCCCGACACCATGCGCAGCGTGCTCCGTGAGGACTGGAAGTTCCTGACGGGAATCAGCGCTTGCAGCGCGGGGCTCGCGGGCCTGATGTTTGCCGCCTCGGCCGCCCTCGCCCGCATGAGCGGCGATCCCGCGCTGGTCCAGATCCTGACCGCATACTCGGGAAACTGACCCGCCCCGGGCCAGGCCCGCCCCTGGGAAACCCACGACTGGGAAACCCCAACACTGAGAAACCCCGCCGCTGAAATGGTTCAGCGGCGGGGTTCTGTTGTTTCGTGGCCTGTTTCGCCGGCTAGTCCAGCAGCAGGGCCGGCTCTTCCAGGATGGCGGCGACGTCGGCCATGAAGCGGGCCGAAAGGTCGCCGTCCACCACGCGGTGGTCGAAAGAGCCGCCGAGGGTGGTGATCCAGCGCGGAATGACTTCGCCGTCCAGGACCCAGGGCTTTTGCTTGATGGTGCCGAACGCCACGATCGCGACCTCGCCCGGGTTGATAATCGGCGTGCCGGTATCGATCCCGAGGGCGCCGATATTGGTCACGGTGAGCGTGCCGCCCCGCATCTGGGCAGGCTGGGTCTTGCCGGCCCGCGCCGTGGTGGCGAGCTCGTTCAGGGCCAGGGCCAGCTGCTTGAGCGAGAGGTCCTGGGCGTTCTTGATGTTCGGCACCATCAGCCCGCGGGGCGTCGCGGCCGCGATGCCCAGGTTCATGAAGTGCTTGACGTGGATCTCCGCGGAATCGCTGCCGTCCGGGTTGTCCACCCAGGTGGCGTTGACACTCGGGTTTCGCGCCGCGGCCCAAATAACCGCCTTGGCCAGGATCAGCAGCGGGGAGACCTTGATGCCTTCGAAGTCGCGGGAGGCTTTGAGGCGCTTGACGAATTCCATGGTGCGGCTGGCGTCGACGTCGACAAAGATGCTGACGTGCGGCGCGGCGAACGCGGATTCGACCATGGCCTTTGCGGTGGCTTTGCGGACGCCTTTGACCGGGATCCGCTCAATCCGCTGGTCCTGCGGGCGGCCGGACTTGCCCCAGAACGAGTCGGCCTTGTCCACCTCGGCGTCACGCTGGGCCTGGTAACTCACCAGGTCCTCCCGGGTCACTTCACCGCGGGCGCCGGTGGGCACGACGTCGGCCAGGTTGATCCCGAGGTCGCGGGCGATCTTGCGGACCGGCGGCTTGGCCAGCACCTTGCCGACCAGGCCGCTGATGGCACCGCCCAAGGTGGGGCGCGCGTCAACGGAGTCGTCGGGGGCTGTGGCCGCGTCGGCAGGGCGGCTGGCCGCGTCCGGGTTGATCCATATGTCGTGGGCCTCTACGCCCACCCGCTCGGCCACCGGGAAGGCAGCGCCGGTAGCCGCAGTGGAGGCCGGGGCTTCGTGGCCGGCGGCCGAAGGGGCGGAAATCCGCCGCCGGCGCTTGACGGCGTCGGCCTTGGGACCGGAGCCCACCAGCGGCCCGCCGGCCGGGCGCCCGGCTGCTTCGCCGGCGTCGGACGTATCAGCGGGCAGCGTGCCGTACATGGGCGCGGCGGCCGCCCGCTCCTGGGCGACGGGCGCTGCGGCAGGTGCCGCGGCGGCCGGCTCCGGGGCGGCGACGGCGTCGCTCACGCTGATGATCGGCGTGCCGACATCCACAGTGACCCCCTCGGGCACCAGCAGTTCGGTGACGGTTCCCGCGAACGGTGAGGGCAGTTCCACCAGGGACTTGGCCGTCTCGATCTCGCACAGGACGTCGTTGATGGCCACGGTATCGCCGGCCTTGACCTTCCAGGCGACGATTTCGGCCTCCGTCAGCCCTTCGCCGACGTCGGGCAGGTTGAACTTGTTGAGCGTCATGGGTCCTCGTCAGTACGCCAGGGCGCGGTCGAGCGCCTCAAGGATGCGGTCGATGTCCGGCAGGTAGTCTTCTTCGACCTTGGCCACGGGGTAGGGCATGTGAAATCCCCCGACGCGGATGACGGGGGCCTCCAGTGAATGGAACGCCCGTTCGCTGATCCGTGCGGCGATTTCGCCGCCGATGCCGCCGAATGTGGGGGCCTCGTGGGCCACGATCAGCCGGCCCGTCTTCCGGACCGAGGCCGTAACGGTGTCGAAGTCGATCGGCGAGATGGAACGGAGGTCGATTACCTCGACGCTGTGGCCGTCCTCGGCGGCGGCCTCGGCCGCGGCGAGGGCCACGGGCACCAGCGGGCCGTAGACGACGACGGTCGCGTCGGTGCCCTCGCGGAGCACATGCGCCTTGAAGGGGTCCGCGGACGCGCCAGGGGTCTCGGTGTCGACCTCGCCCTTGAGCCAGTAGCGGCGCTTGGGTTCGAAGACGATTACCGGATCCTGGCAGTCAACGGCCTGCTGGATCATCCAGTAGGCATCGTGCGGGTTGGACGGCGTGATGATGCGCAGCCCGGCCGTGTGGGCGAACAGCGCCTCCGGCGATTCGGAGTGGTGCTCAATTGAGCCGATGCCGCCGCCGTAAGGGATCCGGATGACGACGGGAACGGTCAGGTTGCCGTTGCTGCGCGAGTGCATCTTGGCCAGCTGGGTGGTGATCTGGTTGAACCCCGGGAACACGAAGCCGTCGAACTGGATCTCGCAGACCGGCTGGTAGCCCCGCAGGGACAGGCCGATCGCGGTGCCGATAATGCCGGATTCGGCCAGCGGGGTATCCACCACGCGGTCGGCGCCAAATTCGGCGATCAGCCCGTCGGTGACCCTATAGACGCCCCCAAGGGCCCCGATGTCCTCGCCCATCAGCAGCGAGCGGGGGTTGTTGCTCAGCGTGGCCCGCAGACCCTCATTGATGGCTTTCGCAATGGTCATGGTGGTCATCAGCGGGCCGCCCTGTCTGTCTGGACTGTCTCTGCCTCATCGGCGGACGCCTCATCGGCGGACGCCTCATCGGCGGACGCCTCATCGGCGAACCCTGCGCTGTATTCCTCGAACCAGGCCAGTTCCTCGGCCACCAGCGGGTGGGCCTCCACGTAGGTGTTGGCGAAGGCGGTCCGGATGTCCGGGGTTTCGAGGTCATGGGTGGTCTTGCGGACGTAGGCGGCGAGCTCGTCGCCGTCGGCCCTGACCTGCTCGAAGAAGCTGTCATCCGCGAGGCCCTCGGCCCGGAGATACTTCTCCAGCCGTGCCAGCGGGTCTTTGGCACGCCACAGGCCCTCTTCGGCGGATCCGCGGTACTTGGTGGGGTCATCGGCCGTGGTGTGCGCCCCGACCCGGTAGGTGAACGCCTCGATCAGCACGGGACCATGGCCGTCGCGGGCACGCTCCAGCGCCCATTCCGTGACCGCGTGGACCGCGATCACGTCATTGCCGTCCACCCTGATGCCGGGGAAGCCGTAGCCTTTGGCGCGGTTGGCGAGCGGGATGCGGGTCTGCACGGAACTCGGCACGGAGATGGCCCAGTGGTTGTTCTGGCAGAAGAAGACCACGGGCGCCTGGTAGGAGGCGGCGAACACCATGGATTCATGGACGTCCCCTTCGGAGCTGGCGCCGTCGCCGAAGTACACCATGACGGCGGCGTTCGGCTCCACCGACTGTCCCGCCTCCCCGCTGGCGACGGCGTTGGCGGCCGCCAGTTTCTGGTCCCGCTGGATGCCCATGGCGTAACCGACGGCGTGCGGGGTCTGGGCGGCCAGGACCAGCGTGTAGAGGTGGAAGTTCGTGTCCTTCGGGTTCCAGCCGCCGTTGGAGACGCCCCGGAACTGGCGCAGCAGCTCGGCCAGGTCCACGTTCCGCGTCAGGGCCACGCCGTGCTCGCGGTAGGTCGGGAAGATGTAGTCCTGCGGCTGGCTGGCCCGTCCGGAGCCGATCTGGGCGGCTTCCTGTCCCGTGAGCGGGACCCACAGGGCCAGTTGGCCCTGCCGTTGCAGAGCGGTGGCTTCCACGTCGAAACGGCGGATCTTGGCCATGTCCGCGTAGAAGCCGCGCAGCGTGTCCGGATCCAGCTTCTCGGCGTACTTTGAGAAGACCGGGTCCGAGCCCAGGGTGCCGTCCGGGCCCAGCAACTGCACCATCGGCTCGGCGGGGTCGCCGAGTTGGGCCTCGGCCTCCGCTTCGAGCTGGTCATCCATTTCGGTTCCGTCGAACTCGGTAGAGGGCAGATGTGTGGCGCCCATACCGTCTCCTTGCTTGACGCATCCGAATGCGCCGCAATCGCTGGGATATATGCCGGACCGGGAATACATTCCAGGTCCGGCATATATTTTGGCTTACTGGTCCTTACTTTATCCGCACGGGGCGGCCTGAGCGCGCAGTGTTAAGCGCTAGGAACGCTGCGGCGGTTTTGTATAGATCGCACAGAGCTCCAGGAAACGGGTGTTGGCTTCCGTTTCGCCGATGCTGACCCGGACGCCCTCGTTGCCGAAGGCACGCACGGACAGTGCCCGTTCCGCCGCGAGGGCGGCGAATTCCGAGCTGTTTTCGCCCAGATTGAGCCAGACAAAGTTGCCCTGGGCCTCCGGAACGAACCATCCGAGCTCACGCAGTCCGGCCGTGACCCGGTCCCGTTCGTCCACCAGGCTTTGTACCCTTTCTACAACATCGGCGAAGTGCTCGAGCGATGTAACAGCCGCCGTTTCCGCGATCTGGGACACGGCGAAGGGGGTGGCAGCGACGCGCAGGTGCTGTGTCAGCTCGGGCCGGGCGACGCTGTACCCCACGCGGAGTCCGGCGAGGCCGTGCGCTTTTGAGAAGGTCCGCAGGACAACGACGTTGGGGTACTTGCGGTACATGGCGATGCCGTCCACGGCGTCGCCGGCGCGCACGAATTCCTGGTAGGCCTCGTCGATGACCACCACGACGTCGGCCGGAACGGCGTTGATGAAGCGCTCCGTTTCCTCGGCCGTCAAGATGGGTCCGGTCGGGTTGTTGGGCGTGCACAGCAGGATCATCCGCGTCCGTGCAGTCACCGCGGCGGCCATGGCGTCCAGGCCATGGCGCCCGTCGGCCGTCAGCGGGATCCGGACGCTCTCGGCACCGGCCAGTCCGACGCAGATCGGGTAGGCCTCAAACGAGCGCCAGGCGTAGATGACTTCGTCGGCCTTGCCGTCGTCGTTCTGGCCGGCGAAGGTGGTCAGCAGCTGGTTCAGGGCGCCCAGGCTGCCGGCGCCCGTGACGATGTCCTCGGCGGGAACATCCAGGAAGCGGGCGAGCGATTCACGCAGCCTGCTGCTGAGCGGATCGGGGTAGCGGTTGAAGTCGGTCTGCGCCGCGATGGCCTGCTGCACTGCAGGGATCGGGGGCAACGGGTTTTCGTTGGAGGACAGCTTGTAGCTGGCCAGGCCTTCCACGGGGACGGGGGGTTTTCCGGCCGCGTAGCGGGGGAGGAGGTCTACCACCGGACGGGGCCTGATGCCCCCGGCCGGGTTTTCTGATGAAGTCATGCCAACTAGCCTACTTCGGGTCACTGCCGCCGTTGCGGGAGATGATCGCTGCCCCTATGGGACGGCCGCTGCCGACATGGGGAATATGGTCCCTGCCGTCGCCGCCGGGCGTATGACAGCATGGGGCCATGCGCTCATTCATCGTACGAGTCATCATCAACGGGTTGGCCCTGGCAATCGCCTGCTGGATCCTCACGGGCCTGGACATTTCCACCCAGGGCGACGGCACCATCAACATCGTCTTGGGCTACCTGTTCATCGGCTTGATCTTCGGCCTGGTCAATGCCTTCGTCAAGCCCATCGTCAGCCTCCTATCGCTGCCGATCACCATCCTCACCCTGGGCCTGTTCACCGTGGTTATCAACGCCGCGATGCTCTATCTGACATCCTGGATCAGCAGCTACACCACTGTGCACTTCACCATTGACTCGTTCTTCTGGACCGCCGTGTTCGCCGCCATCATCATCAGCGCGGTGTCCCTCGTGGCGAGCTTCCTTCCCGCCCTCGATCGTTAGAAGCGCCCGCGCCGCGCGGGCCCGAAGTGGTTGCGGGCGTTGCCCGCGGTTCCTGCCGGGCCTCGCGCCGGAGCGAGAACCGGGTCACCGTCGCCGCCCCGCCGGTTCCCACGACCGCGGCCAGCGCCGCGGTGGAGTCCTGCAACGTGTTGTCCCGGCTCGCCGAGATGAGCGCGGCCCCGTCGGCGTAATTCTCCAGCCGGTGCCCCGGACCCAGGCCCATGTCCTGGAGCGGCGGCACAGCCAGCGGGTTGGTGAGGGTCACGGTCACCCGGTCCCTGGTGTCCGGGTTCGCCTGGCCGTCTGCCCCCGGCACCCAGTCCTGCTCATGTTCCAGGTGCAGGCTGCGGATCCCCGGCCCCGGGCTGATTCCGCCCACCGGCGAGCCCGCGGTCAGCACGAACTTGAGGTCGTACTCAGCCAGGACAACGCGGTCCTTGCTGAGATTCATCGCGTGGATCCCGCCCTGGCTGTAACCGACGGCCACGAGCTGATCGCCGGCCTCGGCCCCGGCCTGCCGCAACGCCTCCCGGATGGCCTCCGCCGTCGACGCCGAGTCATAGCCCAGGGCCTCCGCGATGCCGGCGGGGTCAAAGGGGTTGGTGCCTTCCGGCAGGGCACCCTGCTGGGTTCCGGGAATGACCACCACCCACGCGGGCCGGGATCCGCCGTCGACCTCGATAACCTCGATCCGGCCGCCGTGCTCTCCCACTGCACCGGCCCGCCGCAACAGCCCGGCCGGTGAGAGGTCGACGTCGGCGGTAAACGTCTCCCGGCCCACGACGCTGACCGGACGGGGTTTGAGGAACACGAGCCCCGGCGCTTCCGTGGCGTCCCGGACCAGGCGGCGGATGTCAGTGGGGCCGGCCAGGGCGCCGGCTACGGCGGCCAGCGGCCCGGGCAGGCCAAGCAGCACGGTGAGATTCCGGGGCGCCATGGCGACCCAGTCTTCAACGGTCCCGCGCACCCCGGGCAGGGCGAAGGGCTCCGGTGCTGCGCCGTACTCGGAGCCGTGCAGTCCCATCCGCAGCAGCAGGGCATTCCGGGATTCGGCATATTCGTATTCACGGTGACTGGCGCGGACGTCGTCGCCGATCCGCTGCAGTTGCGCCCGGACGCGTCCGACCTCCCGGCCGGCCTCCCCCACGGCGATGATGGCGTTGCTGCCGCTGGTGTAGGACTCGGACTGATAGGGAAAGAGTGCGCGCCGGACGGTGTCGGCCTCCACTTCAACCATTTGCAGCTGCCGGACCAGCCCGTCCAGTGCCGCGGCACCCGCCAGCAGCTCCTCAAACTGGAAGCTCACCCCGCCGATTCCGCCCCGGATGAGCAGGCTGCCGTCGCGCGGCGGCGCGGAAACCCCGGGGCTGCTGCCGGAGCCAGCCGGAGTGGCCTCGGCCATCAGGGTCCCATCCGGTCCGCGGGCTGCGCCACATTCCGGGCGTGCCGGAGCACCACGGCAACAGCATCGAGCAGGGCATCCCGGCTCCGGCGCAGCGCCGCCGCGTGCAGGGACAAGGCCACACGGTAGGCGCGGCCGGCCGGTGACTGCCAGGTCTGCAGCTCAAGGCGGGCGAGGGCGGCGAGCACCGCATCAGCTTCATCGGCGCACCGGGCCACGCGCGCCGCGAACTGCTGGACTTCATAACTGTGCGAAGCGCACTCGAGGGCGTCGGCGGCCGTCACGCCAAGAACCGCCACGTCCTGCACTGCCAGGGTTCCCGCCGGTCCCGGCGGGAAGCCACCAGTCATTCCTCTGGTCATGGAACGACGCTAGCGGGGCGGCCGGTGCCCGCTGAAGAGCGCCGTCAGGCTATGTGGACAACGTCCCGGACCGCCATGCACTGCCAGCCGGCAATGTCATAAGGACGGGGGCGCTTAAGGCCCGGCGGCACTTCGTGAAAGAATCGGCACATGCCTGAAACTGCCGCCACAGCTGATACCCGCACGCCGTCCGGACGCCTGGCCCTCGCCGCGTCCGACCACCAGATCGCGCTCGGCCCGCTGGATGGCCGCTACCAGTCCGCCGTCGCGCCGCTGGTCGACTACCTTTCCGAGGCGGCCCTGAACCGCGACCGCGTGGCTGTTGAGGTCGAGTGGCTGATCCACCTGACCGGCAACAGCGTCCTGCCCGGGGCCGGCCCGCTCACGGCGGAACAACAGCAACAACTGCGCGCGATCGTCACGGAGTTCGACGCCGCCTCCGTCACCGAATTGGCCGAGATCGAGGCCGTGACGGTCCACGACGTCAAGGCTGTCGAGTACTACATCGGCCGCCGCCTGCCAGGCATCGGAATCGACCGGCTGACCGCCATGGTGCACTTCGGCTGCACCTCCGAAGACATCAACAACCTCTCCTACGCCCTTGGCATCAAGGGGGCCGTGGAGGATGTGTGGCTGCCCGCGGCCCGCGCCCTCGTCGCCCAGATCAGCGCCATGGCCGGGGACAACCGCGCCATGCCGATGCTCTCCCGCACGCACGGCCAGCCCGCCACGCCCACCACGCTGGGCAAGGAGCTGGCCGTCATCGCGCACCGGCTCAACCGGCAGCTGGACCGGATCGCCCGCACCGAATACCTCGGCAAGATCAACGGCGCCACCGGCACCTACGCCGCCCACGTCGCCTCCGTCCCGGGCGCCGACTGGGAGCACGTCGCCAAGGGCTTCGTCGAAGGCCTCGGCCTGGCCTGGAACCCGCTGACCACCCAGATCGAAAGCCACGACTGGCAGGCCGAACTCTATGCCGACGTCGCGCGTTTCAACCGCATCCTGCACAACGTCTGCACCGACATCTGGAGCTACATCTCGATCGGCTACTTCGTGCAGATCCCGGTGGCAGGCGCCACGGGTTCCTCGACCATGCCGCACAAGGTGAACCCGATCCGTTTCGAGAACGCCGAGGCCAACCTCGAGATCTCCTCCGGCCTGCTGGACGTGCTCGGCTCCACCCTGGTCACCTCCCGCTGGCAGCGTGATCTCACCGACTCCTCCTCGCAGCGCAACATCGGTGTGGCGTTCGGCCACTCGCTGCTCGCCATCTCGAACGTTTCCAAGGGCCTGGACCGGCTCAAGGTTGCCGAGGACGTGCTGGCCGCGGACCTGGACACGAACTGGGAAGTCCTCGGCGAAGCCATCCAGATGGTCATGCGCGCCGAGGCCATCGCCGGCGTCGACGGCATGGAAAACCCGTACGAGCGGCTCAAGGACCTGACCCGCGGCCAGCGCGTGGATGCCGCCCGGATGCAGGAATTCGTCCAGAGCCTCGGCCTGTCCGCCGACGCCGAAGCCCGCCTGCTGGCGCTGACCCCGGGCAAGTACACAGGCATCGCGGACCAGCTGGTGGACCACCTCAAATGAGACTTCTGCTCATCCGGCACGGCCAGACGCCCGGCAATGTCCTGGGCCAGCTGGACACAGCGCACCCGGGGCCAGGGCTGACCGAACTCGGCCAGCGTCAGGCTGAGGTGTTGTCCCGCGCCCTGGCGAACGAGCGGATCCTTGCCCTGTACGCTTCCACCCTGGTTCGGACGCAGATCACGGCGGCACCGCTCGCCCGGGTGCACGGGCTGGAAACCGAGGTGCTTGAGGGCCTTCACGAGATCGAAGCCGGGTCGCTGGAAAAGCAGACGGACCACGAATCGCACAAGCGGTACATCGGCACCATTTTTTCGTGGGCGGACGGCGAGCTGGAGCGCCGGATGCCTGCCGGTCCCAGCGGCCGGGACTTCTTTGAACGCTACGACGCCGCGATCGCCACAATAGCGGCCCGCACCAACGGGGCCGGGGACTCAGGATCCGTGGCCGTGGTCAGCCACGGCGCCGCCATCCGGGTGTGGGCGGGCCTGCGGGCAGAGAACATCGAACCGGACTTTGCCATCCGGCACGTGCTGGACAACACCGGAATCGTGGCGCTGGAAGGCGATCCCGCGAACGGTTGGAAACTCATCCACTGGGACGGCAGCCCCGTGGGCGGACTGGCACTGGCGGATCCGACGGCGGAGGATCCCACCGGCCGTCCGGCGTAGCGGCCAGGGCACCCGTCGGGGGCGTACGCTGCGTGCCGGGACTGGACTGCTCCCCCGGACGCGGCGATGATGAAAGCAGGCGTGGGGACAGGATGGTCGGCCGCGGCATGCGGTTGATCCCGCGCAGTGGAGGCGCAGGGGCATGTCACGCAAATCGGAACACCCGGGGCATGCGCCCGCCGGCGCAGTCCACGTCTTCGATGAACAGTTCCTCGCAGCCTATTACGAGCACGCTGCGCCCGAGGACCTCCAAGGCTACAGTCCCGAAAACCTTGAGCAGCGGGCCAGGCGCCATGCGGAACTGGCGGACAGCCGCCCGTCGGGCACGGCGGCCGTCGCCATCCTGAACGAAAGCGACGCCAGCGTCCTGCTGGTGGTTGCAGACACCCTGCCGCATCTGATCCATTCGCTCACCGCCGAGCTGGCCCGCGAAAACGAGTCCATCCGGTTGCTGGTGCATCCCAATTTCCTGGTGCGGCGGGATCCGCGGACTGGCCGGCTGATGGAAATACGGCATGGGTCGTCGCAGTCCGGACCGGCGGGCCGAATCGCCGGCATCCCGGGCGCTGTGGCGACCGGCGCCGCCCAGGAGCCGCCGGGGTGGTCGTCCGAAACCTGGGTGGCGGCGGAGATTGGCCGCCTGCCGGGGTCACGGGCCATCGCGGAGCTCACCGGCAACGTGCGTCGTGTCCTGGCGGACGTCCAGTTGGTTGCGGACGACACCCCCGCCATTCACGCCAGCCTCGCCCGCGCCATCAATTCCCTGGACCAGCTGCCCGCAGGCACGGTTCCGACCCCGGAGCAGCTCGGCGAGCTCCTGGACTGGCTGGACCGCGGCAACTTCACGTTTTTGGGTTACAGCGAATTTGAATACTCGACGTCGGAGGGCACCGATGTCGTGGCGTTGCGGCCGGGCACGGGGCTGGGTTTGCTCAGGGACGGTCGGCCGGAGGCCCGCCAGCCCGTCACGGGACTACCCCATTCACAGGTTTTCACCATCTCCATTTCTGATCTGAGATCGTCGGTCCCCCGCCCGGCCTACCTGGACGAAATCCTCGTCCGGACCTTCGGCAGCGCAGGGAAAGGCACGGGAGAAGTGCGGTTTGTGGGCCTCTTCGCCCCGGGCGCCACGGGCCGGTCCGTGCGGCGCATCCCGATGATCCGGGACAAGGTACGCGCCATCCGGGAACGCTTCGGCTTCACCGAGGCCTCCCACCAGGGCAAACAGCTTCTCACCGTCCTCGAGTCCTTCCCCTTGGACGAGCTGTTCCATCGGGACCTGGATGAACTTTCCGGGCTTGCCCGGGAGATCCTGCTCCTGCAAGCGCACCACCAGACACGGGTGTTCCTGCGCTCTGACAGCTATGGCCGCTTCATGACCGCCCTGGTGTTCCTCCCCCGGCACAGGTACAGCACGTCCGTGCGCCTCCGGATCGAAAACGAGCTCAAACAGGCTTTCCGGTCCTCCTCGCTCGAATTCGAAGTCCGGCTGAGTGAATCCCCGATGGCCCGCGTGTTCTTCCGGATACAACTGCCTGCCGGCGGGATGCCCGACGTCGATTCCGCTGCGGTGGAGCGGAGCATTATCAGCGCCACGCGGACCTGGGCCGCGGGCCTGGACGAAGCGCTCCGTGCCAGGTTGCCGTCCGCGGAGGCCAGCCGGTTGTCGACGCTGTGGTCCGCCGCCTTCCCGGCCAGCTACCGGGCTGATTTCGACGTCGAGGACGCGGTTGAAGACATCAGACGGTTTGAGAAGTTCGATCTCGACGGCACGGGCGGCCGACCGCTGAACGATCCTCAGCTTGCCGTTCATGTCCCCACGGCTGCGGCCCCGACGCTGGCCGAAGACGCACGGATCCGGCTCTACCTGACCACCGCCCATAGCCTGACGCGGATCCTGCCGTTCTTCCACAACCTCGGCCTGGAGGTGCTGAACCAACGGCCCTTCGATGTTGTGCGCGGGAGCGACCGGCCGTTGTTCCTCTATGACCTCGGCGTCCGGTACCCAGCGGGCGTGGATCCGGCCCGGACCAGCGGGCTGCTGCGGGATGCCTTCGCGGCCGCCATGCGCGGGGACTCGGAATCGGACCGCTTTGACGGCCTTGTCCTCCGGGAGGGCATCGAGTGGCGCCAGGCGGCAATCCTGCGCAGCTATGCCAAGTACCTGCAGCAACTGGGCACGACGACCTCCTACGGCTTCATGGCCGACACCCTGCTGGCCAATGCCCGGGCCACCCATGCGCTCTTGGCACTATTCCGGGCCAAGTTTGATCCCGACCTGCAGGCGCCGGGCCGGTTCGGGGACACCGACGCGGCCCGGAAGGAACTGCTGGCCGCGGTCGACGACATTCCCGTCCTCGACGCCGACCGGCTGCTGCGCACCTTCATGAACCTGGTGGAATCCACGCTCCGCACCAACTACTTCCAGGGGCGGCTCCACCTGAGCTTTAAGCTGAACCCCGCCGCCATTGCCAGTGCGCCGCTTCCGCGTCCCAAATACGAAATCTGGGTGTACTCGCCCCGCGTCGAAGGCGTTCACCTGCGTTTCGGGGCACTGGCCCGGGGCGGGTTGCGCTGGTCCGACCGAAGCGAGGATTTCCGCACCGAGGTCCTGGGCCTGGTCAAGGCGCAGAACGTGAAGAACTCGGTGATTGTGCCCACCGGCGCCAAGGGCGGTTTTTATCCCAAACAGTTGCCGGACCCCTCCGTGGACCGCGACGCTTGGCTGACGGAGGGCCTTCAGTGCTACCGGATCTTCGTCCGCGGGCTGCTGGACGTCACCGACAACCTGGTCACCACTGCGCACGGGGAAACAGTGGTGCCTCCGGCGCGGGTGGTGCGGCACGACGTCGACGACTATTACCTCGTGGTGGCGGCGGACAAGGGAACAGCGTCATTTTCCGATGCTGCGAACGCGGTGGCCGAGGAATACGGCTTCTGGCTGGGCGATGCTTTCGCGTCCGGCGGGACGGTGGGCTTTGACCATAAGCAGATAGGCATCACGGCCCGCGGGGCTTGGGAATCCGTGAAGCACCATTTCCGCGAACTCGGGGTGAACTGCCAGGAAGAGGACTTCACAGTTGCCGGCATCGGCGATATGAGCGGCGACGTCTTTGGGAACGGGATGCTTCTCTCCCGCCACATCCGCCTGGTGGCAGCTTTCGATCACCGGCACATCTTCCTTGACCCGGCGCCGGATGCGGCGGCCTCGTTCGAGGAACGGCAGCGGCTCTTTGCCCTCCCCCGTTCCTCCTGGGCAGACTACAATCCAGCGCTGATCAGCAAGGGTGGTGGTGTCCACTCCCGCGGGGCCAAGGCGATCAGCATCACGGAACAGGTCAGGAGTTCCCTCGGCCTGGACCCGGGCACCGTGTCGCTGCCACCCCATGCGCTGCTTCAGGCCATCCTCCGGGCGCCCGTGGACCTGCTGTACAACGGCGGCATCGGAACCTACGTCAAGGCCTCGTTAGAAGGCAACGCCGAGGTTGGCGACAAGGCGAACGACCCCATCAGGGTCAACGGCAATGAGGTCCGAACGAAGATCATCGCCGAGGGCGGGAACCTGGGAATCACGCAGCTCGGGCGGATTGAGGCCGCTCTGTCCGGCGTCCTGCTCAATACCGATGCGATCGACAACTCAGCCGGAGTTGACTGCTCGGATCATGAGGTAAACATCAAGATCTTCGTGGACCGGATGATCGCCGCGGGAAAGATGAAGCCGGCGGAACGCGCGGGCTTCCTGCATTCCCTCACGGACGAAGTGGCCAGCCTGGTCCTGGCCAATAACACGGACCAGAATGTCCTGCTCTACAACGACCGGCACCTGGTGCTGGCGTGGAGCCCGGGTTTCGAACGGACCATGGACTGGCTCGAGAACGCCACCGACCTTGACCGCAGGCTGGAGGGTCTGCCCAGCAACGAACAGCTCCGGGAACGGCTGCGGTCCGGTGAGGGCCTGACCGCGCCCGAACTTGCGGTGCTGGCCGCTTACGCCAAGATCGAACTGGCCGCAGAGCTCAATGCCAGCGACCTTGCCGACGACCCGTGGTTCCGGCGCGTCCTGCGCGGGTACTTCCCGCGTCTGCTGTCCGAACGTTTCGAAGCAGAGCTTGAGGGCCACCCTCTGCGCCGCCAGATCGTGTGCACAGTGGTGGCCAACGACATGATCAACCTCGGCGGAATCACGTTCGCCTTCCGCGCCATCGAGGAAACCACTGCGACGGCCGCAGGTGTTGCCAGGGCCTTTGTGATGGCGCGGGAAGCCTACGACCTGCCGTGGATCGTCAACCGGCTGGCCGCACTCCCCGCCGGATATCCCAACGAAGTCATCGCCGAAGCAACCCTGCACATGCGCAGGGTCCTGGACCGGGCCACGCGGTGGTACGTGACGCACGACCACCGCGACCAGCCCGTGGACGCCGCCTTGGGCAGGATCATGCCCGCCCTGGACCTGCTGCGGACCCGGACCGTGGACTACCTCCGCGGCTCCGACCTGGACCGTGTGCAAGAGCGGCTCGCGCACTGGGACGCCGTGGGGATGCCCCCAGAGCTGGGCCGGCGCGCCTCGGACCTGTTGGAGAGTTTCGGGCTGCTGGATATCTCCCTGATCTCCGAAGGAGTACGCGAGCCGATCGCCGCCATCGCCGAGGTGTACTACGCGGTGTTCCAGCGAATCGGCGCCGCGAACCTGCTGCTCAGCATCACCGACCTGCCCCGGCAGAGCCGCTGGGAGGCCCTCGCTCGGGCTGCCCTGCGCGATGATGTGTATTCCGCTGTAGCGGACATGACCGTCTCGGTGATGGAGACCACCCACGGCCCTGGTGCCGCAGAGGCCGGCACATCCGACGCCGTGGAGCGCATCGTGGAGTGGGAACGCGGGCACCAGGAGCAGCTGGGCCGGCTCAAGGACACCTTCGCGGAAGTGACCAAACCGGGGCAGGTGGACATCGCCTCGATCTCTGTGGCGCTGAAACTCCTGCGGACACTGGTGCGGCGCTAGGTTGTGGCCACCGCCAGGTCCACCCGGACGTCGGGCTGGAAGCCGCAAGTGCACCGCAACTCACAGTTCTTCGGACGCTTACCCGCAGGAAACACAGCCGAAACCGCTGGTGCCTAGCCTTGGACTGCATAACACTTCGGCGAATCGAGGCAGTCATGCAGACCAACCCGCGGCTCAACATCCGTCAGGTCACCTGGGCGAACCCCGTCGGCGCGGACCTGAGGGCCGCCCAGCAGGCGGAACTCGAGGCCCGTTTCGGCCGGCCCGACCACGAACCCGGCCCGCCGCCGTCGGAAGCGGACACGGCGGTGTTCCTGGTGGCGCACGACAAGGCCTCAGGGCAGCCGGTCGGCTGCGGCGGCCTTCGCATGCTGGACGCGCACACCGCGGAAATCAAACGCCTTTACGTGCTGCCCTACACCCGCGGCTCGGGAGTGGCGAGCTCCATCCTCGCGGCCCTCGAAGCCCACGCCTACGCGCTGGGGATTACCACCTTGACGGCGGAGGCCGGCTCGGTGCAGACCGACGGGCGGCAGTTCTACGAGAACTCCGGCTTCGTGTCCGTGCCGAACTTCGGCCCCTATGTCGGCATGGTGCACTCGTACTGCTACGCGAAGCCGATCGATTCGCACAGCGCCGCGCACACCGCCATGGCGTGAGGCCGCGCGGCGCCGGGCCGCGGCGTCACACAACGCCGCCCGTCACGGAGTCGGCTAACCTCGCACTATGGAACCGGCCGACATCACCTTCCGCACCCGCAAATGGGTGCGGCCCGAGGACCTCAACGCCAACGGCACCCTGTTCGGCGGGAGCCTGCTGAAGTGGATTGACGAGGAGGCGGCCATCTACGCCATCCTGCAACTGGGCAACGGCCGGGCCGTCACCAAGTACATCTCCGAAATCAACTTCGTCAGCTCCGCGGTCCAGGGCGACCTGATCGAAATGGGCCTGACCGCGACCCGCTTCGGCCGGACATCCCTGACCATGCGCGCCGAAGTCCGGAACATGATCACGCGCCGCAGCATCCTCACCATTGATGAGATCGTCTTCGTGAACCTGAGCCCGTCCGGGAAGCCCGAGCCGCACGGCTACACCGAAATCACCTATGACCGGGACCGGATTCCGACGCACCACCTGACCGAGACCCTGGACCAGGACTAGCCAAGCCCAGCAGCGCGTCCCGCACAGGCTGGCCCCGCTCCGCCAGGGCCAGCCGCATCACGGCCGACGACGCCCACCGCAAAGCCTGCGTGCGCAGGTGACGCGCCCGGTTGTAGGCGCTCAGCGCCTCCTCCACGGGCCGGGTATTGAGCAGCGCCGCGAGGGTCACGGCGTCGACCAGCGCCTCGCAGGCGCCCCGGCCAAGGTTGGGTGTCATTGCGTGGGCGGCATCGCCGAGCAGTGCCACCCGGGCGCGGACATAGCTACCAAGCGGCGGCGCCGTCCAGATCCGCTGCGCCAGGGTCGTTTCCGGTACCGCGGCGGCCAGGACGTCGCGGATGCCCGGGGCGTAGCCGCTATAGCGGGCCCGGGTTTCCGCCAGGACCGCGGCGACGTCGAGGCTTCCGCGTCCCGGACCGGAGCGGAACGCCGCGTACCAGTTGGTCCCGGCCGCCGCGGGACCAATCCCGAAGAGCTGCCCGCGGCCCCAGTATTCGCCCGTGTGTCCCCGCCACAGCGATCCGGGAACCACGCCGCGGACCGCGAGGTAGCGGGTCGGCCGGGCACCGGAGCGGGCGCCCCAGCAGCTGCGGCGCACCGCGCTGTGGACACCGTCGGCGCCCACCACGAGGCCGGCGGGACCGGGCCGGACGACGTCGAGGCGGCCGGACACCCGGCGCACGCTGCCCGGAACGGCACCGTCGAGGAGCCGGATGAGGTCAACCCGGGACACGCCGATCAGCCCCGTCGCCTGCGCTGATGTCCATGGCCTCCCGGAGGCCGCCCGGACGGTCATGCCGTCGATTGCCGGGCTGGCGTCCCTGACGGCGTCCAGGATGCCCAAAGCGCCGAGGGCGCGCTGGGCCGCGGGCCACATGGCCAAGGATGTCCCCACGGTCGGGAGCCCGTACCGCTGTTCGGTGACGGTGACCTCGAAACGCGCGGGATCCAGCCGGGCTGCAAGAGCCAGCCCGGCGATGCCGCCGCCGATGATGGAAACAGCTTGCGGGCGGGGCCGATCGTGCGGTTGTCCGGTCAGGTCCAGAAATCGTCTGCCTTGGCCGTGTCCTCGAAGAACTCCCGCCCTTCCGTGATCTTGCCGTCGCGGACCACAAACGTGATGACGGTGGCCATGTCCAGGGTCTTGCCGTTGTTTTCACCGCGGGTCTGCTGGATTGCTACCGTGTAGTTTTCGCCGCCGACGATGTCCTCGAGGTTGGCTTGGAAGGAACCCTGGGTACGCGCTCCCAGTTCGCCGAAGTATGCCAGGACCGCGTCGCGACCCTGTTTGGTTCCGGACAGCACGCCACTTCCGGCAACGTGCCAGACTGCGTCCTCCGCGAACAGGTCGCTGAGGGTCGCCATATCCCCTGCGTTGAAGGCCGCATACCCCCGCCGGACCAGTTCAACATTCTCTGCCGTTCCCATGATCGGATACCTCTCCGTCGTCCTTGTCGGGCCATGCTGGGACGGTTCAAGGCTAGTCCTGGCCCCGGTGCCTGTCGACGGAAATATGCGCTTCTTCCTCAGGCCTGCCGGCGTCCTAGCGGGCGCCCGGCCAGCCGGTGTAGGCCTCCGCGAGGTAGGCGCTGCCGTGGCGGGAGGACACCACGGACTGGAGCTCGCCAAGCTGGCGGGCACGGGAGAAGTCATCGGCGCCGGCCGGGGTGTGCAGCATGGAGGTCATCCAGTAGGAGAACTGCTGGGCCTTCCACACCCTGTTCAGGGCGCGGTCGCTGTAGGCATCCAGGAGCGCGGCGGAGCCGGTGGCGTAGAAGCTGTCGAATCCTTCGAAGAGGACCTTGACGTCATGCAGCGCCAGGTTCAGGCCCTTGGCCCCGGTGGGCGGCACGGTGTGCGCGGCGTCCCCGGCGAGGAACAGGTTGCCGTGCCGCATGGGGGCGTGGACAAAGCTGCGGAACTTCAGGACCGTCTTGTCGATCACGGGCCCTTCCTTGACCTCGAAGCCGTTGCCGTTGACGCGGCTGCGGAAGGCGTCCCAGATCCGGTCGTCATCCCAGTTGTCGACGTCTTCGTTGGGATCGCACTGGAAGTACATCCGCTGGACCGTCTCGGTGCGCTGGCTGATCAGGGCGAAGCCGTTCCCGGAGTTGGCGTAGATCAGCTCGTCCGAGCTGCGCGGCGCCTCGGCCAGGATGCCGAACCAGGCGAAGGGGTACTCGTGGAAGTACCACTTGCGGTGCGTCTCGGGAATCTGGAACCGGCAGTGGCTGCGCGAGCCGTCCGCGCCGGCGATGAAGTCGGCCTGGAGCTCGTACTCGACGCCGTCCGCATCCGTAAACCAGACCTTGGGCTTGGCTTCGATGTCGTGGATGGTGGTGTCCGTGACGCTGTACCGGACGTCCCCGCCGTCGGCCTTCCGGCGTGCGGCGAGGTCCAGGAACACGTCCGTCTGCGGGTACAGCCACACCGATTCCCCGACGAGGTCCTGGAAGTCGATCCGGTGGCTTTCACCGTTGAAGCGCAGTTCGATTCCGTCATGGCGGTCACCGTCACGCAGCACGCGGTCGGAGACGCCGCTGTCGACCAGCATATTGACCGAGCCGTGCTCCAGGATGCCGGCGCGGACCGTCTCGGAGATCTCCTGGTGACTGCGGATCTCCAGGACGGTGGATTCGATGCCGGCCTTGGCCAGCAGGTGGGACAGCATGAGCCCGGCCGGACCGGCCCCGATGATGGCTACCTGGGTGGTGATGACTTTTCGCTGTGCCATGTGCGTCTCGCTTCGTTGCGGGGTCCCGGGGGGCGGGCGCCTGGGGCCGGTTGGGTTCGTCTGGCTAACAGTGTGCTCCCCCGGCCGTGGTGCGCGTTACAGGGATTCCGCTGAATGGAATGCCGGGTTTTCGCGGGGCTCGCCAAGCCGCCGCCCGATCCCGCGCGCCGCGGTCTGGAGAGCGGGAACGAGCGCCTGCAGGCGCACTTCTCGAAGGGGAACGACGACGCCGAGGGCCGCCACCGCGTGCTTCCTGCGGTCCAGCACGGGAACCGCGATCCCCCACGTGTCCGGGTCTACGACGCCGGCCAGCTGGGCATAACCCTGATGGGCGGCTTCGCCCAGGAGGGCGCGGAGGTCCTCCAGGGCCAGCCGGCCGGTCGGATCACTGAATCCCTCAAGGTACTCGGCCTGGACGGGGCGGGGCTGGTTGGCCATGAGCACCAGCCCGGCGGAGGACACGTGCACGGGCATCCGCCCGGCCACCTGCGCCCGGTTGGCGACGGAGCCGCGGCGGGACAGCCGCTCCACAAAGAGCGCTTCCCGCCCGTCCAGCACGGCGAGATTCACGTTTTGATGCAGCACCTGCTGGATGTCCTCCATGAACGGCAGGGCGGCCTGGCGGAGCTCGAGCGTGGGCGAATTGCGGTTGGCGAGTTCCCAGAGCCGCAGGCCCAGGCTGACGGAGCCGCCGGGGCCGACGTCGAGCAGGCCATGTCCGGCGAGTTGCCGGACGAGCCTGTGCGCGGTGGTCAGGGGGAGCTCCGCCCTCGCGGCAAGCTCCGAGAGCTGCAGCGCCGTGACACCTTCGGGGAACGCGGCAATTAGCCGCAGGACCCGGTCCACCACCGAATCGCCGGAGTTCGAATTGGCCACCTTGCCCCTTCCGTTGAATGGTTTTAAGTGTCCCATGCAACACGGTGCAGTGATAGAACTCTCACAATGGAAAGAGGCCGGCCGGCACCGGACGGCCGCTCGGAATCACATAAATACTAATGCTGAGGTAACAATGTCAACGTCGTCATTGGACAAGTCGTCATCGGGGGAGAAATCACGGTGGCCCGTGTGGCTCTGCTGGCTGGCCATGGTGCTGGACGGCTTTGACCTGGTGGTGCTCGGCACCGTCATCCCGACGCTCATCAAGTCGCAGGAACTTGGCTTCGATGCCGTTGGGGCGACGTTCGCGGCAACCGTCTCCCTGGTGGGTGTGGGGCTCGGCGCGCTCTTCATCGCCCCGCTCTCGGACCGCCTCGGCCGGCGGAACCTGCTGGTGGCCTGCGTGGCGTGGTTCTCCCTCTTTACGATCGCTGTCGTCTTCGCACCCAACGTGGCGTGGTTCAGCACGTTCCGGCTGCTGGCCGGCCTCGGCCTGGGCGCCTGCCTGCCCGCCGCCCTGGCGTACATGAACGACTACGCACCCGCCGGAACGGCCGGAAAGTCCACCACCCGGACCATGACCGGGTACCACGTCGGCGCCGTGGCCACCGCGTTCCTGGCCCTCATGGTCATTCCGAGCTGGCGGACCATGTTCGTGGCCGGCGGCCTGGCCGGCTTCGCCCTGGTTCCCTTCCTGTGGTTCAAGCTTCCGGAGACCCTCCCGCCGGTCCACCACATCCCCGCCGCCGCCAAGTCCCCTGCCGGCACCCCGGCGGCCACCCCGGACAGAGCAGTGGCCGCGGCGGAAGCCGCGTCCGTGGCTGCACCGGCGGAAGAACGCGCCAGCTTCCGCGACCTGGGCCGCAAGCCCTACCCGCTGATTGCGGCCGGCGTGGCCGTGGCGTCCTTCATGGGGCTGCTGCTGGTCTACGGCCTGAACACCTGGCTGCCGCAGCTCATGGCCTCCGCCGGCTACAGCCTGAACGCCGGCCTCGCCTTGCTCCTGGTCCTGAACGTGGGCGCCGTGGTGGGCCTGCTGATCGCCGGGGTCCTGGCGGACCGGCACGGCACCAAGAAGATCGTCCTGCTCTGGTTTGGCCTCTCCGCCGTGTTCCTGGCCGCGCTCAGCATCCAGATCCAGAACGAAGTGGTGCTCTATGCCGCCGTCTTTGTCACCGGCGTGTTCGTCTTCAGCTCCCAGGTTCTGGTCTACGCCTGGGTCAGCCAGCTCTTCCCGGTCCGCCTGCGCGGCACCGCCCTTGGCTTCGCCGCGGGAGTGGGCAGGCTGGGAGCTATTTTGGGCCCGGCCGTCACCGGCGCGCTGGTGGCCGCCGGCATCGCCTACCCGTGGGGCTTCTATGTTTTCGCCGCCGCCGCGGTCCTGGCGGTCATCGCCCTAGCCTTCGTCCCGCAGACCGTCCCGGCTGTGTCCCGCACCGGCGCCAGCGTCGGGCACTCCTAGCCGTCAGCCACTCCTAGGGGAAGCGCTCCGGGGTCTGCGCCTCGCGGCGGCCCCTGAGTTTGCGCCACGCGCCGGGCGCCAGCACGACGGCGATGCCGACGGCGGCGCCGATGATGGTCTCGACGATTCTGTCGCGGAGCAGGATGCCGGGCGGAACGGGCGCCACGAGGAGCGTGGAGGTCAGAGCCAGCGGCGTGACGAAAACCTGCGCCAGCATGTACTGGCGCGCGATGAACATCTCGGCGCCGAACTGGCACGCCGCAATCACGAGCACCGTCTGCCAGGGCGTCGGCTGCAGGAGCAGGATTCCGGCGAGCAGCACCAGCCCCAGGGCGGTGCCCGCGATGCGTTGCAGGCCGCGGCTGACGCGGTGCCGGGTGGTGTGGCCCACGAGCGGTACGACGGCGGCCACCATCGCCCAGTAATTGTGGCCAATGCCCAGCCATTCCCCGGCCAGGGTACCCAGCGTTCCCGCCAGGCCTGCCGCCACGAGGTAGCCCCAGCTTTCGTGCCACGCGGTGCGCTTCTCGTCCGGAGTGAGGGCCGCCGGCCTCGGATTCACCCACGGGGTCCGGTGGCTCCGGGCCACGCGCGAGGACTGGCCGAGCAGCAGGGAGAAAGCCACCGTGAGGACCGCCACCAGCATGGCCTGCCACAGCGGCGGCTGGTTGGGGATTGACGCGATGGCCGCGAACGCGAAGATATGGAACAGCGAACCGGAGGGACGCAGGCGCCACCACGCGACAACCAGGGAGCATCCCCACGCGATCACGGTGGTGGCCACGACCAGGACCCACGTGGTGCCGGCCGCCGACAGCCCGGCCAGGGCGTCCAGCCGCGCGGTGAGGGCGGCCAGGAACATCACCAGCAGCATCAGCCCGCCGCCGCGGACCTGCAGGGTCAGGCGCCTGGCGTGCGGCGCGTTGCGGCCGTAGATGCCGGTGAAGGCGCCGAAGGAAGCGTAGATTGCCAGATCCAGGCGGTCCAGCAGCACCAGCGTGATCAGCGGAACAAAGACTCCCACGGCGCAGCGGAAGGCAACCTGGTGGTCCTTGTTGCCCGGCGCGATGGTGAACATCTCGGCGAACACTTTCATAGCGCCGGCCTCACAGCGAAAAAGTTCTTCATGGGCGGGTTCTCAGGCGTTTGTTCATGAGGTCGGGACGCCTTTCGTTGCAGCCGGAGTGTTACGACGGCGGCGCTGGCATCCAAGACGGAGTTTACGCCGGAACGGCGCGGCCGCGGCATCGGAATCCGTTGATCGGGATCGGCCGGCTGCACCGCGAAGTGGTAGCGTCTATCGGTTGAATCAAGCCCGCAACGCACACCGGAGGTTCCCCATGCTCAAAGGATTCAAGGATTTCATCCTGCGCGGCAACGTGATCGAACTGTCCATCGCCGTCGTGGTCGGCACCGCTTTCACCGCCCTGGTCAGCGCGTTCACCTCGAACATCGTTAATCCGATCCTCGCGGCCGCCGGCGGCGTCCAGACCCAGGGCCTGGGCTTTCACATCTGGCCGGGCAACGACAAGACCTTCGTCAACATCGGCGCCGTGGTGACAGCCTTCCTGACCTTCCTCATCACCGCCGCGGTGGTGTACTTCATCTTCGTGGCCCCCATGAACCGGATCAACCGAATGGTCAAGAGCCGGCTCAGCGCAGCCGAGCCCGCGGAAGAGCCGATCCCGGCCGACACCGCGCTGCTGGCCGAGATCCGCGACCTGCTGGCCAATCTGGCCGGCCCGGAAGCCGGTGCCAACCGCGCCCGGGTCGAGGAGCACCCGGACGGGGAACGCACGGACGGGGAACACCCGGACGGGAAGATGCAGTCGTCCGAACCGGCCGGAGTCGCAAGCCGAACTCACGCCTGAGCCCTCGTTGCTGTGCGCCCTCTGGCGGGCGGGGGTTCCGGAGTGCTTTGATGTAGACGCCCCCGCCGCGCGAGCCTGGATGCCAAGGAGGAACACCATGCCGGATGTTCACTGGAACCACGAGCTGGTGGACCAATTGGACTGGCACTTTGCCAACCAGGCCCGCCCCCGTCTGGACGGGTTGACTGACCACGAGTACTTTTGGGAGCCGGCGCCGGGCTGGAATGTCCGCCGCAGGGACGCCTCAACACCCCCGGGCGCGCCGGGTTCGGGCGATTTCACCATTGATTTCAGCTACCCGGAGCCCGTTCCCGCTCCGGTGACAACCATTGCGTGGCGCCTGTGCCACATTCTGGTCGGCGTCCTCGGCGCACGCACGGCATCGCAATTTGGCGGTCCTGCGGTGGACTACCAGTCCTTCGCCTACCCCGGCACCGCGGCCGGGGCACTGGCCCAGCTGGACGAGTACTACCACCGGTGGATCCAGGGCGTGAAGGGCCTCCATGAAGCGGGTTTGGCGGCGCCCTGCGGGCCGGCCGAGGGTCCTTACGCCGATGCCCCGATGGCAGCACTGGTCCTGCACATCAACCGCGAGATGATCCACCACTTGGCCGAAGTCGCCCTGCTCCGCGACCTCTACGCCCACCGTGGCTTGCTCCGGCACGGCGTGGAGGCTGGGCCGGGCTTGTAACAGCCCGCTCTCCTGACCTGTGCCGGTCCCGGTTCCGGCGCGAAACCGTCACCCTGCGGCAATCCGGCCGAAACAGCCGGCCGGAATCATGGGAGCATGACGCGCAACGCTACCGGCAAAAAACCTGCCAGAACCCCAGGCAAAGCCCAGCCCCCGGCCACCTCCGAGTTGAGCTGCGAAGTGTGCGGCCAGATGCCCGAACCGACCAAGGCGCGGCTGACCCTGGCCAACGTCGCCGTGATGCTTCCGATTGAGCTGCTGGTGCACGCGGCGGTGGTGGAAACCCATCTGCCGTACGTTGCCAAGGTCCTGGTCCTGACCATGACCGCGACCATCCTGGTGATTTGGGTGGCCGAACCGTCGGCGGCCCGGATGCTCAGGGGCTGGCTTCATGCCCCGGCCCTGCGCCACCGCAAACGGCTCGGCGCCGCACCCGCCCTGTGGCGGGCGCGGACCGTCCTGAAAGACAAGCCCGGGTCGCTGCAGAAACTGACGCAGGCCCTGGCCGGGCTGAACACGAACATCCTCAGCATTCATGTTCACCCCGTGGCCGGCGGTGTGCTGGACGAGTTTGTCCTCTCGGCACCCGGTGAAGTCCGCGAAGCCGAGCTGCTCCGGGCGCTGCGGGCCGGCGGCGGAGCGGATCCGCACGTCTGGCCGACCACCGCCCTGGCCATGGCCGACGGGCAAACCGGCGCGCTGAGCCTGGCCGCCCGGATCGCCGCCAGCCCGGAGGAGCTGCCGCTGGCGGTCGCGGAACTGCTGCGGGCACGGATCATCACCGGACCGGCTGCCGGCAAGGCCGAGGCTTCGCCCCGGACGGGCGGTGACGGGACGGTCCTGAAAATCCCTACGGCGTGGCACGGCCCCATTACGTTTTCCCGGCCCGGCGAGCCGTTCACGCCTGCCGAATCCGCCCGCGCGCACCGTTTGGCCGAACTCGCGGAGATCCTGGCGCACCGGCCGGCGGCGCGTTAGCCGGCCCGGCCGGCCGGTGAAAGGGCCGGCCGGGCAATGGTTGGCCCGGGGTCAGATGCCTGTCATCCGGATGGTGAGGGCATCCTGCTCGACCGTGACCTTGAGGTGCTTGGCCTTGCCGAGCGGGTCGCCGTCGAGCTGGAATTCCTGCTCGTGGGCGAGTTCGATCTCGGCTGACTTTCCGGCGAAATATTCCACCGACGCGTTCTTGGCGTTCCTCCGGCCGAAGACGCCGGCCAGCACATCCAGCCAGCCGAACCGGCCGATGGGCGCCAAAATCACGACGTCCAGGATGCCGTCGTCGATCTTGGCGTCGGGGAAGATCTCCACGCCCCCCATGATCTTGCCGCAGTTACCCACCATCACGCTGCGGATCCGGCGCCGTACCGGGTGCTGGCCGTCAATGCTGATTTTCGCCCTGATGGGCTTGCCCGGCAGGTGCCGGATGCCCGCTTCGACATAGGCGAGCCAGCCCACGCGGTCCTTAAGTTCGTCCACCGTGTTGGCCATGATGGCGGCGTCGTAGCCCAGACCGGCCATCACCAGGAAGGTGGACTCCTCCTCGGCGTGGTCCAGCGACGCCTTCACCACATCCACCTTGGTGTCCGTGCCGCTCAGGACGTCGTAGCTGGCAGCCACGGGGTCGGTGATGTCGATGCCGAGATTGCGGGCCAGCAGGTTGCCGGTCCCCAGGGGAACCAGGCCCATCGGCGTTCCGGTGCCTGCGAGGACCTCCGCCACGCAGCGGACCGTTCCGTCGCCGCCTGCGGCGATCACGACGTCGACTCCGGCCTCCAGCGCCTCGCGGGCCTGGCCCAGCCCGGTGTCCTCCTTTGTGGTTTCCAGCCACAGCGGCTCGGCCCAGCCCTGGGTCTCGCAGAGGCGGAAGAAGGAGGCGCGGAAGCTCTCGCCGGGAGACTTCATGGGGTTGATAACCACGGCGGCGCGCCGGGACGCTGTATTGTCCCCGGTTTCCAGGGTCTCCGGCGTCGCGGTGCTGTTCTCTGTCATGGCGTCCTTAGGGGCAATTGGGCGAAGAGTACCCGAACTAAAATCCTAGCCGCAGTGCCCGCGTAACCTGCGCAGGGCCAGCACGAATCGTGGACGTGCGCTCCGCAGGCTCACTAGACTGGGCTTCGTGATGTGCCGGACGCTGCGCTCCGGACGCCGAAAGCGGGGGCAGATGACTGAATCAGAAAATTACTCAGCGACGGCAGAATCATCCAGCACTGACCCCCATGACTGGGGCCGGGCGATGGCACTGGCGCTCACACGGCTGGCCGAGCAGATCGCGCCCGGAGACAGCGAAGACATCCATGCCCTGCTGGTGGGCAGGGACTTGCACCTGAAAATCGGTGACGAACCGGGGGGCGTCACGATCACGGTTTCAACAAAGCCCATCCCGGGCCCCGCAGACTCCTGACGGTTCTCTTCCGAGACGTATCTCTTCTCAGACGTATGTCATCCCAGACGTGCCGTCTGGGGCGCGTTTCACCGTCCCGAGGTCAGGTCCTCGGAGATGATTTCCGCCGTGGCCAACGCCGCCTCACGCACGGCCTTGAGGTAGGCATCGGGATCGGGCTGCGCAGACACAGTCTGGGTCTGCAGCGAGACGTTGATCGCCGCCACCACCTTGGGCCCGTCATGGACGGCAGCCGCAATGGACATCAGCCCCAGCTCCAGCTCCTGATCCAGCAGGCACCAGCCCTGGGCGCGAACAGTATCAAGCTCCGCCAGGAGGGCGTCCCGCGTTCCGATGGCTCCGGGAGTCAGTGGCCGGATCTCGGCAGCCGCGAGGTACTCTTCCAGCTTCGCCGGCGGGAGGGCCGCAAGCAGCACCCTGCCCATGGAGGTTGCATAGGCGGGGAAGCGGGTGCCCACTGTGATGCCGACCGTCATGATCCGCCGGGTGGACACCCGGGCGATGTAGGCGATGTCGGTGCCTTCGAGCACCGCGGCCGACGTCGACTCCCCCAGTTCGAGCGAGAGTTCTTCCAGGTGCGGTTGGGCGAGCTGCGGCAGGGACAGCCCGGACAAGTAGGCGTAGCCGAGCTGCAGCACTTTGGCGGTCAGGGCGAAGATCTTGCCGTCCGTGCGGACATACCCCAGCTCCGCGAGTGTGTGCAGGAACCGCCGGGCCGTGGCCCGGGTCAGCTCGGTCCGGGCCGCGACCTCGGTCAGCGTCATCGTGGGGTGTTCCGTGTCGAAGGCACGGATCACGGCGAGGCCGCGCGCCAGCGACTGCACGTACTGGTCGCTGGCCGCGGGCGCGCCGCCACTCTTGGCTGGCTCAATCATTTTTCGCCTCTCGGTCCCGCATCACTTTAGCGGGGCACAGGTTCTCCGGCCGCAGGACTGTCAGCTTGGCTCCGCCGCCCGCAGCGGCATCGGGACCATGGCCTGGAGTTCCTCGAGCGTGCAGCCGAAGGTCTCCCGCACCTGGACGCCGTCGGGGCCGGTCAGGAAGACGGCCTTGTCGGTGTAGACGCGGGTCACGCAGCCGATCCCGGTGAGCGGGTACGTGCAGGTTTCCACGAGTTTGGACACGCCGTCGCGGGTCAGGAGCGTCATCATGACGAAGACGTCCTTGGCGCCGGTGGCGAGGTCCATGGCGCCGCCGACGGCGGGGATCGCGTCCGGGGCCCCGGTGTGCCAGTTGGCGAGGTCACCGGTGGCGGAGACCTGGAAGGCGCCGAGCACGCAGATGTCCAGGTGACCGCCGCGCATGATCGCGAAGGAGTCAGCGTGGTGGAAGTAGGACGCCCCCGGCAGCTCGGTCACCGGGATCTTGCCGGCATTGATGAGGTCGCCGTCGATCTGGTCCCCGGCGGCCTCCGGGCCCATGCCGAGCATCCCGTTCTCGGTGTGGAGCGTGATGTTCTGCTCCGGTTCGAGGTAGTTCGAGACCAGGGTGGGCTGGCCGATGCCGAGGTTCACGAAAGATCCGGGCTGGATGTCGCGGGCCACGAGGCGGGCGAGATCGTCACGGCCCAGCGGCTTGTCGGACGTCTGGAGACCAGCCTGGTTGCCGGTCCGCAGACTCTGGTCATTGGTTGGGATGCTCATCTCAGGCCACCTTCACAATGCTGTTGACGTAGATGCCGGGGGTCACGATGTTTTCCGGGTCCAGGCCACCGGTGGGGACAACCTCTGACACCTGGGCGATGGTGTGCTTCGCGGCGGCGGCCATGATGGGGCCGAAGTTCCGCGCCGTTTTACGGTAGACGAGATTGCCCCTGCCGTCCGCCGTGAGGGCCTTGATCAGGGCGACGTCGGCGTGGATGGGGGTCTCGAACACCTGCCACTTGCCGTCCAGGAAGCGGGTTTCCTTGCCTTCGGCGAGCATGGTGCCGTACCCGGTGGGCGTGAAGAAGCCGCCGATCCCGGCGCCGGCGGCACGGATCCGCTCGGCGAGGTTCCCCTGCGGGACGAGTTCGAGCTCGATCTCGCCGGCGCGGTACTTCGTGTCGAAGTGCCAGGAGTCGGACTGCCGCGGGAAGGAGCAGATCATCTTCTTCACCCGGCCTTCCTTGATCAGCAGGGCCAGGCCCTGGTCGCCCTGGCCGGCGTTGTTGTTCACCACGGTCAGGTCGGTGGCGCCGCACTCCAGCAGCGCGTCGATGAGTTCGAACGGCTGCCCGGCGTTGCCGAAGCCGCCGATCATCACGGTGGAGCCGTCCTTGATGCCGGCGACGGCCTCGCCGACGGTGTCAATGAAATTCAGCATGGCCCTTAACCTTTCACTGGTTGTGCCGTGGGGCGGCGGACACGTTTTCGAGGACGACGGCGAGGCCCTGGCCGACGCCGATGCAGATCGCGGCGACGCCCCAGCGCTGCCCGGAGGCCTGCAGGGACCGGGCCAAGGTGCCCAGGATCCGGGCGCCGGAGGCGCCGAGCGGGTGGCCCATGGCGATCGCGCCGCCGTGCCGGTTCACGATTCCCGCATCGATGCCCCAGGCGTTGATGCAGGCCAGGGACTGCGCGGCGAACGCCTCGTTCAGTTCGACGGCGCCGACCTGGTCCCAGCCG
>NZ_JBFUCO010000022.1:0-40759 GCF_056405215.1 Arthrobacter sp. P1_H7 | reverse complement strand
CAGCAGTTCTCCTACTGGATGACCACCATGCTCCACACCCCCGCCGGCGCGGACGACTTCTCCCGCGCCCGCCAGCTCGGCGAGCTCAACTCTGTGGTCTCCTCCACCCACGGCATGGCCTACCTCGCCGAGGCCTACACCGGCTGGCCCGGCGGCCGGTAGGCGGGGAAACAAAATCGATGCCCTGTCCTCGTCTATGCAGGGCTTTCCACCTGATTCGACCTCAAACGGAAGTGTGTTCCTGTGCAATACATCAGGCTTCGTGACCTCACCGTCTCCGCGCTAGGGCTCGGCTGCATGGGTATGTCCCATATCTATACGGGCCATAAGCAGGCTGACAAAGAGTCTATCCGTACTATTCATCGTGCCCTGGAACTGGGTGTGACCCACTTTGACAGTGCTGAGCTCTACGGGCCTTTCAAGAATGAAGTACTTCTGGGGACGGCTTTGAAGGGCCGTCGTGACCAGGTCGTTGTTACTTCGAAGTTCGGTCTGGTCTCGCATGTGGGGAATGCCGGGCCTTTGGATAGTTCGGCAGCAAACATCCGGGCGGCGGTGGAGGGCTCCCTCACCCGCCTTGATACCGACTACATTGACCTCTATTACCAGCACCGGGTCGACAAGTCCGTGCCTATCGAAGACGTCATCGGTACGCTGAAAGAACTCGTTACCGAGGGCAAGATCCGTCATATTGGCCTCTCTGAAGCGGGCCCGGACACTATCCGCCGGGCGAACGCGGTTCACCCGATCACTGCTCTTCAGTCTGAATACTCACTATGGACCCGTGACGGTGACGACGGAACCCTGGACCTGCTGAAAGAGCTCGGCATCGGTTTTGTGCCGTACTCACCGCTTGGCCGTGGCCTCCTCACCGGAAAAATCAGGTCCCTTGACCAGCTGGATAAGGATGACTGGCGCCTGGGCAACCCCCGTTTCATGGACGGTGCACTGGAGAAGAACCTCCTTGTGCTGGAAGAGGTGGAAGCTGTTGCTAAAGAAGCAGGAGCCACTCTTTCGCAGGTCGCGTTGGCTTGGCTGCTTAGTAAAGGTGATGACTGGTCGCCGATTCCTGGCACCATCCGCATCTCCCACCTCGAAGAGGATCTGCTCGCTGTGGACGTGAAACTCACCCCAGAACACATCGCGGCCCTCGATAACGTTACGCAGCCCGTGGGTGAGCACCATACTGCCGCCCAGATGAAACTTTTTGACCGGGAGAATACGATCAAAGACCAACGCGGGGATTAGGCTCATGACCGCGAATCCCAAGATCACTATCATCGGTCAAAATGAGACTGGGTCCAAGGTTGCCGATGTGCTCACGAGGGCCGGTGCCAGTGTCATCAGGTTTGATCCCGCTTCGAAGTCTCCTGCGGGAAGCCTTGAGGACGCTGTGGTTGGTGCTGACGTGGTCCTCGCCGTGGGTTCTTCCTCGGGGCAGCCAAGAATCGCGGAACGTGTTGTTCCCCTGCTCGGGGAGGATGTGCTTTATGCAGATTTGAAGACGGGCACACCGGCAACGAAAAGGCAGCTCGCGGCACTCTTCCCGGATGGTTCCTTCGTGGATGTGACCATCGTCCAGCAGGACCCCGTCCCGGTCGAGGGGCTGGTTATGGAGGTCGCCGGTACCGGAGCCCGACGGCTGATAGAGCTGCTCAAACCCTGCGGGCTGACCCTCCGGTATGTTTCAGAAGTTCCGGGCGAAGCAACGGCGCGCCATCTCATCCGCAGTCTGCTGACCAAGGGGATTGCCGGGGCTGTCATCGACTGTCTTTGGGCGGCCGAAAGCATAGGCATGCAGAGTTGGGCCTACCAGGAAATTCTGGAGAAGTTCGAAGCCAGCTCAGCGGAAACGGCCCAGCAGTACATGTCTGGTACTGCTCAGCACATCAAGCGTCGGCAAATTGAAATCATGGATGTGGTGGCGATGCTCAACGAGACCGGGTATGAGAGCACCATGCTTCCCGGGATCGAGTTCAACTACGGGCGCATCCTGCACGGAAAGAAGATTCCGTACAGTAAGCGCCCGTAGTCCGGCCTTCTAGTACTCGAGTTGCTGTTGCAGGGCGTCGAGCACCACATAGCAGGGAAGAACCTGGGCCACGCTGGAGTTGGGCTCACGCTTTTCCTTGATGGCGTCAACGAACTCGCGATCCTGCAGTTCGATGCCGTTCATCGATGCCGCCACCTTGGAGACGTCGATGGGGTTTTCCTTGCCGTCGACGAGGTCGTCGTACCGGGCGATGTACGTGTCGGTGTCGCCGATGTAGCGGAAGAAGGTCCCGATGGGGCCGTCGTTGTTGAAGGAGAGTGAGAGCGTGCAAATCTTGCCGTTCTCGCTCTGAAGCTGGATGGACATGTCCATGGCTATGCCAAGTTCGGGGTGCTTGGGTCCCTGGACGGCGTTGGCCTTCACAATCTTTTCGCCGGTCTGGTACTGGAACAGGTCGACCGTGTGGGCGGCATGGTGCCACAGCAGGTGATCGGTCCAGGAGCGGGGCTGGCCGAGGGCGTTGGTGTTAGTCCGGCGGAAAAAGTAGGTCTGCACATCCATCTGCTGGATGGAGAACTCACCCGCGCTGATCCTGTTGTGCACGTACTGGTGCGACGGGTTGAAACGCCGGGTGTGGCCGGCCATCGCAATGAGGCCCGTTTCCTTCTGGGCGTCCACGATCTCCCGTACGCTCGCCAGTGAGTCTGCCATGGGGATTTCCACCATGACATTTTTGCCGGCGCGCAGGGCTTCCAGGGTCTGGGCGCGATGCATCTGGGTTGGGGTAGCGAGGATGACCCCGTCAAGGTCATCCTGCTCCAGTAGTTCGGAGTAGCTGGTGAAGGCGGCTTTCGCTCCGTACTTGACGGCGACCTCCTTCGCGATGTCCATCTTGCTGTGGGCAACGTACTGAATTTTGGCGTCAGAGATATGGCTGATGGCGTCGAGGTGCTTGTGGCCGAAGGCGCCCAAGCCTACGACAGCGATATTTACGGTCATGCTTCTTCCTTCGGAGTGAGGATCAGGTGTCCAACAGAGGTGTTGGAAGCAGGTACGTGGTTGAACCGGTAGACCTCGTCGACTTTGTCGCCGAGGGCTCCGCGCATGATGAGCCACATGATGAGCTCAACGCCTTCAGAGCCGGCCTCCCTCATGTATTCGAGGTGGGGCTTGTATTGAAGTACTTCGGGCTCGTTGATGAGGTCGTCCATAAACTTCTGGTCCCAGGGCAAATTGATAAGACCTGCGCGAGCACCCTGGATCTGGTGGCTCATGCCTCCGGTTCCCCAGATCTGAACATTGAGGTCTTCGTCGAACTCCGCCACCGCCCTTCTGATGGCCTTGCCGATCGAAAGGCAACGTTCGCCGGAGGGCTGGGGGTACATCACGACATTTACGGCCAGAGGAATAACTTTGGCCGGCCATTTGTCCGGGGTGCCGAACATGAGCGACATGGGCACCGTCAACCCGTGGTCCACCTCGAGGACGTTCAACACAGTCAGGTCGAAGTCATCAAGGATGAGGGAAGCAGCCAAGTGGGTTGCCAGCTCCGGGGCGCCTTCTACCGGGGGGACCGGCCGCGGCCCGTATCCTTCATCGCAGATCTCGAAGGACTCGGCCACTCCCACGGCGAACGTGGGCATGATTTCCATACCGAAGTAGGAGGCGTGGTCGTTGTAGACGATGATCGCCACGTCCGGATTGTTGGTTTTGATCCAGTTCTTTGAGAACTCATAGCCCTCGAACATGGGCCTCCAGTAGTCCTCTTCGGTGCGGCCCATATCGATAGCTGCCCCTACTGCGGGCACGTGGCTGGTCGCGATTCCGGCGGTGATTTTTGCCATTACGCTTCGCCTCTTTCTTTCTTGGAGCGCCAGCCATCAATGTGCCGGCCACCGCTTTTCATCATCGCCTGGTACTGCTCGACATTCATGTCGGTCATGGTGCTCACCGCCTGGACGTACGACAGTCCTTCTGCCGCGAAGATTTTGGACAGGAAGTAGACGTTGCCGCCGTTGTCGAGCATCTTCTGGAAGTCACGGGTGAGGACAGCCTCTTTTTGCTCCTCCGTCATCTCCCACTCATCCAGATAGGAGCGCTCATCGGCGAGGAACCTCTTGCGGTTCTCCTCCTGACGAAGGCTCATGCAAAATTCGTTGAAGTGGAAACCTTCACGGGCTTTTTCAATGGTGAAGATGGTCGTGCCGGGAAGGTCCTTGAACTGCTCAAAATCGGGCTTCATCATCAGCTCCAATACATGTTGTTGGGGTTGGCTACGAGCAATTTCTCCTGCAAGGCCGGGCTCATTGCTATCGACGGGACATAGTCCACGAGGATTCCGTCGTCGGGCATCTCTTGTTTCATGTTCGGATGCGGCCAGTCGGTCCCCCACAGAACCCGGTCGGGGAACTCCTCCACCACGGCCCTGGCAAAGGGCACCACATCGGCGTAGGCCGGGGCGCCGCTGACCGTGATGCGGTCCGGGCAGCTGACTTTCGAGTACACGTTGGGGTTCTCCTGCATGAAGCGCAGGAACTCCGCAAACTCCGGTCCGTCCACAGGTTTGGTGACGTCGGGCCGGCCCATGTGGTCAATGACAATAGGAATGTTCAGGGACGTGAAGAAGTCCCACTTCTCCCGCAGATCGGCGGGTTCGAAGTAGAGAACAACATGCCATCCCAGGGGACGGATTTTCTCGATGATTTCGCGGTAGTACTCGTCCGGTTTCGGATCAACCAGACGCTTGACGTAATTGAACCGGACCCCCCGCACGCCGAGTTCATGCATCCGGGCCAGCTCCGTGGGCGTTACATGGGGCTTGACGGTGACCACGCCGCGGGCTTTGTCGTTCGAGTGCTCCAGGACGTCCAGGAGAGCCGAGTTGTCCGAACCGTGGCAGGTGGCCTGAACAACCACGTTCTTTTCAAAGCCGAGAAAGTCCCGCAGCGCGAACAGCTGATTCCTGCTGGCATCACAAGGCGTGTACTTGCGTTCGGGGGCAAAAGGGAAGAGGCTGCCGGGGCCAAAAACATGGCAGTGCGCGTCGACGGCCCCGGCTGGAACCCGGAACGTGGGCTTACTCGGGTTGGGGTGCCAGTCGAGCCAGTCTGCGTCTTTCGCAAAGGTGAGGATGTTCATCAGACCAAGGCCTCCAGTTTTTGTTTGAGCCGGGGAAAGACCGCCTGGGCGTTGGTAGCGAAGATTCGTTCGCGCTCCTGGTCGGAGATGTCAGCGGCGTCGATGTAGCGCCTCGTGTCGTCAAAGTACTCGCCGGTCTGAGGATCGATGCCGCGGACGGCGCCGATCATTTCAGAACCAAACAGGATGTTTTTGTTGTCAATGACGTCAAGGAGCAGGTCGATTCCCGGCTGGTGGTAAACGCAGGTATCAAAGAAGACGTTGTTCATCAGATGCGTACCCAGGTCGGGTTGCTTGAGCATGTCCGCGAGGCCGCGATACCGACCCCAGTGGTAGGGAACAGCGCCACCGCCGTGGGGGATGATGAACCGCAAGGTCGGGAAGTCAGCGAACAGGTTTCCCTGCAGAAGCTGCATAAATGCGGTGGTGTCCGCGTTCATGTAGTGCGCGCCAGTCGCATGGAAGTTGGGGTTGCACGACGCCGAGACGTGAATCATAGCGGGAACGTCGAGCTCCACCATTTTCTCGTAAAGGGGGTACCAGTACTTGTCGGTCAGGGGCAGCGAGTCCCACTGCCCGCCGCTGGGGTCGGGATTAAGGTTGCAGCCGATGAAGCCAAGTTCAGTGACGCATCGTTCGAGTTCCTTGATCGATTCTGTCAGGTCAGCCMCGGGGGACTGCGGGAGCTGGCCGACCCCCACGAACGTTCCAGGAAAGAGATCTACGACGCGTCTGATCAGGTTGTTGCACGCGATGGTCCATTCCAGGCTGATGCGTTGGTCACCTTCATGGTGACCCATGGCGGATGCCCGTGGAGAAAAGATCGTGAGGTCGATACCGCGATCCTTGATGAGGCGCAGCTGGTTCGATTCAATGGACCGACGAATGATTTCGTTGGAGATCTTGGGGTAGGCGGGGCTGGGCTGACCGACCCTAAATGCCGCCAGCTGGTCAATCCGCCACTGATTGTGGAGCTCGGGAGCGGTTGTGTAGTGGCCATGGCAATCGAGGATCATGAGTTCTCCCAAGATGATTGAGGGACGAAAATTGAGCCCGACATCAGCATTCGAGCGGTGCGAAGCAAGGCGGACTTGGTCACGACGGGCTCGCCCGATGACGTGTCAACGTCCATTTGGACTGTGAAAAAGCCGGAGGGATGCTCGACTTCAACCTCGACGCCAGAACCGGAGTTGCTGTCGTGTGCAACCGGGTCACCGGTCCGGGCGGCGACGCTGCCTTCGAGCATGCAGGCGGTGGCGACCGAAACGGCACCCAGCACACCAATGGATTCATGCACCCGGTGGGGGATGAACGTGCGGGTGCTGACGAAACCGCCTCTCTTGGCGGGAGCCAGCAGGCTCATCTTGGGAACGGTCTTGCTGGTGACATCGCCTAGATTCATCAAGCGCCCCACGTCCAGCCGAATCTCCTCCAGCCGGGCCCTAAGCACCGGATTCGCTTCGAGTTCGGCCGGTGTTTCATAGCCCGTGATGCCAAAATCGGAGGCCTTGAGGCAAACCACCGGCATGCCGTTGTCGATGCAGGTCACCTCTACGCCTTTGACCACGTCCACCACGTTGCCGGTGGGCAGAAGCGACCCACAGCTTGAGCCGGCGACATCTTCAAAGTTGATGGTGATCGGTGCATGCGTTCCGGGAACGCCGTCAATGCGGGCGGAACCAGCGTAGTTCACCACTCCGTCCGGGGTCTCCACGAAGGCGGCGGCTTTCGAATCGGTGTTCACCATGTAGATGGAGACCGCCGTGATGCCATCAGCGGCAGGAAGAAGACCCTTTTCAAGGGCGAACGGACCGACGCCGGCCAGGATGTTGCCGCAGTTCTGTTGGTCGCTGACCTCGGCGCGCTCCGGCCAGACCTGCAAAAACAGATAGTCCACGTCGATTCCCGGGCGGTTTGACCGGCTTATGACGGCCACTTTGGAGGTGAGCGGGTGACCGCCGCCCATACCGTCGATTTCGCGTTTATCCGGCGAGCCCATTGCTGCCAGCAGGAAAGCGTCACGTGTACCGCGGTCATCAGGCAGATCCTCGGCCAGGAAATAGAGCCCTTTTGAGGTTCCACCACGCATCACCGCGCAGGGCACAGCCACCTGCGTATTGGTCATTTCGCGTAGTCCTCGTAGACCAGACCCTTGGTGGCGAGCTTGTCGCGCATGTTGTAAATGTCCAGGCCCAGCTCACCTGATCGAAGACGTGCACGCTTGGCGGCCTCGTTCGCTTCACGCTCACGGCCCTTAGCCAGGACGGTTGCCGCCTCCTCGCGTCGAACAACGCAGACACCATCGATGTCGGCCACGATTACGTCACCGGGGCGAATAAGCTGGTTGGCGATCACGATGGGAACCTGTACATTGCCGACGGTCTCTTTCACCGTTCCCTGAGCACCGATCGCCTTGGACCACACCGGGAAGCTCATTTCCGTCAGCGTGTCCACATCGCGAACACCGGCATCAATGACAAGGCCACGCACATCGTGCGCCAAGAGGCTTTCGGCGAGCAGGTCGCCCAAATATCCATCGTCACATGGGCTGGTGGGCGTCACGACTAGAATGTCTCCCGCCTGGGCCTGCTCAACAGCAACATGGATGGACCAGTTGTCCCCGGGAGCCACCTCACAGGTGAGCGCGTTCCCTGCGATCCTTGCCGGGAAGATGGGCCGAAGGCGGATATCGAGCAGGCCAGTCCGGCCTTGGGATTCATGAACTGTGGCGACACCCAGCTCAGCAAGCCCATCAACGACGTCAAGGGCGGTGCGGGGGGGTACCTCGAACTACTCGTGCCATGATTCTCCTTTGAATACCGTGCAATGCCTTTTGGTACAGAGAACGTCATGTCACAGGCCCTTCCAATAAACATTCCGCTGAACGGAAGCAATCGCTAACGCGAATTTCATGAACGGATCCCTCATGGGGGCGAGCATCCCAATGGCGTACAGGCTGGATCTTGATCCTGCGGACCCGCGCAGCACGTCCGGCGGCCCGATTCGGGCTGTCAGCGAAGAGTGGGGCGCAACGATGGTGGCACTGAGCGCTGCTGACCTTCGCGAGCCCGACCTGACGGGGAGCCTTGACCTATCGAAATGCAGGATCAGACACAGCAATCGTGTCGTCGCAACATACCTGGCAGCCAGATACGAACGAGATTTCCCGAACGAGCTCAAGACGCTCCTGCTCATGGTTGAAGGCGATTTGAACACCCTCCGCGAGTTCCTGCCGCTCACGGCCACCGGGCATGAACAGGCCACATTCCGAGCGCGAACCGTGACGGTGTACCACTCACTCTCGGCCCTGCGGCAGGTGGAGCAGCCTTTCCCCGTGCTAGATACGGCTGGGATGCGTGGACTAAGGACTCTACTGTCTGATCCGCCGACCATGCGGCTGATGTGCCGGGAAGCGGGGTTGGTGCGAAACAGGTGCGTCCACTACGAGATGAACGACCCCGCCATTTAACTTGATCCTAGCCTTCCCATGAGTGGCGTAGTTGAAGCCGTCTACCCCGGCAACACCTGGGAGCGGTTCGACGAGGATGTCTCAAACGTCATGGAACGATTCGCAGACCACCTCGCCACGTGGAAACCCTGATCTCTGGAGCGAGGTGCCGGGGCTGGTGATAGAGCACGAGATGCAGTAATCATCATTCAACACGAAATGACGTCCGTTGCCGGCTGCATGGACGGACTTACGGACACCGCAGGAATCACATCCCAGCTTGATGAGCCGCCGTCCTTCAGCCCCTTTTCAACAGGGAGAACATCAAAACGACTAGTGCAACTTCCGCTGTGAAATGCATCGCTGTTGCAGACCTCCACAACCAACGTTGCTCGAGTATCGCGTTCAGGGGCCTCCAGTTCGTACGAATTGGCGCAGATCCGGCAGACTTGTCGCAAAGTGGCCGACCCACGGCGATTGACGCCGTCGGATGCGAACGCCACGAGTAGGTCAGGGGAGACATGGACGTCCGGACGAATAGCGAGTACTTAGACTTCCTGGCGGAGCGCCTCGAGGAGTTTTCGAGGGCGTTCGAAGAATTCATGACGCACCATGTCGAGAACTCCGGGTTCGGGGCTATGGCCTTGGGGGTGGCTCCTGCTGTCCTGCGGAAGGATGGCGCTGACAAGGCGCGTGTCCGAGTTCTCACTGATGAGCTGAACCGCCTCGCCGGAGCGCTCATGGATCTCAGCGGCGTCACGGACGTCCGACTCGCAGTCCAGGGATTCGGGGCGCTGGACCCCTTCGTGAACTGGCAGCGGATGCTTGAGCCGAAGCCGCTGCTCGACGCCCCTGTCGTCCGAGGCTGCTGTCTCCAGGCGGCAGGCCGACTGGAGGGTCTCAAGGCGAAGGCCAAGGCGCTAACGTCGCCGACGATAGAACCCTCGCTCCTGCATCCTCTGGTGTGGGCCGCGGCCCAGCGTCTCTGGAACGATGGCCATCTCCGTCAAGCAGTTGCGGCCTCCGCGGAAGCCGTCAGCGGCCAAATGAAGCAGCTCACCAGCCGGAACAACGCGAGCGACACTTCTCTGTGGCAGCAGGCGTTCGCTACCTCTGACCCTCAGGAGGGTAAGCCCAGGCTGCGCTGGCCAGGCGACTCGGACGACCAGGACGTCAAAACGATGCAGTCCGGCCTTCTGAGCTTCGCCCCCGGAGTCAACATGGTGATCCGGAACCCAGCGACGCACGTCGCAGAGGACTTTACCGAACAAGACGGCCTCGAACAGCTAGCGACGCTGAGCGTTCTTGCCAAGTTCGTGGACCGGTGTGTCGTTGTGTCCGTCGAAGGCGTGACCACACCTGAGGCCGAGCCGGTGTGGCCAGAGCCTGCAGGCGAACCCAGCCAGGTTTTGACCAGGGAAAACGGCTAGATCGGTATGGTTGCAAAAGAAGGCCTGTCTGTCTCCGCGCGATTGATGCTGAAGAAGACGAAACGGCGCTACATGGAGTCACGGGACTTCAACGGGCTGCATATCAGCACCACCCGGAATTCACGCGACGAGATCGAGGCAGCGGTCGAGCTGGCAAACGCCGACCTGATCGAAGTAGTTGGCCCGAGTGACTACATGAACATTCACATCCGCCCTTGGCCTTCGCGCAGGACCGTCGCCGAGCAGATCGAAGAACTTCGAGCACTCTCCGATGACGATTACGGTGTCTGCCTCTACCCAAAGGCGAAGGCACTGAGGAGGATGAAGTTGCCCGAGAAGTTCGACGACGCCCCCTTTGCCAGGGCAATGGCGCGCGGCCGGTCCACGCTGGAACTCGCGTTCTTCAGCTCGGACGTTCTCGAGGGCTACCGCAACGACGCCCGCTACAGGTTCGGAATGAGCGACTTCGGCATCAACTTCGGGCTGTCCGACGAGGCGTACGACGACAAAGACCAGCCAAAGAAGGACAGAGTCGGGCTTATGCACCTCGGCTTCGCCTACGACATGCGCCATTACGACCCGGAGCTCCCGGAATCGCCGATCGTCCGACGCGTCGCGGCCTTTTACGGTGATTTGGACGACCTGACCCCTGAGCACCAGCAGCGTTGGGCGAGTTTTCAGGTTGACGCGGAAGGGATCGTCCCTCACCCCGTCTGGTACGCCTCGCAAATGGGCCGCTGGCCGGATGGCATGGGACCCTTCACCCGGCTCGCGCAGGAGCTCAAAGCCATCAGCGACCTGTTCGAGAACATATGGGGTGCGCGACTCTTCCGGTCGCACGAACTGCCCGACGACTTTGGGTGGATCCTCCGGGCGGACCAGCGGGAATGGGACCACTTCATTCACTCGTTCGACAAGCTCCTGTCGGACAACATCGACGGCGCTGCACTCGACAAGGCCACGGTTCCACGGATAAACGAGCGAAACGACCGTCTAGGCACCCTTGGCCGGCTTGAGCTTTTCATGACGATGAACCATGTGAAGGCAGATCGTGCTAAGTGGGCGTTGAAACCCTTGCGCCAAGTCCGCGCGGCGCGGCAGAAGCCCGCCCACGCCCTGCGCACCAACTTGACGGACCGCACCTTCATCCGCAAACAACGGGACCTGCTCCACGACGTCGATGAAGTCCTGATCAACATTCGCCAGTGGCTATCGAGCCACCCGCAGAACCGAGGTTGGGAAGAGCCATGGCCCGACGCCAAGGACTATCCGCTCTGAACAAGAGCCGCGTGCACTCTAGCCGCTCTGGGAGTCGAAGACATGATCGACGACTTAGTAAACCATCTGGTGCGTCCGCTAAGAATTTATCGTTCTGTGCGGCATCTCAAACCCGTCGATCGTTCCACACCGAACTGGTGCCCGCACGTCGTCGAACAGGCCCGGATCCGCGCGGGCTGTAGCACCCAGGCATCCGAAAACAGGGAAGGCTTATCCCAGGTTCCTGATCCGCAAATTCTGCAATTGGATCACTTCTACTTTACAAAACGTCCATTTTGAGCCTCGTCGGAGGCGCGGTGGCAGCCAAGAAGCAATCGCGCGGAAGTAAGTCCAAAGAACCTACCTCGGCATCTGATCCGCGGCCCGCTGGTAATCCATCGGGTCAAGGAGGAGAGTTCCCCGCCGTGAACGACGCACTCCGCGCGGCTCAGAAACCCCATCGCCTGGTGCCTGCATAGTGCGTCGATGCCATCCGCGGAGCCCACCACTAGTAGTCCTACGGGCTGACCTCGGCGCACGAGGTGCTGAAAGGCGGCCACCAGCACTGGTACTCCTCCGGGAAGCGGCGCGGCGACGCCACGGAGGATGAGGAAACCGGTTTCCTGTAGCGTGAGGGGTGTGCCGCCGACCTGATCTGCGGTGAGTTCGTACAAGGGCCAGCCGGCGGCATCAACGGCCTGACGAGCCATCTCCATGACCTCGTCGCTGGCAGTCGCGTTCCCGCACTGTGCCAGAGTTAGCAGCGCGGGCGCCCCCGGGCCATCGGCTAGAGACTCAGTGAGCTCCTCGCCCCACTCCGCTAAGTTCATGCTCATCACCCTAATCGATTCGACCCGAGCGGCAGCGAGCACAATTTTTCCTCGCTGTACGAAGTAGCCGCACACCAGGCCCCCAGCCCGAGAAACGCTGAGCAGAGAAGGTGTAGCAGGCGCATGTGAACCTCGCCAAAGCCACCCTTCAGGGGGCTGACGAGGTCGGAGGATCGGCGCTTTTCACCCCTTTAGGTTTGGGTTAGGGTCGCGTATCGAGGCACCCTTCGTGGACGAGGAGGAAATGGCAATGGCTCCACCTGCAGGACCCTCTGACGAGAAAGACGACGGGCAACTTGTGCCTGATTATTAGGCGGAGACCATCGCCGCCCTGTTCCGCGCCTTGGAGAGCGTCGAGGCGGACGTTTCACCCCAGCTTGTCCGGTCGGTGCAGGCGACGATCAACGCGGTCAAGCGTGTCGGACGTGAGTTCGGGTTTCTGACGGCGAGTGAAGTCCGGGACGTCCTCGGCCCCGGGAATGAGGCGGACGCGCTTGATTTCTCGTTGCGGTACCGAGGCCAGGAGTTGTACCCCGGATTCGTTGTTGAGCCGTCATCCGGCGGTGCCGGGTCGATGAGGGTTCGCCCGCTCATGCAGGATTTGAAGACGATCGCGGACGAGTACAGCTGGGACGGTGCTGACGTTGTCCTGTGGATGACATCTCCGACGACATGGTTCGCGGACGGGGGCCGCCCCGTCGACCATCTTGACCAACCAGCCCGTGTCCTTGCGGCCTTCGAAGACGAAGCCGGAGCCCAGTGGTGAACGCAGCGCACAGGCCGGAAACACCCGGGAACTGCAACCCGAAGGCGGATATGCACCTGCACTTCTACTCCGAATCCCTCGACATGAATTTTCCGGTCTTCCGGCTCGACTGGTCCGAGTGGTACGCGGCTTTGTCGGCCGCCTCCCCGCATCTGGAACGCGAGGACCTGCTGGCTACCCTGCTCAAGGAGGCTTCATATGGAGACCCAGTGCCCGGACGACCCCTCGTACGACATGCCCTGGTACGAAAGAGAGAACTACATCGCCCAGGCGGTCATCACCGCCGGCTGGGCAGCTCCGAACCGCCAGCCGGCACCCGGACCCGACCCGGGGAACGAGCCGGCAGGGGAGCAACTTTATTTCCGTTCCCGGTCCGGGGACGTGGAGTACCCAGTGAGCGAGCTCGCCTGGAGCGGCTGGTACACGACAGTAACAAGCGCGAACCCGCAATTGGACGACCTGCATCTGCTCGGAGAGCTCATCCATGCCGCCTCCTATGTCACACAGAAGGCAGGCATTCCCGAACCTGAACAGCACCGTACCTCGCTCACTCGATCGTTACCGCCGGATGGGTGCCGAGGGCCTTCAGGAAGGAGCTGACGCAAACGGGTCGCCGTTACATGGTCTCCAGATCCCGGGCACGGATCCAGATGCCTAGGCGGGAGAACTCAACTGGGGTGCCGGACTTAATTCTGGCCAGCCACCGCTCTGTGGCGTTCGGCAGGGTCGTGACAGCCCACTCTTCCGCCAGGGGATTCGGTTGTGTCCAGGGAGGTTTGGGGATTCCGAGCCGTTCGCATTCGCGGCCGATGACCGCGGCCAGCAGCGTGTCCCACCGTAGGGATCCGGTGGAGCCCGGAGGTATCAGGAAATCCGCATGATTCGACGGTGATGTCTGACGGAAGTCAGTGATGGCGGTGACCAGGACCCGGAAGGCGAAATCAAGGTCTCCGCGCTCCAACTCACACCGGATGATCGCGGTGGCTCTTCTCGAGCTCAGACGGTGTTCGTCCTTCATAGCCGTGAGCACACGATAGCCAAGGCAGACCGGACTCCGCATTTGCGGTTGCAGCGGTTACCGCCGCGGGCTGCCGGGTTAGGTGCCGACTTTGCGTCAGCATCCTGAGGCGCCGAAGCTTGGAACGGCCGATCTTAACCTTTTAAGGAGTGTTCAGAGTCACGAACCGCTCTGGAGTTCAGTATGCGGCGAATCAGACACGAGGGTGCCGCCAGGGGGACCCGTGCGGGAGTGTCGGGGCCGCCAGCAGTTAGCGACTGGAGCTGAGCGTTCACCGGCGATGACGGTGGGAAATCCGCTGGCCCCGGAGATGCGGATTGCGGCAGTCGGAGAAATACGGCTGCCAGGGTGCCTGTCGGGTGTTCAACCGCATCGGCCACAGGTGCGGCGCATTAGGGCGTCGGCGAAGGTTGGCTTTGCGGGTTGCGTATCAATTGGGCGTTTTGGTGCAGCCCATCGGCGTCCTTATGGCGGTTGAGTGTTTGTGGTCTCGGTTCCCGATGTCGGAGGTTGTGCGTGGATAGGCCCCAGGTCATCTGTCGTACCGCCGGCGAGGTTGTTCACGTAGCGTTCATAATCTGCGTCGACGGTGGCCCGGATGCGAAGGACGTCGTCCCTGGTCAGGAATGGCTTTTTCTCCATTGCGCCTTCCCCGCTTTAGGCGAATCCGCCTTGTTCGAGCGCGCCCAAGGTGTCCAGGAGGGGGCCGGCGCCATCGAGGGCGAGAACGTCAACGGGCCGTGCCCCTCCAAGGAATGGCTCGGACCGCTGAAGCCAAAGTAGTGCAGCCTCCGGAGTCATCTGGCTGAGCATACGGTTCACCAGCGGCCGGTCATCGCGGCCGAGGGCCGTCTTGACGATGACTTTGACTTCTTCCATGGCGGTCATAGCGGCCAGCCTAGACCGTGATTGCCGCTTCAATAAGTGGCTCTGCCAGGGTGACTTACGCCAGGTCCTTGCCCACGTCTCTTGGCGTTCTCCGACTTCGTGAATGTCCGGAGAAGCGGAGGGTCCTCCAACGAAGGGGAACCGAGAAATCGGCGGTGATACCACTGCTGCGGATTCGGCCGCCCGTCGCGCGTTTCGCCACCCCTCCTGCAGAAAGCTGCCATGACAAACCCGTTGTGGTGTCGGCGCCGGACTCCGATCGGCATGGCGGAGAAGGCCGGCGACGCCTAGTATGTGTTGCAGAGGGGCCGACCGGCGCTAACCAATCGACCCCTCGGATGTGGCAGCGTCGTCAACGCCAGTAGCGCTCAACAGCAGCGAGCACTAAGGGCGTCAGGGCCGAGATAAGCAACGCAGTGGTTCCAATCCAGCGGCGGCCTTTCTCGGCCCTTCCCACAACTATCGAATTCGCCGCCGCGTTGAGGTTGGCATCAACTGCCCGGGCAGAAAGTCGCGGCGGTGGGGGTGCGAAATCAGCAAGGACTCACCGCTCTGAACTTGCCGCCGCCGGTTCAAAGGCCGGACGGGCAGGTTTGGGTTCGATGTACATACAGCGGGCTGTCCTTGATCCCATATCTGTCTGAATCGTTCCCGTACTCCAAGCCTTGCCGCCTCGCGACGTCGGGATGCCGTCCTGGGTCAATTGGCCGGCGATGGCGGCAATGGTCATGCCGTCTTGGCGCATTTTCACGATGCGCTGGATTATCTGGACATCCAGCGCGCGCGGGCGACCAACATGTTTCGTTTTTGCTACTTCGTCAAGCACTTTTCTCATCCTTTGGCTGGTCTCGCTGGGCTTTTCAGCCTTAGCTGTGACGTCCGATTGAAGCAGTCCTTGGGAATGTCCGGCCGCCAGTACCTGTGTGAGAAGGTCGTGGTGCTCAACCGCAAATTTCAGCTGGCCAACGGACATCTCGAGTTTGGAACGAACATCCTGTGGCAACGTGACCATGCCTGATTCAACGTCTGACAAAAGGGTCCTCAATATGGAGATAGGGTCCTTCTCACGCCGTTGGCCGTGGCCGCTAGTTCGGGAGCGTCGCTCCGGAGGGTTTGCATTTGGCAACTTTGGTTCTCTCTGTCGTGGGCGTATCGGATCAAGAAAATCCGCGAAAACACGGGATATTTGGGCAGTTACCGACGATAAGAGAGATTATCGTCGGTAACGCGAAAACGGTGCGATAGGTCGAATTTACATATGCCGAAGAGCCCCTTTAGTACATGTCCGGGGAGCCCAGCTCTCGTACGTAGTCGTTGCTCCGTCGCGGTCTCCCCCATGCTCGGATGAAAGAGTGCGTCATCCATAAGTGGGCGAATGGCATCGTTTATAACGGGCTAGGGGAGTGCTCCAAACCTGCGCGCTTGTCTCGCGAGTTGACGCTGCGCAAGAAACGATGCGCCAGCAACGGCAGCGTCGGGGCCGAAGCCGAGACAATCAGCGCAAGTGCCGGATGGGTCGATGACGGAGGCTGGGCGGGATCGCTCGCAAACGGCGCAGAGGTTTTCTTTTGGGTTTCTAGTTTTAACTCCCACTGTGGCACCCCTTTTGGGACCCCCCAAAGGCGACTTTTGGGACCCGCCAGTTTGGGACCCCCCAATTTGAGACCTCTCAATTGGGGACCCCTCAAGCTGGGGGGCCTCAGATCGGGACTCCTCAGCGTGGGGAGGCGAGGTTTTTTGACTCATGGTTAGCCGGTATACCTTTGGTCGATTTCCAGCACGGAATTTGAGCGCAGCTTCCTGGTTTCCGTACTCCATGAGGCCGATAGCGGCGAGGTGCTTGATATGGCGTCGCACCGAAGTTTCCCCGAAGCCCGTGTCCATCACCAGAGTTGCAATGCTCGGGTAGATGTTGTTGCCGTCCTTGTCGGCGTAGTTAGCCAAGGCTGTGAGCATCCAGCGATGGCTGGGGTCTAGCTCAAAACGCTTTCCCATGTCCCGGGCCCAGGCTTGGGCCTCCCAGCTCATTTCTGGGCCATCCCGAGGAAGAAATTGCCGTGCACGGCAGGCAATGTTTGGTGACTGTTCGCCTTCGGATCGAACGCGATTGACAACGATTTCTTACTCGACTCGAGAACGGCAATGCTAGGCTCAGGCATGAGGTCCCTTGGATCTTGATCGGCTATTGGGCGCTTCCGGCGGATTGTTTGGCGACGACTCCGGGGGCGCCCTTTCTTTGCCTGCAGGCTGCAGGCTGCAGGACTGGGCTGGCGGCTAGGCACTTGGGAGAGCTTGGCCGGTCTGCGAGCGAGTCTGTTCGTCGAGCCAGGCTTCCACGTCGCTGGCTCGGTACCGAACTCCGCCGCCAATCTTCACGAACTTGGGGCCGATGCCCTTGTAGCGCCACTGCGCTAGGGCGGGTGCAGTCTTGTGAAGTTTTGTTCCGAGCTCTGCTGCGGTAAGCAGTTCTGATTCCATGGCCCGACTTTCTCTTATTCAGCGGTTTTCACGTCGTATTAGGGACGATAGTTTCTTATCGCGCGTGTTGTCAAAATGGCGTGTATCGTTTCTTATATGGCGGAATATAAACAGCGTGTTCGAGGGCACGACATGGGCCCAACCGGTGAAGCCGTAGCTCGGAATCTCAAGCGTTTACGCGGCAGTCTGACGCTTCGGGAACTTCAGCGGAAGCTCAGAGATGTTGGGCATGAAATCTCCGCGAGCGGCCTTCAAAAAATCGAAGCTGGTGCGAGGCGCGTCGATGTAGACGACCTAATGGCTCTGGCAATTGCCTTAGGTGTCAATCCAAACGCGGTCCTATTGCCTTGGTCTTCGGATGAACCACTCGAAGTAACCGGCGCCAAGGTCGGAGACCTGGTTTTGATGTGGGACTGGGCCGAAGGCGAATCCCCGATCGAGGGCAACCGTCAAGGCCTCGACCCGAACTACGACCGCAAAATCCGCCCCGCGGGTGTTGGGTCGCGGGTGCCCTCGAGCGACGCACCAATCAGCGACGAATTCAACTTGCGTTTGGCTGCGATCGGGGAAGACATAAAGGCCCTTATGGAGCAGGTAGGTATTGAAGGACGCTCCGCCGATGGCAACGATTGAGCCCTATCACACCACGGCGGGCCGGCGCTATCAGGTCCGGTATCGCAAGCCGGACCGGACCCAGACGAAGAAGCGGGGATTCCGTACCAAGCGAGACGCGGAGTTGTTCCTGGCGAGCGTGGAGGTCTCCAAGGCCCGCGGGGAGTTCATCGATGCTATGGCAGCCAAGGCACTCATTGGGCCGCTGGGAGCCGCGTGGCTGGCCCGTCAGACCCATCTGAAGCCATCCGCGTACCGGCCGCTAGAATCCGCTTGGAGAATCCACGTCCTGCCCGCATGGGGGAGTGTCGCCGTGGCCGATGTCCGGAAGACCGCTGTTCAGCAGTGGGTGTCCGAAATGACGCTCGGGGATCCGGGCGCGACGCCGGCGCGGAAGCCCAAAGGGGCCACTCTGGTAATCCGGGCCTACGGCGTGCTGGCATCTATCCTGGATGATGCCGTGAGCGATCGACGGACTCTCAGCAACCCCGCCCGGGGCGTGTCCCTACCCCGCAAGGTGAAAAAGCCTCACGTCTACCTCACCCATGAGCAGGTGCATGCACTGGCTGCTGCGAGCAAGTATCCGGGTTTGGTCCTCGTGCTCGCGTACTGCGGCATCCGGTGGGGTGAGGCAACGGCTCTGAGGGTCAAGCACCTGGATATGCTGCGCCGCCGGCTGATGATCGAGGAAAACGCCGTTCAGGTTGGCTCCGTGATCGAATTGGGCACCCCGAAAAACCACAAGAAGCGTACTGTGCCCTTCCCGCGATTCCTGGGGGAGCACCTGGCACGGCAATGTGAAGGCAAGGCGCGCGACGATCTGGTGTTCCCCGGCGAGAACGGGCACCACTTACGGCTGGCCAGAGTGCATGAGGACAACATGAGCTGGTTTGGCAGCGCAGTAAAGCGGACAGGTATTCCCCGAATCACACCTCACGACCTCCGGCACTCGGCCGCGAGCTTCGCCGTGTCGGCCGGCGCGAACGTGAAAGTGGTCCAAAAAATGCTCGGCCACAGCTCGGCAGCCATGACGCTGGACACGTACGCGGATCTGTTTGACGGGGATCTGGACTCAGTTTCGGACGCTCTAGATCACGCCGTCTCTCTGGCGAATGTGCCCAAAATGTGCCCACCCGCCTAATTCCGGGCAAAGCAAAAGGCCCTGCTTCCCTTGTAAACAAAGGGAAGCAGGGCCTTTCTTATTGGCGGTGACGGTGGGATTTGAACCCACGTTGGCTTTTACACCAAACAACATTTCGAGTGTTGCACCTTCGGCCGCTCGGACACGTCACCAACCTGACTAGGGTACCGGAGCAAGGCGCCCATCCACAAAACGAGCCCCAACGGCAGCCGCACGCCGACTCGCCGGAACCCCGCACCCTTCCCGGCGAACAGTGCGGGCACTAGATTCGTAAGCACAATGACTACTTCTGAACGGCACACCACCGCCACCGCCTATTGGACCGTCGGCCCGGAACAGGGCGAGCTCCGGGGCGAGGACCTGCCCGCCCCCGGCCCCGGCGAGGCGCTGGTCCGGACCCTGTATTCGGGGATCAGCAAGGGCACCGAGCTGGTGGTCCACCACGCGAGTGTCCCGGAGTGCGTCGCCGGCGCCATGGCCGCCCCCAACCAGGCGGGGGAGTTCCCCTACCCGGTGAAGTTCGGCTACCTCACTGTGGGGGTGGTCGAGGACGGACCGGAGGGCTGGGCCGGGAAGACTGTCTTCTGCCTCTACCCGCACCAGGACCGCTTCATCGTCCCGGTCGAATCCCTGACGGTGATCCCCGACGGCGTCCCGGCCCGCCGCGCGGTGCTCACCGGCACCGTGGAAACCGCGATCAACGGCCTTTGGGAGGCCGGGCCCCGCCTGGGCGACCGCGTCGCCGTGATCGGGGCAGGACTCGTCGGCGGCATGGTGGCCAGGCTCCTGGCCGGCTTTCCGCTCGCACGGCTGCAGCTGATCGACGTCGACCCGGCCAAGCGCGCGTTCGCCGCCGCCCTCGGCGTCGACTTCAGCCACCCCGATGACGCCCTCCCGGACTGCGACATCGTGATCCACTGCTCCGCGTCCCAGGAAGGCCTGCAACGGAGCCTGCAGCTGGTGGGCGACGAAGGCGACATCATCGAAATGTCCTGGTACGCCGACCGGCTGGTCACCCTCCCGCTGGGGGAGGACTTCCATGCCCGCCGCCTGTCCATCCGGGCCAGCCAGGTGGGGATGGTGGCCCGCGCCCGCAGGCACCGCCGCACCAACGCCGAGCGCCTCGCGCTCGCCGTGTCCCTGCTCCAGGACCCGGTCTTTGACGTCTTCCTGACCGGATCCTCGCCGTTCACGCAGCTCCCCGGCGTCGTCCAGCGGCTCGCCGACGGGACCCTGGATGCCCTCTGCCACGTCATTGAGTACCCGTCCACCCAATCCAGCGTCGCGCAATCCGTCGAAACCCAGCCCGCCGAATTCGAATCCACTGACCAGCCCACCGAAGCCACGAGGTAGCCCGTGTTTAGTCTGACCGTCCGCCGCAACTTCATGATTGCCCACAGCCTTCCGCGCGAAGTCTTCGGCCCGGCCCAGGGCCTGCACGGGGCCACGTTCGTCACGGAGGTGACGTTCCGCCGTCGTGAGCTCAATGACGACGCGATCGTGCTGGATATCGGCGCGGCGGGGGACGCGGTGGACGAGGTCCTGGACGAGCTGAACTACAAGAACCTCGACGAGCACCCGGACTTCTCCGGCAAGCTGAGCACCACCGAAGCCCTCGCCCGGTACATCGCCGACGCCGTCGCCGCCCAGATCCGCGTCGGCACGGACGGGCGCGACCTCGCCGGGCTGGACGTCACCCTGCGCGAGACCCCCGATGCCTGGGCCAGCTACTCGCTGGACTTCGACGCCCGCTAGGCACCGCAGATGCCGCCGGCCAGCCTTCGCATCCGTCTGGTGGTGCCCGGCAACGTCCGGCACAACTCCGGCGGCAACGTCTACAACGCGTCGCTCGCCGCCGAATTGGCGGCCCTCGGTGCCGCGGTGGAAACCTGTCCGCTCGACGGCGACTGGCCGGGAGGCAACGCGGTGGACCGGCGGCGCCTGGCCGGGCTGCTGCACGCGGAGCCCGACGGCGGCCCGGCCAGGACCGTCGGCCCCGCAACTGCCGGGTCTGCAACCTTGGGCACAGTGACGGTGGTCGACAGCCTCCTGGCCTGCGGCGCGCCCGACGAACTGGAAGCGGCCGCTGCGGCCGGGGACAGGGTCTGGATCCTGCTGCACATGCCCCTGCCGGACCACCCGGAGCGCGAACGCAGGGCCCTGCGGGCCGCCGCCGGCGTCATCTGCACGAGCGGTTCAGCCGCGGCGGACATCCGCGCCCGCCACCGGCTCGACGGCATACGGGTCGCCCTGCCCGGGACCGCGCCCGCCCCGCTCGCAGCCGGCAGCCTGTCCGCCGGCCCCGGCGCCCCGCACCTCATCGCCGTGGCGGCGCTGCTGCCGAACAAGGACCAGTCGCTCCTACTGGACGCGCTCGGCCGGCTCACGGATGTGCCCTGGACGGCATCCCTCATCGGCTCGGACACCGCCGATTCTGCCTACGCCGCGCAGCTCCGGAACTCCGTGGAACGACTCGGCCTGGCCGGGAGGGTCCGCATCCCGGGCGAGCTCCGGGGCCCGGCACTGGATGCTGAATGGGATGCGGCCGATCTCAGCCTGCTGATTTCCCGGGCCGAAACTTTCGGCCTGGTGGTCACCGAATCGCTGGCCCGCGGCATCCCCGTGGTGGTGCGCGAGGGCACCGGCGCCGTCGAGGCTCTCGCCGCCGGCACCGTGCCCGGCACTGCCGCGCCGGACTCGCCGGCTCAAGACTTCCCGGCGCCAGACTTCCCGGGGCCCGGGTTGCCGGGCGCCGCCGTCGGGCTCGGAACGGACCCCGCCCCGCTGGCGGACCTGCTCCGCCGCTGGCTGGACGATCCCGGTCTCAGGGGCCGCTGGCGGGAGGCGGCAGCGGCCGCCCGGGGCCGGCTGCCCGGCTGGGATGCCACCGCCCGGACCGTTCTGGGCTACCTGTCGACGGAAGCCACGAAAACCGCAGAACCCACGGAAACCACGGAAACCACAGCAACCGATGAAACGGGGCCACCGGGAAAGCAGACGGCGCGGGTTGATAGGGCTTCTTGATACCGCTGACAGAGAAGCTGTTGGAGAATGAGCCCATGAGCACCCACCCTGTCGCCACGCAATCGCCGTCGGTAGAAGAGCCCGCCAATCTGCCGGAGCCGCAGAGCCTGACCCCGGAGCGGCTCCGGGCATGGTCCTGGCACCGGCAGGGCCTGGACGGCTCGCTGGCCGGCTGCACGGCCGAGCAGGTCCTCGCCCGGGCAGGCTGGGCACGGTCCGTGGGCGGCGCCAACCCCTACCTCACGCTCTTCGCCCGCGCCGGCATCCGCCGCGAACAGGTGGACGCCGACGTCCTCGCCCACCGGATCCTTGAACTTCCCGTCGCCCGCGGCTGCACGTACGTCCTGGGCCGCGAAGACTTTGCCTGGGCGCTTCAGCTGGGCCGGGATGCGGCCGAGTCGGCATTCAAGGTGGTCGGCCGGCTCGGCGTGGACCGCGGTGAGATCACGCTTTTGGAAGAGCAGGTACTGCACACCCTCGCCGAAGCGGACGGTCCCATGGATCCGCGGCAACTCAAGGACGAGCTCGGCGATTCAGTGCGCAACCTGGGAGAGGAAGGCAAGAAGAAGGGCGCCACCACCACGCTGCCTACCGCCCTGGGGATCCTGCAGTCGGACGGTCGGATCCGCCGGGTCCCGGCGAACGGGCGCCTGGACCAGCAGCGTTACGCCTACCAGCCCTGGGGCCTGCCGCCCAGCGATCTTGACGACGACGACGCGCGCACCGAGCTGATCCGCCGCTACCTGGGCTGGACCGGCGGAGCCACCTTCAAACAGTCGCAGTGGTTCACGGGATTCACCGTGGCGCAAAGCAAGGCGGCACTGGCCGCCGTCGGCGCCGTCGAGGTGCCCACCGAACTGGCCACCGCCGGCGGCGACCCGCTGTGGATGCTGCCGGAGGACCTCGGCAGCCTCGCCGCCTTCGAGGAGCCGGCGGGGGAACAGATCCAGCTGCTGGCCGGAACGGACTCCCTATTCCTGCTGCGCCGCAACGCGGCGGACCTGCTGGCCGAAGAGGACCTGCACAAGCCGGCGCTGGGGTCGCTCGCGCTGCAGGCCGATCTCCCGGACCACCCGATCCTGGACCGCGGCCGGATCATCGGACTCTGGCAGTACGATCCCGCCAAGGAGAGGATCATGCCCTGGCTGTTCCACGGCCCGACGCCCGCCGTGACGCAGCGGATCGCCGAGCTGGAAGCCTGGATCCGCGAGGACCTCGGTGATTTCCGGGCCTTCAGCCTGGACTCGCCGGCCTCCCGGCAGAAGCGGATCGATGGACTCGCGGCAGCTGCAGAAGCCGCCGCGGCAGGATCCCCGGCCGCCGGTACGGCTAGCTAGCAGGAACGGATCAGGCGCGGTGCCCGGCGAAGAAGTCCCGCAGCAGCGCGGCACACTCCTGCTCCCGGACGCCCGCAATGACTTCCACCCAGTGGTTGAGCCGGCGCTCGCGGAGGATGTCGAACACGGAACCGGCGGCGCCTGCCTTCTCATCCCAGGCACCGAACACCACCCGCGGAATCCTGGCGAGGACGACCGCTCCCGCGCACATCGCGCAGGGTTCCAGCGTCACCACCAGGGTGCAGTCCTCCAGCCGCCAGCCGTCGTCGCCCTTGCCTTCCAACGCCCGGTGCGCCCGCAACCGCGCGGCGGCCTCCCGGATGGCGACCATCTCGGCGTGCGCCGTCGGGTCCCCCAGGGCCTCGCGTTCGTTTCGCCCGGCGCCCAACACGGAACCGTCCGGTCCGATCACGACGGCGCCGATCGGCACGTCCGCGGTGGCCAGGGCCTTCCGGGCCTCCGCCAGGGCAAGGATCATCCATTCGGCATGGCGCGGCTCAGGGGCAGTCATGGGTCAATGATAGTTTCGACCCTAAGCATGCTGTGCAGCTCGGCTGTGCGGCCAAGTAGTTAATGTAGACAAGTAGTCGGGAGACGGCCGTGACCACCGGAACAGAGACCTGGTTGGCGCGGCGCTGGGGCAAATGGGTGGTGCCCTACGCGGCCCTCTGGATCACCATGCTGGTGGGCGGCGTGGTGGTGGTGATCCTGGCGCTGGTGAGTGCCGAGGTCTACGACAACGTGGTGGACGACGCCGGCCTCGCGAACCTGGACAAGCCGGCCCTGGCGTTCATGGAACAGTTGCGCAGCCCCGGCCTGGACGCCTTTATCACCGGGTTCACCAACATCGGCGGCGGCATCGGGATGCCCATTCTGGGCAGCATCCTGACGGCGCTGCTGATCTTCACCTCCCGGAGCTGGCGGCCGCTGATCCTGATCGGCGGCGCGGCCGCCGCGTCGGTGACTGCCACAACCCTGGGCAAGAAAATGATCGGCCGCGTCCGCCCGGACCATGCCGACGCCGTGCCGCCCTACGAGACCTCGCCGTCGTTCCCGAGCGGTCACACGCTCAACACCACAGTGGTAATCGCCCTCGTGGTGTACCTGGCCTGCCTGCAGATCAAACGGACCAGCGCCCGGATCGGCCTGATCGCCGCGGGTGTGATCTTCATCGTCGCGATGGGCCTCAGCCGGGTCTATCTGGGCCATCACTGGCTGACCGACGTGATTGTCGGCTGGGTCATCGGGCTGGCCTGGGTGGGGATTGTGATCATGGCGCACCGGTTCTTCCATGCGCTGCGGCGCCGGGAACACGCCGGCGACGCGCCGACCTTCGAGCATCCCGCCCACCTCCATAACGGTGCCGCCGGCGCCACTGCTGGTGGCACTGCCGGCGGCCCTGCACAGGCCGACGCGAACGACGCCGATACCCCCGGCCCAGCGGGACGGTCCTCAGCATCCGGGTGATAGTTTTGACCCATGCGCACTCTCGTTGTGGACCACCCGCTGGTCGCCCATAAGCTCACCGTTCTGCGGGACAAGAACACCCCGTCCCCGGTCTTCCGCCAGCTCACCGAGGAGCTCGTCACGCTCCTGGCCTACGAAGCCACGCGTGACGTCCGCACCGAACCGGTGACCATCGAGACGCCCGTCAGCACCACCGTCGGCACCGCCTTCACCAAGCCGACCCCGCTGGTGGTTCCGATTCTCCGGGCCGGGCTCGGCATGCTCGAGGGCATGACCAAGCTGGTCCCCACCGCCGAGGTCGGCTTCCTGGGCATGGCCCGCGACGAAGAGACCCTGGACATCATCACCTACGCCGAGCGCCTCCCGGAGGACCTCACGGACCGGCAGATCTTCGTCCTCGATCCCATGCTGGCCACCGGCGGAACCCTGCGCGAGGCCATCAAGTTCCTCTTCAAGCGCGGCGCCTCCGACGTCACCTGCATCTGCCTCCTCGCCGCCCCGGAGGGCCTGGCCAAGCTGGAGGAAGAACTGTCAGAAGCCAACGTGACGATCGTCCTGGCCTCGATCGACGAGAAGCTTAACGAGAAGTCCTACATCGTGCCCGGCCTGGGCGACGCCGGAGACCGCCTGTACGGCATCGCCGGCTAGCGCACGCTCCGCCCGGGATCCCTTCCGCGTCGCCGCGGACCGCGCTAGCCTGTGCGCCATGGATTGGAAACTTGAACTCGTGTTTGTGCCGGTGTCCGATGTGGACCGGGCCAAGGATTTCTACGTCAACAAGGTGGGCTTCAACGCCGACTACGACGAACGGCCCATGGAGGGCCTCCGGTTCGTCCAGCTGACCCCGCCGGGCTCCGGCTGCTCGATTGCGATCGGCGAGGGCCTCAACGACGCCCCGCCCGGGACCGCCCCCAGCCTGCAGCTTGTGGTCAGCGACATCCAGGCCGCGCACAAGCAGCTCAAGGACAACGGCGTGGACGTCAGCGACGTCGACATCCAGGACTGGGGACACTTTGTCCACTTCGCCGACCCCGACGGCAACAAATGGGCGGTGCAGTACATCCCCCACCGGCCCAACGGCTGATCCCGGCAGGCTGCGCGCGGCAGGCCGCCGGCCAACGGGTTGGGCGGGGCCATGCGGCAGGATGGAGGCATGAGCTTTCCATCCCGTTCCAGCACCACCACCCTGACCGCGCGCGCCGTCCTGTTCGACATGGACGGAACGCTGGTGGATTCCACCAGCATCGTGGAGCAGGTTTGGACCACGTTCGCGGCCCGCTACAGCCTGGACATCGGCGAGATCCTGCGCTCCTCCCATGGGGTCCAGGCCATGGACACGGTCCGCAGGTTTGCCCCGGCCGGTTCCGACATCCAGGCCCTCGCGGCCGAGCTCGGCCGGATGGAGCTGGCCGAGACCCGGGGCATTGTTCCGGTGCCGGGCGCCCCGGAGCTGCTGGCGAGCCTGCCGCCGGATGCCGTGGCGCTGGTGACGAGCGCGTCACGGGACCTGGCCGAGATCCGGATGGCAGCAGCGGGGATCGGCGTCCCGGCCGTCTCGGTCACATCGGAGGATGTCATGCGGGGCAAACCCCACCCCGAGGGATACCTCCGGGCGGCCTCCTTGCTGGGTGTCTCCCCGGCCGAGGCGGTGGTGTTCGAAGACGCCCCGGCCGGCATCGCCGCGGGCGTCGCCGCCGGCGTCCGGACTGTGGCGGTGGGGCCCAACGCCGGCGAATTGCCGGACGGTGTGCTCCACATTCCCGACTACTCCGGGGTTACCGTGACCACGCGCGTCACCGGCGCCGGCCTGCGCACCCTGTCCTTCACCTTCTAGCGACGGCGACGCCGTTCTAGCGACAACGACGACGCCGTCCGGCCCGACGACGGCGGCGCCCGCCTAACCGGCCAGCAGGTACACGCTGGTCCCACCCACGGTCTGGGCCGTGAAATTGTCCTGCACCCACGCGGCAATCTGCGCGGCATCGTCGGATCCGCTTTCGCCCTGCATCATGCGCCCGGCGATGAAGTAGTGGATCTTGCCGTCGGCCACATACTGCTGGAACTGCGCCAGGGTCGGCGCGGGGTCCGTGCCGTTGAACCCGCCCACGGCCATCACCGGGAGCTGCGTCGCCAGCTGGTAGCCGGCGGCGTTGTTGGACCCGACGACGGCGGCGGCCCACGTATAAGCCCCGGCGTCTGTCTGCAGCGCGCTCACGAGCGCCGCCGTCGGCGTGCTGGCCCCGAGCAGGCCGCCCATTCCGCCCGCCCCTTGGCCGCGGCCGATGCCCGTGCCGGTGCCAGTCCCGGTGCCGTTTGCCGCCGTGGCACCGCCAAAGCCGCCTCCCGCCGCACCGCCGAGGGACGGCGGCATCCCGGCCCCGCCCCGTCCGGTCACGGCCGGTCCGGCGCTGACAATCGAGCCGCTGTGGGCCGTGGACGCGGTGGACAGCGAGTAGGCCAGCGGCCCGGCGAGGGCGGCGGCGACGGCGAGCGCCGCCGTCGTACGCGCCACCGTCCTGGATGCCATCATGCCCCTGCCCTTCACCCCCGCGACCCCCTTGGGCTCCGACCCCTTGAATCCCAGCGCCGCGGCGGCCAGCACCAGGCCGGCGGCGGTGAGCGCGCCCAGGAGCGCCACCCAGCGCAGCCACGGCATGTACGCCGCGGTGCGGACCAGGAGTTCGGCGGCCATGGCCCCGGCCGCCACGATCGCCACCGCGAGGACGGCGGCCGCCACGGGCTGGTTCCGCCGCTGCCAGAGCAGGACGCCGCCGAGCCCGGCGATCCCGGCCATCCCGGGCGCCAGCGCCACCATGTAGTACGGGTGGATGATCCCGGCCATGAAACTGAACGTCAGCCCGGTGACGGCAACCCAGGAGCCCCAGATGATCACTGAAGCCCGTACCGGGTCGGTGCGCGGCGCGCGGCGGCCCAGCCAGAGCAGGCCCGCTCCGAGCAGCAGCACCGAGGGCAGCAGCCATGCGATCTGGCCGCCGAACTCGCTGTTGAAGAGCCGGAACAGCCCGGGCGTGCCCCAGCCGTTGCTGCCGCCCACACTCCCGGTTTCATCCCCGTTCAGCCGGCCCAGGCCGTTGTAGCCCAGAGTCAGCTCCAGGATGGAGTTGTTCTGCGAGCCGCCGATGTACGGGCGGTCCGCCGCCGGAATGAGTTCGACGGCGGCCAGCCACCACCCGGCGGCAACGGCCATCGCCGCGCCCGCGCCGAGCAGGTGAAGAACGCGCCTGCCCGCCGCTGCCGGCGCCGCGAGCAGGTAGGCCACGGCAAAGCCGGGCACAACCAGCAGGACCTGCAACTGCTTGGTGAGGAACCCGAAGCCCAGCAGCACCCCGGCGAACAGCAGCCAGCGCACGCGCGCGTCCTGGATGGACCGCAACACGGCGTAGGCGGCCGCGGTCATCAAAAGCACCAGCAGGGCGTCGGGGTTGTTGAACCGGAACATCAGCACGGCTACCGGTGTCAGCGCCATGACCGCACCGGCGAGTAGCCCCGCGCGGTGGGCCAGGCCGGCGTCGGCCGTGGCGGGGGCAGCGGCCCGGCGGACGGCCAGATAGAGGAGCCAGACCGTGCCGATCCCCATGAGCGCCTGCGGCACCAGGACGCTCCAGGAGCTCAGCCCGAAGATCCGCACCGACAGCCCCATCACCCACAGCGACGCCGGCGGCTTGTCCACGGTGATGGCGTTGGCGGCGTCGGACGAGCCAAAGAACCAGGCCGTCCAATCCTGTGACCCGGCCTGGGCCGCCGCGGAGTAGAACGCGTTCGCCCAGCCGGAGGCGCCGAGGTTCCACAGGTACAGCACGGCCGTGGCCAGCAGCAGCGCCGCCAGTTCCAGCCGCTGCCGCAGCGCCCGGGCGCCAGGGACGGCGCGCGTGCCGCCGGCAGCCGGGCGCTCCGGTCGCCGACGGCGTTCCGGGACTTGCGGCTGCGCCGGCCCCGGCGTGCGGGCCGGCGCCGTGCCGGGGCGGGGGCTCAGGGTGTCAGTCATGGCGGCCTACGCTCCCAGGTTGTAGACGGTGGCGTTGCCCACGGTCTGGGCCTGGTAGTTGGCCGCGACCCAGGTGGCGACCTCGGAGTTGCCTCCGCGGCCCCCGCCCATGCCGCCCATGCCGCCGGAAATGAAGTAACCGATCTCGCCGCGGTCCACGATCGCCTGGAACTGTGCGAGCGTCGGGTAGGGGTCGCCGCCGTTCCAGCCGCCGAGCGCGATTACGCTGGTGCCGGTGGCGAGTTCCAGGCTCGCGGCCTGGGTGGCGCCGGAGACAATCGCGGACCACTTGGCGCCGGAGGACTGCAGCAGCGCGGTCAGCTCCGCCGAGGACGTTTCCCCGCCGGGGCCGCCGCCCATGCCGTCACTGCCTGCGCCGTCACTGCCGGCCCGGCCTGCCCCGAAGCCGCCGCCCATCGCGGACGCGGTGGGGCCGGAGGTCGGGATCGAACCGGAATGCGGCTGGGCGACGGTCGCCAGCGTCCACGCGGTGCTTCCCAGCCCGCCGGCGAGCAGGCACAGGATCACGGCGCCGGCCGTGGCGGCCTTGCGGAACCGTGCCGGGAGAGCCGCCATGCCGTCCGCCCGCAGGAGCAGGGCCGCGGCGGCGAGGACGCCCAGGACCACGATGATCACCCGGAGCCCCGGAAGCCAGGCCGGATCGCGGCCCAGGAGCACGGCGGACCAGACCGGGGTGGCCAACACCGTCACGGCCAGGATAATCCGGGCCGGCCAGTAGGCCCGGCCCCGCCACAGTTCCAGGGAACCGATGCCGGCCAGCGCCGCGATGGCGGGGGCCAGCGCCACGGCATAGTACGGGTGCACGGTGCCGCTCATGAAGCTGAAGATTCCGGCCGTGATGACCAGCCAGCCGCCCCACAGCAGGAGCGCCGCACGGGTTTTTGAGGTCCGGGCCTCGCGCCGGGTGAACCACAGCCCGGCCAACAGCAGGATCAGGGCCGCCGGCAGCAGCCAGGACACCTCGCTGCCGAAGCTGGTGCCGAACATCCGGGTGATCCCGGCGGCGCCGCCGAAGCCGACGTTGCCGGTGCCGCCCGGGCCGCCCGCGTTGCCGCCCGGCATCCCGCCGCCGGAGCCGGTGATCCGGCCCAGGCCGTTGTAGCCGAACGTCAGTTCCAGGAAGCTGTTGGTCTCCGACCCCGCCATGTACGGCCGGACCGAGGCCGGGGTCAGCTGGAACAGCACAATGTAGCTTCCTGCCACGACGGCGATCCCGGCGGCGGCGGCCAGCAGGTGCAGGAGCCGGCGGCCGAGGGTGGTGGGCGCCGCCCACAGGTAGGCCAGGGCCAGCCCGGGAACGATCAGGAAGCCCTGCAGCATCTTGCTCAGGAACGCCAGGCCGATCACCGCGCCGGCCGCGGCGAGCCACTTCCAGCCGGCCTTCTCGATGGCGCGGGTGGTGAGGTAGGCCGCCAGCACCAGGCACAGGGTGAGCATCGCGTCCGGGTTGTTGAACCGGAACATGAGGGCGGCCACCGGGGTCAGCGCCAGGGCACCGCCGGCGAGCAGGCCAGCGGCCGGCCCGGACACCCGCTTGACGGTCAGGTACAGAAGCCCGACGGCCGCCACTCCCATGAGCGCCTGCGGAATGAGCATGCTCAGGGCCGAGAAACCAAAGATCCGTCCCGCGAGGGCGGGGATCCAGAGGGCGGCCGGCGGTTTGTCCACCGTGATGGCGTTGCCGGCATCGAGGGAGCCGAACAGCAGCGCGGTCCAGTCCTTGGTCCCGGCCTGGATCGCCGCGGCATAGAAGGAGTTGGCGTAGCCGGTGGCCTCCAGATTCCACAGGTACAACGCCGCGGTGACCACCAGGAGCAGCGCTGCCGAGGGCCGCACCCAGCGGGGCTGCCGTCCGAACAGCAGCCGGTCCCGGCGGCCCTGGGCTGCCGGGGCCTGGGACGCGGGCAGCTGGGGCGCCGGCCCGCCGTCTCCGGGTACCGGGCGGGGCCTTTCCTGGGCGGCTGGGGGGCTGCCGGCCTGGGAGCCGCTCTCGGCTCCGGCGGTGGGGCTGATGGTTGCCGTCATTTACTTGGCCTTTTCTGTGCGGGGGAGGGAAGGAGCTGGGGCGCCGGGCGCAGGAACGGCGTTGGTGGGCCGGTGGCGGAAAACCACCAGCCGGAACAGCAGGAACTTCACGGCTGTGGCGGCCAGGTTGGCGGCGGTGACCGTGAGCAGTTCCAGCCAGCGGTCCGGTGCTGCTCCCGACGCGGCGTGAACGAGGGCGAGGGCCCCGGAGGTCAGGGCCAGCCCGATGCCGAAGACCAGCAGTCCCTCGAAGTGGTGGCGTGCGGCCTGGCTGCTGCCCTGGATGCCGAACGTGAAGCGCCGGTTGGCCGCGGTGTTGGCCACGGCGGTGGTGAGCAACGCGAGGAAATTTGCCAGTTGCGGGTCCATGACCCCGCGGCAGAGCAGGAAAATCGCCAGGTAGGCCAGGGTGGAGGCCACCCCGATGCTGCCGAAGCGGACGAGTTGTCCGAAGAGGCTTCCGCCGGGGCTTTGCTCCTGGGCCCGGGAGGCGGCCGGCAGCGGTCCGCGGGCCAGGGCGGCGCGCAGGTCGGGAACCGGGATCCGGCCCGAGACCAGGTCCCGGCTCAACCGTGCCATGCCGCGCAAGTCCGCGAGGGMAGTCTGGACGATGTCCACGCTGGAATCCGGGTCGTCGGTCCAGTCCACCGGGACTTCGTGGACGCGCAGGCCGCACTTTTCTGCCAGGACCAGCAGCTCGGTGTCGAAGAACCAGGCGTTATCCAGCGTGTGGGGGAGCAGTTGCCGGGCCACGTCCGACCGGATCGCCTTGAAGCCGCACTGTGCATCGCTGAAGTGGGCGCCCATGAGGGCCTGGAGCAGGAAGTTGTAGCTGCGCGAGATGAATTCCCGCTTGGGACCGCGGACCACGCGGGAGTTGCGGGTCAGCCGCGTCCCGATCGCCAGGTCGGAGTGCCCCGAAATGAGCGGGGCAAGGAGCGGGCCGAGGGCCGCCAGATCAGTGGAAAGATCCACATCCATGTACGCCAGGACCGGCGACGGCGAGGCCAGCCACACCTTGCGAAGTGCGTATCCGCGGCCCTTTTCGGCCATATGGACCACTTTCACTTCGCGCAGCTCGCGGGCTACGCGTTCCGCGGCCTTGAGCGTTCCGTCGGTGCTGGCGTTGTCCGCCACGGTGATCCGGAAGGAGTGCGGGAAGGCGCCGAGCAGGTAGGCGTGGAGCCGGCGCAGGCAGGCTTCGAGGTCGCGTTCCTCGTTGAAGACCGGGATGGTGACGTCCAGCAGGGGCGTGCTGGCGCGCGTATCGATGGCTGTGCGCCGGGCGCCGGGGCCGGTAAGCGCCCCGGCGATCGGGCCCGGAGCTGGCGCGTCGGCCAGCGCAAGCCCCGGGGGTGTCTCGGGTGCCGCCGGGCCGGCCGGCGTCGCCGCGGTGCGGGGCAGGGTTCCTGTGGCCTGGTCTGTGAATGTCATGGCTCAACTTTCCCGGCGGCCCTTATGAGGGCTTTAGGGTCAAGCTGTGCTGGGGCTGTGGAAGTCGGCCTGTCGGGCAGGCCCGGCCGTGGAGACGCAAGGAGGCCCCGGATCCGTGTGGATCCGGGGCCTCCTGGGGGGCCGGTTAGTGCCGGTTTAGTACCAGTTGTGTGAGTAGTGGAAGTTCAGGGCGCCGCAGGGGGAGCCGTAGCGCGACTTGACGTAGTTCAGGCCCCAGTTGATCTGGGTCCGGTAGTTGGTCATGTAGTCGGCGCCGGCGCTCGCCATCTTCGTGGCGGGCAGGGACTGGACCACGCCGTAGGCGCCGCTGCTGGCGTTGGTCGCGGTGGTCTTCCAGTCAGATTCCTTGGTCCACAGCTTGTGCAGGCACTGCATCTGGCCAGGTGCCCAGCCATAGCGGCCCAGCTGGGACGCGGCGTAGGCCTGGGCCCCGGCAGGGTCGTCGATTGCGACCGGCGCCGGTGCGGGTGCCGGTGCGGGGGCAGGAGCGGCTGCCGGTGCGGGAGCGGGAGCGGGGGCTGCCGCGGGAGCCGGAGCAGGTGCGGGTGCGGGTGCGGGTGCCGGGGCGGGAGCAGCGGGGGCGGGGATCAGCGCTTCGGCTGCCTTAACCTCGGAGATCTGGGGCGCCACGTTCTTTTCCGCCGGAGCGGTCGGCCCAGCCACCTGGACCCGCTCGAAGTTGAGCTTGGCCAGCGGGTCCGCGATCGTGGCCGTTTGGCTCGCAACGTTCGCCGTGTGGGCGCCCGGCTCTGCCGCCTGGCTGGCGGCGCCGCCACCCAGCAGCAGCGCGCACGCGGCGGTGACGACGGCGGCACGGCGGCCGGTTGTACCGAGTCCGGCGGCGAACCGCGACAGGGCGGATGCCCGTTTGGCCGGTTCGGCGCGGTGGCGCGACTTGGCTGCGCCAACTGAGCGGGAATGCGAATCGCCGTCAGGGCGCGTTTGTACCTGGAATTCAGTCATGGTGGCCTCTCAACGCCGGCGGAGTTAGCTGTCGGGTTCGGATGAGGTCATCCGGCCGCACGGAATATCACGTGTCGGCTTCACCCCGAGGGCGCATGAATGCAGAATGCCCGGGAACTCTGGGTCCCCCGCCTCTGCCTGGTCCAGCGGAATCCGGGAAGCGGCAGAGTTTGGCGTCCGTCCGGATATGCGGCACCGATGGCGGCGCACTCTAAAGACGCTACAGGACCCAACCGCTTAAGTCACATTTTGGTAACAGGAATCACAGGGCCGGGGTGGCGGGTTGCGCCGGGTTCACCATTCGTCCGGTCCCGGGTCCCTGTGGCGCCGGCCGCGCCGTCTATGCCGGCGGCGGCGCGGCGGGCAGGCGCACGGCGAACTCCGTGCGTCCCGGCCGGGACGTGACCTCGACCGTTCCTCCGTGGGCCTCCACGATCGACTGGACTATGGACAGGCCCAACCCGCTGGTGCCCTCGGAAGTCGGCGCGGCGGTCGCCGTGCCCTGGCCTCCGCGGCTGCCGGAAACGGCGCCGGACCCGACCCTAGCCGTCGCGACCGCCGAATTGGCGGGGATGGCTGCGGGACTGGACGCCGGATTGGTGCGTGAGGCGTCGGCCCGGGCGAAGCGGGCGAAGATCCGGCCGATAAATTCCGGGGCGATGCCGCTGCCATTGTCTGTCACGGTGACCACGGCACTGCCGTCAGCCGAGCGCATGACGCCCGTGACCACCTTGGTCCCGGGTTCGGTGTGCTTGCGCGCATTGGACAGGAGATTGGCGAGGACCTGGTGAAGCTGGGTCGCATCACCGCGCACCACCACGGGCTCGTCCGGAAGTTCGAGCTGCCAGATGCGGTCCGGGGCCATGACTTTCTCATCGCTGACGGTCTCGATGGCCAGTTGGGTGAGGTCGACGTCGGAGATCTTGAGCGGCTGCCCCTCGTCCAGGCGCGCCAGCAGCAGCAGGTCCTCCACGAGCGTGGTCATCCGCTCGGACTGGCTTTGCACACGGGCGAGGGACCTCTCGCCGTCGGGGGTGAAATGCTCGGTCATCCGCATCAGCTCCGTGTAGCCGCGGATGGCCGTCAGCGGGGTGCGGAGTTCGTGCGAGGCGTCGGCGACGAACTGCCGGACCTTCATCTCGCTCTCCTGCCGCGCTTCGAGGGCGTTGGAGACGTTGTCCAGCATCTTGTTCAGCGCGTAGCCCACGCTGCCCACTTCCGTTCCGGGATGGGCCGCCGACGTCGGGACGCGCACCCCGAGCGCCACCTCGCCGGCGTCCAGCGGGAGGCGGGAGACCTTGGTGGCCACCTCGGAGAGCTGTTCCAGCGGCTTCATGGTCCGCCGGATCAGGGCCGTGCCGGCGAGCCCGATCAGCACGAGCCCGCCGACGGACACTACCACCATGGTCCAGACCAGGGAGGTCAGGGTGTTTTGCTTTTCTGCCAGCGGGAGTCCGGTCACAATCACGTCGCCGTACGGCGCACGCGCGGCCGTGAGCCGGTAGGCGCCGGCCGAAAGGGTCCGGTCCACGGGCATACCGTTTGGGGTGAGGGTCAGGAGAACCTCGTTGTCGTCGGGGGAGAGGCTCTTGACCGCGCCGTCCCCGGCCAGGAAGCCGGCCCTACTGACTTCGTCGTCCACTATCCGGGCGTTAAGCGTCCCGACGCCCTGTCCCCGGGCTTCGAGGGGGTCGGGGCGCCTGCCCGAATCGTCCGAGGAGGGCCGGCCGAACTCGCTCGAACGGTGGGAGGCCTGGTCCAGCTGGGTGTCGAGTTGCCGGGTGAGGAAGAGGTCCATGGAGGCATAGCTGAACAAGCCCACAGCGCCGCAGATGGCCACGAGCAGCGCCATGGCGACCAGGACCAGCCTAGTGCGCAGATGCCACGTGGACGGGTTGCGCCAGTCGCGTCCGGGGACGCGGGTCATGCCGGAAAGTGAGGGCACGGATCAGTCCGCCGGTTTCAGGACGTACCCGGCTCCGCGCACCGTGTGGATCATGGGCGCGTGGTTGGCGTCGACCTTCTTGCGGAGGTAGGAAATGTACAGTTCCACGATGTTCGCCTGGCCGCCGAAGTCGTAATCCCAGACGCGGTCCAGGATCTGGGCCTTGCTGATGACCCGTTTCGGGTTTTCCATGAGGTAGCGCAGCAGCTCGAACTGCGTGGCGGTCAGGTGCAGTTCCTCACCGGCCCGGGTGACTTCGCGGGTGTCGACATTGAGCACGAGGTCACCCACCACGAGCTCGGCGGTGTCCATGGCGGCCACCCCGGAGCGCTGGACCAGCCGGTGCAGGCGCAGCAGCACCTCTTCCATGCTGAACGGCTTGGTGACGTAGTCATCGCCGCCGGCTGCCAGTCCGGTGATGCGGTCCTGGACGGCATCCTTGGCCGTGAGGAACAGCGCCGGCACCTCCGGCGCGAACGCGCGGATCCTGCTCAGCAGTTCGACGCCGTCGAACCCGGGCAGCATCACGTCCAGCACCAGCACGTCGGGGCGGAACTCCTTGGCTAGCCGGACGGCGCCGGGCCCGTCCTCGGCCACAGCCACGGACCATCCGGCCATCCGCAGGCCCATGCTCATGAGCTCGGAGAGGCTGGGTTCGTCATCCACCACGAGGGCACGGATGGGGGAGCCGTCCGGATGCGTGAGCTGGGGAAGGTTGTTGGTCATGGAGTGCGAAGTGGCCATGGGACAACTCTCCGATCTGCCGGTTAGGCGCGGCTTTGGGGACCCTGTGCGGCACCTGTGAATCCCAGCCTAGCGAGCTGGACGCCGTTGCGGGCCGTACGGGCGGCCACGGCCGCGCTCAATCAGCCCTTCCTGTCCGGCCCGAACGTCACAGGCCGGGCTGTCGGCCCGCACAGCCCAGGCACAGGATCGCTCACCACTCTGGGGTGAACACCGATCCGCACCCTAAGGAGAAACACCATGAGCGGTCAGCATCCCGCAGCCGGTTCCGGACCAGCCCCCGAGCCCGCCGCCGTACCCGCCCCCGCGCCCACAGACGGCGCAACGGCGGCGCCCGCGCCCGTGACCGCGCCCCGCGCTGCCTGGCAGCACGACGCCGGACACACCGACGCCGGACACACCGACGCCGGACACACCGATGCCGGACACACAGACGCCGGGCAACCGGCTACGGGCCCAGCTGCCGGCTGGGGCGCGCCCCCGGTCTGGACGGTTCCGGCGTCGGAACCGGCCTGGGGCATGCCCCGGAACGAGCCTCCCGCGACTGCGGCGGCCACAGGCTGGGGCGCGCCGGGAACTTCCGCAAAGACGGCCTCGGCGGCGAAGCCCTGGACCGTCAAGCGGGGGCTCGCCGTCGCCGGGGCCGCAGCTGTCCTGGCTGTCGGCGCCGGGGCGGGCGTCTATGCCCTTACCTCAAGTGCAACGGCAGCCACTGGTGCCGCCGGCGGGGCGGCGGCCGGGGGAACCGGCGGCCAGGGGTTCGCCCCGGGCGTGCCAGGCTCCGCGCAAGACGGCTCCGCGCAAGGCGGTTTCGCGGGAGGGGGCATGCCGGGGCAGGGCGGTCCCGGCGACTTCGCTGCCGGCGGGATGGGCAGCGGGCTTTCGGCGGCAGTGCATGCCGAATACGTGGTGCTGCAAGGAAGCGCCTACACGACGATGGCCGAGCAGCTGGGCACAGTGAGCGAAGTCAGCTCTTCCTCCGTGACGGTCAAGAGCAGCGACGGTTTCACGCGCAGCTATGCGCTGGGCAGCGACGTGGTGGTGAGTAATCTGCAACAGCGGCGCCAGCAGGCCGGCGGCACGGGCACCCAGCTGAGCGTGGCGGACATCGTCGCGGGCGGGACGGTGCGGATCGTGGCGGCCAAGGAAGGTTCCGGCTACACGGCGGCCTCCGTCATGGTGGCGGCGACGGCCACCGGCCAGTCGAACTGACCCGCCGCAGCCGGCAGTGCCGCCGTGCCTGGCCGGCGGCAATGCCTGCTGCCCACTCCGTGGACCGCCGCGCAGGGAACGGTGGGCAGACCCGGTTTTGTCCAACTTGCCGTGCTGTGAATGATTTCCGCCGCTTTGCAGCCTGAGTCCGAATAATATTCGGCAAATAACACTTCCTGACCTTCCGGTCTGTAAAACACTTGTTATTTTAATGCCGCTACAGAATTGTGACTTGCGCTACAAATCCTTGATCTGTCTCACTATGTGGAATTCGGGGTCCATTGTTACTTGCACGTTTACATTGTTACGTTGCACACTTCAATTGTGAACAAGAACTCAACAGCACCTGCAGCCGCAGCTTCCTGGATCAGCACACCCGCTGGTACCGAGATGCGCTGTTGTCGAATGCACGCCTAACTTTTACACCCCTAAAGGTTTCTAGGCATTCGCCCCCAAGCCCAGAGTCGGGCGCCCCTCCCCAATTTCATTGCGGGGAAAGAAGCATTCGAGCCGCGATGACGGCCATTCACATTGAGGTAAGCATTCCATGTCAGTTGCATCCGGATACGTCCACATCTCAGTCCGTAACGCCAGCAAGGCMGGCCAGGCCTCCGGGATCCGCCAGGGCTTTGGCGGCCGCTCCGCGTTCGCCCCCGCCGGATCCACGGGCAGCTTCCCCGCCCCCGGATATGCAGCGCAGGGCTACAACCCTGACTCCTACGGCCAGCTCCGTGCCGTTCCGCCCGCCCCCGCCACGGCGCCCACCCCCGTGATTGCCCCGGGTGCCGGCAGCCCGGTCCGTCCGGCCCCCAGTGACAACGTCGCCCGCGGCTTCGTGCTGTACATGGGCATCGACGAGGAAACCGCGGCTGCGGCCGGCACGTCCATCGCCAAGCTTGCCCAGGAAATCCGGGCCTACGCACAGTCGCTCGTGGCCGGCGCCGAAAGCTACGCCGCCGTCGCCGTCGCGCCGGCCAGTGCCCCGGGTTCCGCCCTCGACGTCGTCCGCTCGACCTTCGGCGACCCCACCGCAGGGGCCCGCCAGCGCACCGAGACCGCCCGCCTGCAGCAGCCGCAGGATCCGCGGCCTTCCGGCGTGCTGATCGACCTCGCCCGCCGCGAGGTGCACCTCGACGGCGAATCCCTGAACCTCACGTTCAAGGAATTCGAGCTCCTGAACTACCTCGTGGAGAACGGCACCCGCACCGTTGGCCGCGACGAGCTCCTCGAAGGCCTCTGGCGGAACGCCGAAGAGGTCCCGAACGAGCGGACCATCGACGTCCACATCCGCCGCCTGCGTTCCAAGCTCGGCCGCCTCGCCAACACCGTGCGCACCGTGCGCGGCCAGGGCTACCGGTTCTACGAGCACCCCGAAGTGGTTGTCTGGGCCGCTCCGGAATACTCGATCTAGCCTCAGCTTCACGCAAAGCGCCCGTCCCCTGCATAGGGAACGGGCGCTTTCGCTTTCGCGGCACGATCCCTCGGCGCCTGCGCTCGCCTCTTCCCGCCGTCGCCCTAACCTCGCAAGCTCGGTCAGGGAACCCCGACGGCGGAGCTCACGCGACAACGGCGCTTTCGGGATGTGCCGCTGCGCTACAGCGCCCTCAACTACCCGGAACGTGCTTCGCGCGTGCTGGCAGACGGGCATGTGCCTCCGCGGCTGGGTTGTCTTGTACGTGCCTCCGAAGCTGAGGCGGCGAGGCCGGATTTTGGGGCCGCGGCGTGGCGGGCACCGCTGGGGACGGGCACTGCCCCAAATCCGGCGAAGCCGCCGCTAGGAGTGGTTTTGGTTGGACTCTGTTGCCTTTCGGGGGTCCGGCGTAGTCTCGGACCGTTGAGCCGACTATTGGGAGGAAGACATGTCAGTTGCACGGATTACTACCCTGAGCGCGAACTCCAAGACCTCGTTTGATGCCGCCATCAAGGAGGGCGTCGACCGGGCCAATAAGACCCTTCGCAATGTCACGGGGGCATGGGTGAAGGAACAAAAGGTCGAAATCAGCGACGGCGCCGTCGTTGCCTGGCACGTCGTGCTGGAAGTGACCTTTGTCCTTGAAGGCTGAGCGAACGCTGGTGGGATGCGCGCCCGTGGGCCAGCCACCGCACTAGGATTGGGGCATGAGCGCGCATCACATCAAACGGCTGGTGATCATGCGGCACGCCAAGTCCGATTGGCCCGGCGGGGTTGCCGACCACGAAAGGCCGCTCGAAGAACGCGGCCACAAGGACGCCCCCGTCGCCGGAAAGTGGCTGCTCAAGCACGGCGTGGTCCCTGATTTCATCCTCTGCTCCAGCGCTTTGCGGACCCGCCAGACCTGCACGTGGGTGTGCCACGCCCTCGGGGACAAGGCGCCGACGCCCAAGCTCGAGGATGGCCTGTACGCCGCCTCCGCCTTGCGCATGCTGGCCGTCATCAACCACGTCCCGGACACCGTGACCACCCTCATGGTGATTTCACACATGCCCGGTGTGCAGGACCTTGCCATGCATCTGGCGTCGCGAGACTCCGACCACGATGCCTACATGGACGCCGCCACGCGCTATCCGACCAGCGGGCTAACCATCCTGGAAACGGAAAAGTCCTGGGCCGAACTGGACGGGCAGGACGCCAAGCTGACTCATTTCAAGGTCCCCCGCGCCAAGTAGCCGCAGGTCCGCCCGGTGAGGGCTGCGGAATCCATAGCAACCGGCGCCGATCTGCGGTTTACTGATGCTGTTTAGTCATGTGGTTTTTTCCAGTGGTTTTGGGGCATGTGTTGCAACCCGGAGAAAAGGTGATCAACGTGGATTCAGGGCAGCTCATAGGAATTATTGTCGGCATCGTCGTGGTGCTCGCGATCGTAGCGGTGGCGGTCATGGTCAGCCGCAAACGCAAGGTGGCCGCGGACCGGAACCGTGCGGCCGAGATGCGTGAACAGGCCAAGGCCGACGAATTCGCTGCGCGGGAACGCGACGCCAAGGCGGCCCGTGCCGAGGCCGACGCGCAGGAGGCCGACCTCGAGGCCGAGCGGCTGCGGCAGGAAGCCCGCAAACGCCAGGAAGAAGCCGAAAGCGTCCGCTCCAGCGCGCAGGAGCAACTGCGCAAAGCCGACGAAGTGGACCCTGACGTAGTCACATCTGAACGCGGCGGCGAAAGCGGGCAGATGCCGACCCGCGGGGATTTGCGCGCCGAGCGGGCCGCCGCCGAGCCAGCAGCGGGCACCCCCGTCCCCGGCCAGCAAGCGTCCGGCGAGCAAGTGTCGGCCGACCAGCGCAGCCGCGAGGACGTAACCCGGACCGACACGGCCCCAGGCCCGGATGCCACCCCACGGGAAGACAGGCCTCGAAACCTCTGAGCTGAACTCCTGGGCTGTCTTCCGGCGGAAACTCCTGAGCTGAGCCGCTCTGCGGTCAGGGTGGCGGTGCGCGGGACTCAGCGGCGGGCGGAGGCCCGGGCTGGTGATTTGGGGGCAGGCGACTTGGCTGGTGTCTTCGCAGCTGGCTTTATCGGTGTCTTCGCCGGTGACTTGGCCGCGGGCCGGGCAGTGGCCCGCGGAGCAGCCGCCCGCGGAACCGCCGGGC
>NZ_JBFUCO010000021.1:0-47804 GCF_056405215.1 Arthrobacter sp. P1_H7 | reverse complement strand
GGTTGACTCGCCGGATTCCCGTGGACCACTTTGCCTTTGTCCGGGTGAACCGACGCCGAATGCGCTGTCGTGAGCCTTAGCGCCGTTGATGAGGGTGCGGGCCCAGCCGGCGGGGACGGTGCCGTAGCCGGGGAGCCGGGCCGGTTCGGCGTCGGCCTGGAAGAGGGTGCGGTCGGTCATGATGACCTGGATTTCGACGCTGCTGATCCCGCCGGGGGTGCCGGTGGTGCGGTCGACCAGGGCATCGGCCATCAGCTGCCCGCGGGTGCGGCTGTCGCTGGCGGCGTGGAGGGTGTCGGCGTGCCCGCTCAGTGCCTTGTAGACGGCGACGCCGGCGGCCACGGGCAGCAGGGCGGTCAGGTGGCACATGGTGTCGGGGGCCGGGCGGAGGCTGACGTGCCGGTCGGAGACGGCGTGCGCGGCGCGCTGGGTGACAGTGCGCGGATCACGCCGGTAAGCGGCGGCCCGGGCCGCGGCGACCAGGGTCCGGTCACCGGCCCCGGCGAAGGTCCCGGCGTCGGCGGCGAGTTCTTCGTCGACGGCGGCCCGGTCCGCGGCGGTCAGGCAGGCGGTTTCGCGCACGAGCAGGGTGGCACGCCATTCGTTCAGCTGCCCGGTCTGCAGGGCGGCGAGGGTGTGCGGCATTTCGGTCACGAGGGCTTTGGCCAGGCCCAGGAGCCGGCCGCCCTTGGCGGGGGATTCGTGCCGGGCGAGGGCGAGCTGCGCGCCGATCCCGGCGCCCAACTTCTCCGCCGGGACCCCGAGCCGGGCCTGGTCGCGGCGCTGGAGCAGGTCGAAGGCCACAGCGAGCCGGGCCTGTTCCGCGGACGCGGCGGACTTCAGGTCTTCCAAGTCCCGGATCCGGTCAATGATCCCGGCACTGTCCGTGGCCGGGCCGACGGCAGCCAGCAGGCCCGCCGCGTCCGAGACGGCCGTGTCCACGGGGGCCGGTCCGGCGCCCAGCAGGCCGGCCGCGGCGGCAAAGGATCGGGCGCGGCCGAGGCCGCCGTCGCCGTGTCCCGCCGGAACCACTTCGGGCCCCTGAATGCCGTCCATGAAGCCAGTCTCCTCCGGGGGTCGGACATTAATAGGGATAACCAGACGGAGGCCGCGAGGTCAGCGGGGTTGGGGTTTCGATGGCGGTTGTGGAGGTGCGGTCGGCGAGGTCAGCGGGGTTGGGGTTTCGGTGGCGGTTGTGGAGGTGCGGCCGCGAGTTCCCGGCCTCCGAAGACCCCCCACCCGAGCGCAACGCCCCCTGTCTCAAAAACCGGCGCGGGTCCATCATGGGAGAGGGCGTTAGCGCTGCGCCCCGAGCGGAATCGGGCGGAGGATTGTCCATGAACCAGAGGGAATCTATCGCGACGAGGATCAGCTCGCTGCCTTCGGACCGCCGCTCGCTACTTAAAGCGGCCGGCGTCGGGGCCGCGGGTATAGCGGGCATGCCGCTGCTGGCCGCCTGCACGGCCCAAAGTGTCCCCGGCGGTGCCGAAAATAGTGCCCCTGGCAACTCCGGTACGCCGTCTCCGTCGCTGCTTCCGGCGCCGGAACCGCAGGTCAAACCGCTCCTGGACCAAGAGAAGGTCAACGTCGCCTTGGCAAAGCTGGATGAAATGGTCCAGGGTGTGATGGAAAGTACCGGTGTTCCCGGCGTCGCCGTGGCCGTGGTCTACCAAGACCAAATGGTCTACGCCAAGGGCTTCGGCGTGCGGGAATCGGGCAGGCCCGAGACAGTGGACGCGGATACCGTCTTCCAAGTGGCCTCGGTATCCAAACCCTTGGCCTCCACGGTGGTGGCCGTGGCCGTGGGCCGCAAGGCCATCTCCTGGACGGAACCGGTGATCAACCACACCCCCGGCTTCGCCCTGAAAGACCCCTACGTCACGCGGAACGCCACGGTGGCCGACCTGCTGTCACATCAAGGCGGCCTCAGCACGGGGGCGGGCGATCTGTTGGAAGACCTCGGATTCGACCAGTCCTACATTCTCAGCCACCTCAACCAGCAGCCGCTGGACTCATTCCGGTCGAGCTACAACTACAGCAACTTCGGCTACACGGCAGGTGCACAGGCTGTCGCCGATGCCATGAACAAATCCTGGGCAGACCTCGCCGAAGAAGTCTTGTTCAAGCCCCTTGGCATGACCTCCACGAGCTATCGCCACGCTGACTACCAAAAGGCTACGAACAAGGCTCTGATCCACGTCCCCGCCGGTAACAAGACCTGGGTGGCCAAATACACCCGGGATGCCGACGCCGAAGCACCCGCCGGCGGGGCCAGCTCCTCCGTGCGCGACCTGGCCCGCTGGATCCGCCTGCAGCTCGCCAACGGCAGCTTTGAGGGAAGCGAGGTTATCGACCCGGACGCGCTTGGCGTCACGCATATCCCGCACGCCGTCTCGGGCCCACCGGCGACGCCGGGCGCCCGCACCCGCTTCTACGGCTTGGGTTGGAACGTCTCCTACGACGACCACGCCCGGCTCATGCTCGGGCACTCGGGAGCCTTCAACCTTGGTGCCGCGACCGCCGTCTCACTGCTCCCCGGCGAGCAGCTGGGCATTGTGGCCCTGACGAACGGCCGGCCGCAGGGCATCCCCGAAGCCATCTGCGCCGCATTCCTGGACACGGCCCAGAACGGCGCCCCGACAGTGGACTGGATCGGATTCACCTCAGGCGTCTTCCAGAAGATCGATGAGGCGGAGAAGCCAAAAGTCGACTATTCCAAGGCGCCGGCCCAGGCCAAACCGGCGCAGGGCAACGATTTCTACGTCGGCAGTTACGCGAACTCCTATTACGGCCCGCTCACCGTCGCGGTGGAGAACGGCGTGCTGACCCTTGAGCTGGGCCCGGCCGGCAGGACCACCAAGTTCCCGCTCACTCATTTCGACGGCGACACCTTCAGCTTTGAATCCATCGGCGAGAACGGCAACGGTCTTGCCGGGGCAATCTTCGCCCCCGGCGCGAACGCTGCCCCCGGCGCGAACGCTGCCCCCGGCGCGAACGCTGCCCCCGGCGCGAACGCTGCCCCCGGCGCGAAGGCTGCCCCCGGAGGCGGCACGGCGTCGAGCGTCAGGCTTGATTTCTATGATCAGACCGGACTGGGCACCTTCACCCGCGGCTGAGCCCGGACTTCAGTGAGTGAGCTTCTTCCGTAAGCTTCAAAGGAACGCCACGAGCCCCGATCCAAGGAACCCATGCCCATCAACACACAGTCGCTGAAACAGGACGGATTCACCGGTTTCCGGCCGCTCCAGGACCTTGACATCAACCGGATCCCGCAGAAGCCCGGGATCTTCGCGGTACTGCGGCCCGAGGGCTTCCGGCCGCAGTTCCTGGCCAGGAGCACCGCCGGCATCTTCAAGAAGAAGAACCCCACCCTGAAGACGGAAGCTCTCGACGCCGAATGGGTGGACGGCGCCGATGTCCTCTTCGTGGGCAAGGCCGGCCCCGGAAGCAAGGCCAACCGCGGACTGCGCCGGCAAATCCAGGAATTCGTCGACTTCGGCGAAGGCAAGCCGCCGGGCCACTGGGACGGCCGGCTCATCTGGCAGCTCGCGCTGCCTGGGTCCCTGATCATCGCGTGGAAAGAGTTGCCCGTTGAGCAACTCAACGCGGCCGAAGCCCGGTACCATGCCGCATTCGTCGAAGAATACGGCCGCCTGCCGTACGCCAACTTGGTCCAGGCGCGCATCAAAGGTGCTTAGCCGCCGTACGTGAACCGTCCCGCCACCAACGTGGCGGCCACCGGCATCGCCGCAAACTCCGCATCCGACACGGTCAGCGGGTCGCCGTCGAGCACTGCAATATCGGCGGGGTCCCCGACCCGGAGAGGGCCGCGGCCGCGGGCCGAGGCCGTGAGGGCCTCCTGCCGTGTGAGGGCCTGCTCGGCATGCCATGGCCCGCGGCCATCCAGCCGGGCCCGCGCCGTGGCGGCTGACATGGCAATCCACGGGTCCAGCGGGGCCACCGGAGCGTCCGAGCCCAGGGCGAGAGTCGCCCCGGCGGCCAGCAATGAACGGAGCGGGAAGGACCGGTCCGTGCGCCCCGGCCAGTTCGCCTCGGCAGCGTCCCGGTCATCGAGGGCATGCGCAGGCTGGACGCTCGCGGTCACGCCCAATCGGCCGAAGCGGGCGAAATCCTCGCTCCGGACAAACTGGGCATGCTCCACCCGTCCGGCGATGCCCGCCGCCTCAAACGCATCCAAGGCAACTTGGTTGGCCGCGTCGCCAATCGCGTGGACCGCCGGCACAAAACCTGCCTGCCGCGCCCGGACCAGCAGGGCGAGCAGCTCCGCCTCGCTCACGGTCAGCAGCCCGTGGCCGCCGTTCGGATACGGGTCAACGCAGTACGCTGTGCGGGTATTGAGCGAGCCATCGATCAACACCTTCAAGGGGCCCACGCTCAGGAGCCCGCCGGCGCCGGCCACCGCCAAACCTGTCCGCAGCCCCTCGGCCACGGCCCGGTCCAGATCCTGCGGATAGACGCCCGCCTCAACCCGCAGGGCCGCGAAGCCGCCGGAGATCCTCCGCAGCCAGGCGTCGCGGTTCCACGTCATCTCGAAGTCCACAATCCCGACCACGCCCCGCGCGGCCGCAGCCTGCCCTGCCTGCCGGACCCATTGGTCCACCACCGCATCCGGCAGCTGGCCGAGCTCCCGGGTCAGGGTGAACGCCGGTTCTTCCCGTAGCAGCCCGCCCGCATCCACCGGCACGCCGTACTGTTGGGCCGCTGCGGAGTTGAGCCAGACACTGTGGAGGTCGTGGCTGATCAGCGCCGTCGGCCGGCCGCGCGTCACGCCGTCCAGGAGGTCCAGACTGGGCAGGTCCGGCCAGATGGCATCGCGGAAACCGACGCCCACCAGCGTCTGGACGGGACCCGGAGCGCCGGCGCCGTTTCCGGCCTCCGCGATATTGTCCCCGGCCATATGGGCCCCGACGACGGCGGCCGCCTCGCGCGCCGAACCGGCACCGGAGAGGTCAAGCCGGTTGGAGGCCAACGCCCACTGCGTCATATGGACATGCTCATCCCACAGCCCAGGAATGACGTAGCGGCCCTCCAGGTCCACCACCCGGGTGGCAGCGGGGAGCGCACCCGAGTCCCGGCGCGACGGGATAATCGCCGACACGGCCCCGGCGCGAAGATGAACGTCGAAGCATATTTCCTCCCCAGGGTGCCGCACGGAAGCCAGCACGAGATCCGGGGGTCGGCAGGGATCGAGCGGATCAGACATAGGAACAGGCTAGGCTGGCGACGCCGCAGGAACCAACAGGCCCACACGGGACTTTCGCCCCTTACCCCCGCCACGAGCGCCCCCCAAGCTGAATGTGTGGGGAGGTTGCTGCACGGCCAGTTGGGGGCCGTGGTGAGCGAAGAACCCCTTTTACGCAATACGGCACGGGTCTCACCGCGAATTGGGGAAGGAAATGGCGTTTTGCACTTTCCGGCTTCAGCAGGAAAAGGCAGGAGACCACGGCCACATGAGTATCCATCACCATTCGGGGGACCCTAAACTCAAGGTGCTCATCCGTCTGAACGCCGACGCCGAAACAGCGCGGATCGACGTGCATGGTGTGGTGACTGTAGCCAACGTGCGGGCACTGTACGTCGTTTGCCGCCGCGTCACGACCAAGCTTCCCGGGTTCGAACTCGTGCTCGACCTCGCCCATGCCCGGGTGTCGGCCGCCGCGATCGAGGAACTCCGTGAGCGTGCCCGCGCCTCGTTGCTGTATTCGGGGATCGATGGCACGGAGACTCCGTGCCGTCTGCGCCTCGTGGACCCGCTGGTCATCCTCAAAACCAAGGAGCACGTATGAAAGCCCTCGTCTATGGCGGTCCCGGGGAGAAATCGTGGACCGAGGTCCCCGATCCCACCATCCAGAATCCCAGCGATGTGATCGTCAAAGTGGACACCACCACCATCTGCGGGACCGATCTGCACATCCTCAAAGGCGACGTTCCCGCGGTGGCCAAGGGCCGCATCCTGGGCCACGAAGGGGTCGGCACCATCACGGAGATCGGCGCGTCCGTGACCAGCCTCAAGGTCGGGGACCGCGTCATCATTTCGTGCATCAAGTCCTGCGGGCACTGCGCCAACTGCAAGACAGGTCTGTACTCGCACTGCCTGGGGGAGGAGGGAACCTCTGGCATCGGCTGGGTTTTCGGACATCTGATCGACGGCACGCAGGCCGAGTTCGTCCGCGTCCCCTACGCCGAAAACTCCCTGCACCTCCTGCCTGAGGGGGTCAGCGACCAACAGGCCGTCATGCTCTCCGACATCCTCCCCACCGGCTTTGAGATCGGCGTGCAGTACGGCCGGGTCAAGCCCGGCGACACGGTCGCCGTCATCGGCGCGGGCCCCGTGGGACTTGCCGCGATCTCCACCGCCGGCCTCTACGGCGCCGCGACGATCATCGCCGTCGACCTCGACGCGAACCGGCTTGAGAAATCCCGCGAATTCGGCGCCACCGATGTGGTCCTCTCTTCCGATGCCGACTGGAAGGAGCAGCTCATGCTCCTGACCGACGGACAGGGCGTCGACGTGGCGATCGAGGCCGTCGGCGTCCCGGCGACCTTCACGATGTGCACCGACATCGTGCGTCCCGGTGGCACCGTTGCCAACGTGGGCGTGCACGGCAAAGCCGTGGAACTGCACGTCGAAGACCTCTGGATCCGGAACATCAACATCAGCATGGGCCTGGTCAACACCAACACCACCCCCATGCTGCTCAAGCTCGTGGCACAGCAAAAAATCCCCGCGGACAGTTTCGCCACCCACCACTTCACCTTCGACGAGTTCATGGAGGCGTACGACACTTTCGCCCGCGCCGCGGAGACGAAGGCCCTCAAAGTCGTCATCACGGCATGAACGCGTTCGTTGTCCTCCACGCCGGCGGTGCCGGCATCATCGCCGAAGCCAAGCCGTTCGTGATCTCGCTCGGGCCGTAGCGGCCCGGGCCGCCAGCTTCCGGAAGCCACGCCCGGCCGGGCGTGGCAAACGGACCATCTGAAAGGACGGCGGCCATGAAAGCAGGCCGGATTGTCATGCTGGTGATCGGCTCGCTGTGCGCGCTGGTCGGTTTGGGATTGTTGGCGGGCGCCGGCTTTGCGGGCTGGGTCAACTACCAGCAACGCGACGGCAGGTACTTCATCACGCCGTCGGCGCCGTTTTCAGGCAATTCCTACGCGCTGACGACCCCCCGGCTGGACCTCATGACCGGCGGCGGGGTGGACGACGGCGTTCCAGTGGACTTTGCGGGCAGCGTGCTGCTCCGCGGTTCCTCCACCGATCCCGGCAAGGAAATCTTCATCGGAATTGCCCCGCGGGCCGACGTCGCGACGTACCTGGCCGGTGTCCGGCGCACCGAAATCGTCGACGTCAGGTTCAACCCCTTCCATGCGCAGTACCGCGAAGTGGCCGGTTCCCAAATCCCGTCCAATCCGGCCCAGCAGACCTTCTGGGCCGCGACTGCCACGGGCCCGGGGGAACAGGAACTGACCTGGGACCTCCGCTCCGGAGCCTGGGCAGTGGTGGTCATGAATGCCGACGCGACCTCTCCGGTGAGCGTGAATCTGCAGGCCGGGGCACGCACCGATCTGCTCCTGCCGGTGTTCATTGGTCTGCTGATCGGCGGCCTTGTGATGCTGCTGATCGGGGTGCCCCTGATAGTGCTGGGCGCCGTTGGACTCGGCCGTGGCGGCCCGGGCAAAGGCGGGACGGGCAGCGGTGTCCCTCCCGGCTACCTGCCGGGCCAGCCCGGTCAGCCGTATCCCGCGGGTCCCTACCCGCCCAGGGCCACCCCGGGCCAGCAGAACAGAACTGCCCCGCCGGGTGCCGTAGCGGCCTACGCCGCCCCGCCGGGGACTCCGTATCCGGTGGCGCCACGTGCGACGACCCCATACGTCTACCCCGCCCGCCTCCACGGCTACCTCGACCCGAACCTGTCACGGTGGATGTGGCTCGTGAAGTGGTTCCTGGCCATCCCGCACTACTTCGTCCTGTTCATCCTCTGGTTCGCCTTCGGAGTGGTCACAATCGTGGCGTGGTTCGCGATCCTGTTCACGGGGCGCTACCCGCGCTCGCTGTTCAATTTCAACGTCGGCGTGATCCGCTGGAACTGGCGCGTGGCCTTCTACGCCTTCAGCGCGATCGGCACGGACGTCTATCCCCCCTTCACGCTGGCCCGCACCGATTACCCGGCGGACTTCGACGTCGACTATCCCGAACGGCTGTCCCGCGGCCTGGTGCTGGTGAAATCGTGGCTGCTGGCCATTCCGCAGCTGCTGATTATCAGCCTGCTGACGGGGACCGCGAGGACGTGGGAGTACCGGAACGGCGAGTGGGTGCAGCATGGAGTGGGCATCTCCCTCCTGGGGCTGCTGGTGCTCATTGCCGGCGTGATCCTGCTATTCACAGGCCAATACCGGCAGGGGCTCTTCGACCTCCTGCTCGGCCTGAACCGCTGGATCCACCGCGTCATGGCCTACGTCGCCCTCATGCGCGACGAATATCCGCCGTTCCACCTCGATATGGGTCCGGTCGATCCGGGCGAGCTGCCGGTGCCTACATACGCCGGACCCGCCGGACCCGGCCCCGCGGTCGGACCAGGACCCGCCGGACCCGGCCCCGCGGTCGGACCAGGACCCGGACCCGCCGGACCCGGCCCCGCGGTCGGGCCCGGCCCCGCGGTCGGACCAGGCGCCGGACCCGCCGGGCCTGGACCAGCCGCCGGACCCGGAGGGCCGCCCAGAAGCTAAGGCCACGCTGCTCCCGGTCCTCTTGCCACCGGCCCGCCGCAAGAACATAGTTGAGGGAATTCACGTACTCCGCGGCACAAGGCAGGCGACCATGGTGAACATCGGGATTCCTGAAAGCGGCTTGCTTCACGGCAAGACCGCCCTGATCTACGGCGGCGGCGGAGCGGTCGGCGGGGCCGTGGCAAGGGCTTTCGCGGCCGACGGCGCCACGGTGCACATTGCCGGGAGGACGGAATCACGGCTGGAAAAAGTTGCCAATGACATTCGCGAGGCAGGCGGCACAGCCGAAACCGCCGTCGTCGACGCCCTGGACGAAGAGCAGGTGGATGCCTTCGTAAGCCGGGTGGCGAAGAAGACCAAGAGGATCGACATCTCGTTCAACGTGATCTCGTTCGGCGACGTCCAGCAGCCACTCATGGAAATTGATGTGGATGACTTCACCCAGCCCATCACCCTGGCCACGCGGACGCACTTCCTGACCACCCGCGCGGCCGCCGCCTACATGGTCAAGCAACGCTCCGGCGTCGTGCTCATGTTCGGGGGCTCGGGCCCGCAGACGATCCCCGGCCTGGGCGGTTTCAAGGTGGCGCTCGACGCGATGGAAGGGCTGCGCCGGCAGTGGGCCCTGGAACTGGGAAAACACGGCATCAGGGTGGTCACCATGGTCACCGGCGGCATTATCGAAACCATCCCGTGGCAGGCCGAGGGCCGCGAGGAGATCGTGGTGGAGATTGCCAGGGCCGCGCACCTGAACCGCACGGCCACGCTGGCGGATGTCGGTAACGTGGCCACGTTCATCGTCTCGGACAAGGCGGCGGCCATCACGGACGCGACCGTCAACATCTCCGCCGGCGCGATCGTGGACTACTGACGCCGGTTAGGCCACCAGGTTGGCTGCGGCGACGTCCATGTGCTCGAGGACCGTCGTGCGGGCCAGTGTCGCGTTGCCAGTCTCGATCGCGGCGACGATGTCGTGGTGCCGGTCCACGCTCATGTTCTTGACGGCCCTCTCGATCCCGGCAAACATGATGGACATCCGAATGGAGCCCTCAAGCGACTCCCAGGAGTGCAGCAGGGTCTCGTTTCCGGTGAGCCGGCACAGTGTCCGGTGGAACTCCAGATCGGATTCAATCCGTTCCTCCAGGCTGGCCTCGGCGGCCGCGGCCATGGCATCGACGGCCGAGCGCAGGGACGTAATCACGGAGGCCCGGTCCGGCAACTCACACAGCGTCCGGACCGCAAGCGATTCGAGCGCGGCCCGGACGGCGAAGATGTCCCGGATTTCCTTGCCGTCCAGGTGCCGCACGGACAGCCTGCCGCGCGGTCCGGCCGACAGCAGTCCTTCCTGCTCCAGCTGACGCAGGGCCTCGCGCAGTGTCCCGCGGCTGATCTGGAGCATGTCGGAGAGTTCGGTCTCCACCAGATGCCGCCCTGGCTCCAGCTCTCCGCTCGTGATGGCCGTGCGCAGGGCGGATAGCGCCTGCTCGCGGAGGCTCTTCTTTTCCAGTCCGAGAAGCGGGGCTGTTGCTCCGGCCATCGTTAGTCCTCACGCTCAGTGGTCAACTGTCTGTCAGTGGTCAACTGTCTACAGTTGGTGTGTTAACAGTTGATGGTACGGCACGGGCGGGGCCGGTGACTGCCGGCCCCGCAACATCCTCAGCCGAGTTCGGCGAGCACCTTGGCAACGACCCTCTGCACCGAGAGGCCATAGCGTTCGTGCAGGGTGGGCAGTGCGCCGGCGTCCAGGAATTCGTCCGGCAGCGCCACCGGCACCACGCGTTTGCCCAGTCCCGCGGTGACCACGGCCGAGGCCACGGTCTCGAACAACCCGCCCACCACACTGTGGTTCTCCAACGTGACCGCCAGGCGGTCGGTGTTCAGTTCGGCGAGGACCGTCGCGGTGTCGAACGGCTTGATGGTGGGGGCGTGGACGACCGCGACATCCACGTGGTGCGCTGCCAGCGCCTCGGCCGCCTGGAGGGCCCGCATGGTCATGAGCCCGCTGGAGATGAAGACGACGTCACGACCTCCACGCAGGACTTTCGCCTTGCCGAGTTCGAAGGTGTAGTCGTACTCGTCCAGCACGGTGGGGACGTTGCCGCGCAGCAGACGCAGGTATGTGGGCCCCTCGCTGGCCGCCAGCTGCGGGACCGCCTGCTCGATGTCCAGCGAGTCGCAGGGATCGACGATGGTCAGGTTGGGCATCCCGCGGAAGATCGCCATGTCCTCGGTAGCCTGGTGGCTTGGACCGTACCCGGTGGTCAGCCCCGGGAGCCCGCCGACGATATTGACGTTGAGGTTTGGCTCGGCGGCATCCAGGCACAGGAAATCGTAGGCGCGCCGGGCAGCGAACACCGAGTACGTCGAGGCGAACGGGACCAGGCCGGTCTCAGCCAGGCCGGCCGCGGCGCCGAAGAGCAGCTGTTCGGCCATGCCCATCTGGAAGAAGCGTTCCGGGAAGGCCTGGGAGAAAATGTGCATGTCCGTGTACTTGCCCAGGTCCGCGGTCAGTCCCACGATCTTGTCGTTCTCCTGCGCGGCCTTGACCAGGGCGTGCCCGAACGGTGCGGACGCGGTCTTCTGGCCCGGGTCCGCGAAGGAGGCGATCATGGCAGAGGTCTTCAGTTTCGGTGTTGTTGCGGTACTCATCGTGCGGCCTTTCCTTCGAAACCTGCGGTCAGCTGCTCTCGACAGAGCTGCCATTCGTGTTCTTCGATGCGCATGAAGTGGGCTTTTTCGCGATCCTCGAGCAGCGGCACGCCGCGGCCCACCTTCGTGTCGCACAGGATCACGGAGGGGCGTCCGACGGCGGCCGCCTGGGCGGTCGCGTTGTCAAAAGCGGCCAGCAGCGCGCCGACGTCGTTCCCGTTCACGCGCTGGGCGTACCAGCCAAACGCCTGCCACTTTTCGGTGACGGGCTCGGTGCGCAGCACGGTGTCGGTCTTGCCGTCGGCCTGCAGGGCGTTGATGTCCACCATGGCGGTGAGGTTGCCGAGCCGGTGGTGGTGGGCGCCCATCGCGGCCTCCCACGTGGAGCCCTCGTCGAGTTCGCCGTCCGAGAGGAAGTTGTAGACCCGGGAACCCGAACCCTGGTAGCGCAGGCCCAGGGCGGCACCGACGGCGATGGAGAGGCCGTGTCCGAGGGAGCCGCCGGAAATCTCCATGCCGGGGGTGTAGGTGGACATCCCGGACATCGGCAGCCGGGAGTCGTCCGAGCCGTAGGTCTCCAGTTCCTTGACGGGGATGATTCCGGCCTCGGCGAGGGCCGCGTAGTGGCCGATCGCGTAGTGGCCGGTGGAGAGCAGGAACCGGTCGCGGTCCTCCCACCCAGGATCGTCGGCGCGGAACCGGAGCTGGTCCGAGTAGACTGCGGCGAGCATGTCGGCCGCGCCGAGGGCCTGGCCCACGTAGCCTTGGCCCTGGACTTCGCCCATGTTCAGGGCATGGTGGCGGATCCGGTAGGCGGCCCCTTCGACCCGTGCCAGGCGTTCTGCCTCGACGTCGGAGGCTTTGCCTCGGGTTGTTATTTCCTGTGTTGAAACCACAATTCTGCCTTTCAAATATGACGTGACGAGCTGCTGCGGGATGCCTTCGACGGCTTCCGGGGCGGTGCGTTTCTACGCGCTCACGTGGGTGGGGGTGCTTTTGGTGGCCTCGGTAGCGAGTTCACGTTCGCGCTTGCCCCAGGTTTCACGGGTGGCGACGGCGGCCCACAGGCCGATGGCGGCGTAGGTGCCGAAGAGCAGTGCCGGTCCCATCCAGCCGAAGCTGACGAAGAGCAATGTGGTGATGAACGGGGTGAAGCCGGAGACCATAGCCGAGATCTGGTAGGCCAGCGAGGCGCCGGATGCACGGGTCTTGGCCTGGAAGAGCTCCGGGAACCAAGCGCCCTGGGCTCCGGCGAGCGAGTTCTGGCACACGGCGTAGGAGATCACCAGGGTGGCGATGATGAAGATGAACAGCCCCGTATTGACCAGCAGGAACATCGGCACCGCGAAGGCCACCGCGAAGGCGCAGGACAAGATGTAGAGCGGGCGCCGGCCGATCCTGTCCGTCAGCCGTGCCCAGGCCTGGGTGGCGAAGATGCCGATCGCGGAGGCGATGCACAAGGCCACGAGCGTCTGGGACTTGTCGGCCAGGTGCTGGCTGTTCAGGTAGGAAATCATGTAAGTGATGGACACGGCGTACCCGGCGGTCTCGGCGATGCGCAGGCCGATGCCCTTGACGATATTGCGCCAGTCGGTCTTCAGGACCTCCTTAATGGGCGACTTCACGATGTCGCCGCTGTCCTTGACCTCGTCGAAGACCGGGGACTCGGGGACCTTGGAACGGATGATCAGTCCGACGACGACCAGCACGATGCTGGCGAGGAAAGGAATGCGCCAGGCGAGTTCGCCGCCGAGCTGGACGCTGAAGAGGAACACGAGGTTGGCCAGCAGCAGCCCGACCGGGAAGCCGGCCTGAACCATGCCGGTGTACTTTCCCTTCGACTTCCAGGGTGCGTGTTCGTAGCTCATAAGGATGGCGCCGCCCCACTCCGCGCCGAAGGCCAGGCCCTGGACGATGCGGACGAACACCAGCAGAGCCGGAGCCAACAGACCCACCTGGGTGTAGGTGGGGAGCAGGCCGATGACGAAAGTGGCGATGCCCATGAGGATGAGGGAGGCCACCAGGACCGGCTTGCGGCCGACTTTGTCCCCGAGGTGCCCGCCGATGATGCCGCCGATCGGGCGGGCCGCGAATCCGACACCCAGGGTGGCGAAGGCAGCCAGGGTTCCGGTCACGGGATCGCCGGTGGGGAAGAAGGCCGTACCGAAGTACAGGGCAGCCGCCGTGCCGAAGCCGATGAAGTCATAGGTTTCGATGACCGCGCCGACGCTGGAGCCGATCGCGACCCGTTTCGCTTCCCTGGTGCCGTGCACCGGGCCCCGCATGGTCAGAGCTTCGTTGCTCATGTCAATCCCTTTCGAAGAGAGCTGCCGACGCTTCCGCACCGACACTGTCGACTGTTAACAGATGATACGCCAGTGTGACCCGCGCCATAAGGTAATGTCAACAGTCAACTTCAAAGGTTGACTGTTGACAGTCGAATTTTGTAGTGTGGTCCATATCACCACCGCCTCCGGGCGCGACCAGAGGATCAACGACGATGTTCAATTCCCGACTCGGCTGCTCGTCCATCAGCTTCCGCCACCAGGGCCTGCCAGAGGCCCTGCGCACCATAGAGGGCCTCGGCTTCGAGGAAATTGATCTCGGTGCCCTGCCCGGAGTGTGCGACCACGTTCCCTACGACCTCGACGCCGATGCCGTCGCCGCCGTCACAGCCGAGGTGGTTGCCTCCGGGCTGCGGGTCCGGTCGGTTAACGGGGACATCGGGGACCTGAACGCCTTGCTCGACGCCGACGCACAGTCAGCACGGAACCGGCACCTTGACGCGCTGCTCGCCCTGGCAGCCGGCACGGGCGCCAAGGCGCTGGTCCTGCCCTGCGGCGCCCTCGGCCACGACCCGGTCCGCAGCCTCGACGAGGACCTGGACACCATTGCCGCGCAACTCACCGCCGCCAAGCGGCGGGTCGACGTGTTCGGCGTCGAGCTCTGGACCGAGTCCCTGCACTTCCTGAGGTTCTGCTGGAACCTTGAGCGCGCGGAACAGCTGGCCGGGCGGCTGGCCGGTTCCGGGGTCGGGATCGTCATGGACTTCAGCCACATCGTGGCCGCCGGCGAGGATCCGTTGGACTACCTCAAGCGCCATCAGGGCCGGATCGCACACGTCCACTTGCGCGATGCAGTGCCGGGGAACATCAACCTCAGCATCGGCAACGGCCAGGCCGATTTCGCCGCCGGCCTGGAGGCCCTCGCGGCTGACGGCTACACCGGCCACTTCTCCCTGGAGCTGGAGACCCGGGACGTCACCCACGGGGAGCGCCCCGCGGCGGCCGCCAAGGCCGCGAGCTTCATCACAGACCTCATCTGAACCATCGATTGCTCCGAAACGGCCCTTTTGGACCGCCAAAACGGCGCTGCTGGAGCAATCGATTCAAGCAACGAGACGCAACACCAATCCAAGGAGCATCATGAATACCATCCAGCGCACCGCCGTCCTCACCGGGGCAACCTCGGACCGAGGCATCGGCATCACCACTGCACGCCGCTACGCCAGCCAGGGCTGGGCCGTGGTGATCCTGGACCTCGACGGCGAGAAGTCTGCCAAGGTCGCAGCGGAGATCGGCAACGAGTTCATCGTTCCCGCGTTTGGCTTTGAGATCGACGTCGCCAGCGAGGACTCCGTGACAGCCGCGTACAACGCCGTGGCCGCCGAAGTCCGCTCCGGCAGCCTTCCCGCCGTCGGGGCCCTGGCCAATATCGCCGGCATCACCTCCCCGGTGCCGTTCCTCGAGACCACCCTGGAACTCTGGAACAAGGTCATGGCCGTGAACGCGACGGGAACCTACCTTGTCACCCGCGCCTTCCTGCCGGACATGATCGCCAGCGGCTGGGGCCGGATCGTGAACATGTCCTCGGTTTCCGCCCAGCGCGGCGGCGGCGTCTTCGGCAAGGTCCCGTACTCCGCAGCCAAGGCCGCCATCCTGGGCTTCACCAAGGCCCTGGCCCGCGAAATAGGCAGCACCGGCGTGACCGTCAACGCCATCACCCCCGGCGCCGTGGACACGAACATCCGGGTGGGCAGCACCGAAGAGCAGGAAGCGGCCATCAACGCCGGCATTCCGCTGGGGCGCAACGCCAGTACCGAGGAAATCGCGGCCGTCATCACGTTCCTGTCCTCCGAGGAATCCGCCTACCTCACCGGCACCACCATCGATATCAACGGCGGAAGCCACATCCACTAGCCGTCCCGCCGTTGAGAAGACCGCGAGCAGCTGAAAGAGCCCACGATGACCAGAATATTTAACAACCCGTCCGATTTCGCCGAGGAAGCCCTCGCCGGCTTCTGCGACGTCCATGCGAACCTGGTGCGCCAGGTTCCCGGCGGCGCCGTCCGGCGGCACCGGCCCCGCCAACCGAAGGTGGCCGTGCTGGCCGGCGGCGGCTCGGGGCACTACCCGGCCTTCGCCGGGCTGATCGGCACCGGACTGGCCGACGGCGCCGTCGTCGGGAATATCTTCACCTCGCCGTCGGCCCAGCAGGCGTACTCCGTGGCCAAGGCAGCGGATTCCGGTGCCGGGGTGGTCTTCACCTATGGCAACTACGCGGGCGACGTCATGAACTTCGGTATGGCCAGCGAACGGCTCGCCGCCGAGGGGATCGAAGTGGAGAACGTCCTGGTGACCGACGACGTCGCCAGCGCGCCGCCGTCGGAGTCGGAAAAGCGCCGCGGCATTGCTGGTGATTTCACGGTCTTCAAGATCATGGGCGCGGCCGCCGAAGCCGGCGCCGACCTGGCCGAGGTGGTGCGCCTGGGCCGGAAGGCCAACGACCTGACCCGCACCATCGGCAGTGCCTTCCACGGCTGCACCTTCCCCGGCGCCGAGGCGCCGCTGTTCACCCTCGAGGACCGGCAGATGGGCCTCGGCCTGGGCATTCACGGCGAACCCGGCCTGTTTGATACGGATCTGCCGCCCGCGAAGGAGCTGGGACAGGAGTTCGTGTCCCGGCTGCTGGCTGAGACGCCGCATGGTGCGGGAGACCGCATCGCCGTCATTCTCAATGGGCTCGGTTCCACTAAGCACGAAGAACTCTTCGTCCTCTGGCTCAGCGTCGCAACCCTGCTTCGCGCCGCCGGCTACACACTGGTGATGCCGGAAGTCGGCGAACTGGTTACAAGCCTGGATATGGCCGGTGTGTCCCTGACCGTGACGTGGCTCGATGACGAACTCGAGCCGCTCTGGACAGCTCCCGCAGAGACCCCCGCCTACCGGCGCGGGAATGCCGCGCTCCCCGGCGGCGAGGCGGACGAGTCGGCCCCGGCCGAGGACACGGAGGAGCCGGAGGTCTTTGCCGCGGCAGAAGCTTCACGCGACTATGCACAGCAGTGCGTTGCCGCCCTGGCGGCAGCCCGCGAAGCCATCCACGACTCCGAGAAGTTCCTTGGCGACCTCGATGCCATCGCCGGCGACGGAGACCACGGGCGGGGCATGGTGCGCGGGATTGATGCGGCCAGTGCCGCCGCCGCAGACGCTGCGTCCCGCGGTGCCGGTGCCGGTGCCGCTCTGGCCGCCGCCGGCGATGCGTGGGCGGACAACGCCGGCGGCACCTCCGGGGTGCTGTGGGGCGCCGGCCTGCGGGCCTTTGGCGAGGCCCTCGGCAACGACCACGCACCCAGTGCAGCCGAACTTGCGGCAGCGGTGGTTGCCTTTGCCGCCCGGATCGCCGAGCTCGGCAAGGCCGAGGTCGGCGACAAGACCATGGTGGACGCGCTGGTCCCGTTTGCCGAGACCTTCAGCCGGCTCACCAGCGAAGGGGCGGGGGCGGATGCCGGCTGGGCGGAAGCTGCGCGGGAGGCTGCCTCCGCGGCGCAGGCCACCGCGGCCCTGCGCCCGCTGAAGGGCCGGGCGCGGCCCCTGGCGGAAAAGAGCGTGGGCACACCCGACCCCGGAGCCACGTCCCTGGCAATGGTGTTCACGGTGTTCGGTCCGCACCTTGCCGGTGTGCGGCAGGCTGCAGGGGCACGCCCGTGAGCCCGGCGGCAGGGATCCGGCTCATTGTGGGTGCGGACGAGGCCGGAGTGGATTACAAGGACCAGATCCTGGCGGACCTCCGGACGGACCCGCGGGTGGCCGAGGTCGTCGACATCGGCGTCAACCTGGGTGACGCCCCGGAGGCGTTCGCCAAGCCGTACCCGTACGTGGGCATCGCCGCGGGCGAATTGATCCGGGACGGGCAGGCGGACCGGGCCATCCTGTTCTGCGGCACCGGGATCGGGGTCGCCATCGCCGCCAACAAGGTGGACGGCATCCGGGCCGCGACCGCCCATGACTCCTTCAGCGTGGAGCGCTCCGTGCTCTCCAACAACTGCCAGGTCCTCACGATGGGCCAGCGCGGGTGGGGCTGGAACTGGCACGGCGGCTGGCGCGGGAGTGGATCGGCTACACCTTCGATCCGTCGTCCGCCTCGGCGGACAAGGTCAAGGTGCTCACCGGCTACGAGGGATGCTGAGACCTGCCCCAGGCCGCCCGGCCAGGCACGGGCCCGGGCTCCAGGCCCCTACGCCACGCTGACCTTGATCCGCTGCACCACGTTGTTGCCCATGCCCTGGTAGTTCCATGCCGGCTCCAGCGGCTGTTCGGCGCCGGTGGCATCGGTGGCACGGCAGGAGAGCTCGTGTTCGCCGGGATCGGCCACCCACGGCATCGACCATGCGCACCAAGCGAACGGCGCGGCGGGGTGCTCCAAATGGGCCGGGGCCCACTTTCCGTCGATCCCGACCTCGACTCGCTGCACGGCGCCCTGCCCGGACCACGCCCGGCCGGTCAGCATCACCGGTCCCGGGGGCAGGATCCGGCTCCGGGTGAAGAAATCCGGGACGCCCGGGGGAACCATGAGCGAGCGGACCTTGATCCAGTTGACCGGGGTGCCGGGATCCTCGGCATCGTGCTGGTAGCGGTACGCCACCGCCTGCTGGAAACCGTCATAGGGCTTAGTCAGAACCTTGATCGAGGTCAGCCACTTTACGCTCGCCATGCCGTACCAGCCGGGCACCACAAGCCGGAGCGGATAGCCGTGCTGCGGCGGCAGGTCTGCGCCGTTCATCCGGTAGGCGAGCACGACGTCGGGCCGCAGGGCCTCCTCGATCGGCAGGCTGCGCGCGTACTGCTGGGCGACGCCGCCCTGGCTGCCGGCGTCGGCCCCGGTGAAGAGCACCTCCACGGCGTCGTCCTCTACCCCGGCCCGCGTCAGCAGGTAGGCGAGCGGGACACCGGTCCACACGGCGGTCCCCACTCCCTCGAGCACCCACGGCTGGCTCAGCGGACGGGGCCGCAGGAGGGACCGGCCGTTGCCGGCGCACTCCAGGGTGACCGGGAGGGTGATGCTCGGTGCCCGGAGCAAAGCCCGCAGGCTCAGTTCGAAGGACCGCTGCACGGCGCCGCCGATCCACAGATGCCAGTGTTCGGCGTCGATGAACGGGATGTCGAAGTGGGTGAGCACGTAGTGCAGTCCGGGCGGTGTGGTGTCGCTCCGCAGGGCCTCGAGCGGCATGGAATGGTTCCGCACGGCGAGCTGGAGCTCCTCCGCCGTCAGCGGGCCGTGGCTCGGTTCGCCGGGATGCGCCCGTTGTCCGGCCTGCCGGCGCGGACTCCTCAGGACAGAAGAGTGTCTGGACATTTGCTTTGGCATGGCACGCCGCGATTCTCCCGAAGGACCAGCCCGGACTTGTGAAGAACCAGCCCGGTTTTATAGGTGTCACCTGGTTTCAGGTCTACGCCGCAGCCCGGAAACCGTCAACACCGTCCGGTCTCTTCCGACCCGGGGCTACAGCGTGTGCGCCTCGGCCAGGAACTGCTCGAGGCTCAGGGGTTCGCGGCCCGTCAGCTCATGCACCGCCGACGTCGGACCGGCGAGTTCACCGGCGGCGATGGCCGTGTAGGTGCTCACCCAGGCGTCCACCTGCCATGGCGGGGCGCCGTAGGAGGCGCGGGACGCGTAGGCCTCCGCCACGGTCTCGTTGTGGAAGGTGATGGCCCGGCCGGTTCCGGCGGTCAGGAGTTCGGCGCCGCGGGCCAGCGAGATGTCCTCCGGGCCGGTCAGGTCATAGGTCCGTCCCACGTGCAGGGACGGGTCCCGCAGCACGGTGACAGCCGAGCGGGCAACGTCCGCCCGCGCCACGGCCGCCATCACGCCGTCCCCGGCCGGGCCGCGGATCACGCCGTCCTCGCCGGCCAGCAGCGGCAGGAAGTCCAGGTAGAAATTGTCCCGCAGGAACGTGTAGTCCATGCCGGAGGCCTTGATGCGCTCCTCCGTCGCAAAGTGGTCCCGGCCCAGCGTGAACGTGGAGACCGGCGCCGCGCCGAAGAACGAGGTGTACACAATGTGCTGGACGCCCGCTGCGGCCGCCGCATCGATGAAGGCGTAGTGCTGCTGCAGCCGGTCCTCGGCCTCGGCTGCGGAGACCATGAACAACGTTTTCGCCCCGGCCAGCGCCGCCTTCGCCCGCTCCGGTTCGGCGTAGGTGGTCACGAAAGGGACGGCGCCTTCGAGCTCAGGTGCCCGGGCCGCGTCCCGCACCAGGAGCCGTTGCAGGCTGCCGGCCTGGGCCAGCAGCCTGGCCACCAGGCCGCCCAGTTGGCCGGTGGACCCGGTGACGGCAAGCTCGGGAGCGTTGGGCATGGGCCTAGGCCTCGCGGGAGGCGGGCGACTTGGTCTGCGCGGGGTCGCGTTCGGCCAGCGAACCGATGACGGCGTCGATCTTGTCCATGATCACCGCGTCCAGCTTCACACCCGCTGCCGCGACGTTTTTCTCGATCTGCTCCGGCCGGGACGCGCCCATGATCGCCGAGGCCACGTTTTTGTTCTGCAGCACCCAGGCGATGCTGAGCTGCGCCATGGTCAGCCCGGCCTCCTCCGCGATCGGCTTGAGCTGCTGGACGCCGGTGAGGACCTCGTCGGACATCCAGCGCTCGATCATCCGCGAGCCGCCCTTGGAGTCCGTGGCGCGGCTGCCCTCGGGGGCAGGCTTGCCGGGATGGTACTTGCCGCTCAGCACGCCCTGGGCAATCGGGGACCAGACGATCTGGGACAGGCCCAGTTCTTCCGACGCCGGAATCACCTCGGCCTCGATCACCCTCCACAGCATGGAGTACTGCGGCTGGTTGGAGATCAGCTGGAAGCCCAGCTCCTTGGCGAGGGCATGGCCGTCGCGGATCTGGTTGGCCGTCCACTCGCTGACCCCGATGTACAGGGCCTTGCCCTGCCGCACGATGTCTGCGAAAGCCTGCATGGTCTCTTCCAGCGGCGTCTCGTAGTCGTAGCGGTGGGCCTGGTAGAGGTCCACGTAGTCGGTCTGCAGCCGCGTGAGGGAGCCGTTGATGGATTCCATGATGTGCTTGCGGGACAGCCCAAGATCGTTGTGGCCTTTGGGCCCGGTGGGGCCGAAGACCTTCGTGAAGATTTCCAGCGACTCGCGGCGCTCGTCCTTCAAAGCAGCTCCGAGGACCGTCTCCGCCACGGTGTTGGCATACACGTCGGCCGTGTCGAAGGTGCTGATACCGGCGTCGAGCGCAGCCCGGACGCACTGCGTGGCGACGTCGTTCTCCACCTGGGAGCCATGGGTCAGCCAGTTGCCAAACGTGATTTCTGAAATCTTGAAGCCGCTGTTCCCGAGGTATCTGAATTCCATGGGTTCCAACGTAGCGGACTTGCCTGCCCGGGGTAAGGGCTCAGCCGGCCTTGCGCTCCTGGACCGGTTGTTTGGCCTTCCCAGGCGGCAGGGTTCCGCGCAGCGACACGAGCGATCCGGTGTCCAGCAGGGACTTCGCTGCGGGCATGGGCGGTTTTTTGAATGCCCGGGGGACGGTGCCAGGCGTTCCATTGGTGTCCGTGGCCGACTGCACGAGGGCAGAGACTTCCTTGATGTCCTGTGCCGGTGCCAGGGGGTTGGGCAGGTCCCGGACGGTGACCCGGACGGCCGGGCCGGCCTCGGCTCTGGCCCTCGCGGCGGCGCGGGCATCTGCCCGGGCCACGGCGGCCGCCCACTCCGGGGACAGCGCCGGTTCTTTTTTGCCTGTGTTCCGGGCGGGGCGCGCGGTCTTCGCGGCCTTGGCCGGCTGGTGCCGCGTCGGCTCCTGTGCCGCATTCTCCCGTGCCGCATCGTCCCCAACCCCGTGTTCCCGTAGTAAGGGGCTGCGGCGGAAGAGCCCGGCGACGGCCAGGACAACGACTGCCGCCAGCCGGCCGACCCCTGCGAGCACGAGGGTGGCGGCGAAAACCAGGAAGAGGCCGAGGAACATCAAGAACGCCACGCCGAGGGTCCCGAAAAAAGTCAGGTTCAGCGCAATGGTCGTTGGATCTTCCATGTCACCTCTCCTTGCCGGCCTGCTTCAGCGTGGTCCCTGCCGCAAGCACGTGGCGGGCAGGAGCCCCCTTAACAATACGTACTTTTCGCTGGCCCCGTGCCGCCCACGGCAGTCGTGGCGAAGATGTGTCAAAGCCGTTATCCGCGGGCGGGGCGCGGGCCTTCCCGGCCGGGCGTCTATAGTCAGAGACAGCCCCGCCGGCGTCGTCCGGCCCGCAGGAAGGACACCGTGTGACGCACGCCGCAGCAGCCGATTCCGAGCCCGCCGGAGCATCTGGCACGGACCGGTCGGTGAGTATTCCGGAAGCGGCATATTCCGCGCCGTATGAGGGGAACTGCCCGTGCCTGTCGGGCGAGGCGTATGTGCACTGCTGCGGCCGGTTCCATCGCGGGGACGCCGAGGCGCCGACGGCGGAGCAGCTCATGCGCTCCCGGTACAGCGCCTTCGTGGTCCGGGACGCGGGCTACTTGCTCCGAACCTGGCATCCGGACACGCGCCCCGCGGAACTGGAGTTTGATTCCGGCTTGCAGTGGCGGCGCCTGGACATCCTCTCCACCAGCCGCGGCGGCCCGCTGGACAGCGAAGGCGTGGTGGAATTCGCGGCGCACTACCGGCACGAGGGTGAACGCGGCCAGCACCGCGAAACCAGCCGCTTTGTGCGGGTGGACCGGCGCTGGTATTACCTGTCCGGCTACGAGTCCGGCGTCGTGGCCGGCTGACGCCTCCGGAGCTGGCGCCGTCGGGCTAGCGGCGCCCGGCTGATGTGTCCCCGGCCGAGTTGTCCGTGGCTGAGTAGTCCCCAACGGGGTGGTTCTCCACCGTTGCCGCCGGGCTGAAGCCGGCCCGGTCCACCTTGCGGTGGAAGCGCATGCCCGCGAGGCCGCCCAGCACTGCGCCCACCAAAGCCACCGCGGCCACGACAATCGCCGCGATGATGCTCAGGGTGTTCAACTCGCCCTCGTTGATCGGGATGCGCGGGAAGCTGTTCAGGTTGGCCAGGATGTTGAAGCGCTGCCCGGCGACCAAGCCCAGCGCGGCGACGACGATCGCGGCGATCAGGGCCCAGATCCAGACCATGAAGCCCTGCCGGGCGCCGTTGAAGCGGGCCATCCGCCCGGCGACATACCCGCCGCAGTAATAGGAGACCAGGAGGATCCCGAGCAGCACGATGATGCCGGTCAGCCCGACGGTCTGGTTGTTGGAGGCCTGGTCTACGGCGTCGTTCACGTCAGTGTTGGTAGCCAGTCCGACGGCGGTGCCTCCGGCAGCGACCAGTGCCGTGAGCAGCACGGCCGTACCCGTCGCCGCCAGCCAGCCGAAGAATGCCGAGCCGACCTTGATGCCGCCGAACTGTTCCTTCTCGCGGGCCACGACGGTCTCGCGCGTGGGGATCTCTTCCACGACAGTGTCGGGAACAGCGTCGCGGACCGGCGCGTCGCTGACGGGCCCGTCGTGGCGGACTGCCGTCACCGGGCGGGTCGTGGCGGCTTCCTGCGTGGCGGGGCGTGTTGTCTTGTCGTCGGGGCCTGCGGTGCTGCTCATGAGGGCTGCTCACTTTCGCTGAATGACCGGGCACCCTGGAGGTGCCGGTCTGGCGTCAACCTAACCACGGCAGAAACCGGTTAGCAAGGATGCTTACTATCCGTGGCGGCGGCCCGTCAGCGGTACTTGCGGTGCAGGTCCTCCCGGACGGAGGCCCGCCGGCTGGCGTCCGCGATCCACGGACCGGTTCCTTCGGACTGGTCCAGGATCCCGGCCTCCAGCCAGGCGTAGTCGCCGGCAAGTGTCTTGCGGGCCAGGGCGTGGTCTGCGTCGTCGGTGTTCCGCCACAGCCGGTCGAAATATTCATCGACGCGAACACGGGCCTGTTCGCAGTACGCCTCGGCGAGTTCGTACGCGGAGGCGCCGCGTTCGGGCTGAGTCCGCAGCAGCATCTCGGCGCGCGAACAGCAGGCTGCCATGGCAAACAGCTCGGCACCGATGTCCACGATCCGGCCCAGGAACGCCTGCTTGTGCTCAAGTTTGGCCTGCCAGCGGCCCATTCCGTAGAAGGTCTGCCGCGCCAGGCGCCGGGAGGAGCGCTCCACGTACCGCAGCTGTTTCGCGAGCCGGCCGAAGTCGCTGTAGGACCGCGGGTCCATGCCGGCGCCCGCCACGAGTTTGGGCAGCCACTTCGCGTAGAAGCCGGAGGCGCCGACGGCGGCCTTCGCCTTGTCGGAGAGGCGGGCGTCCTCCGAGGCGAGGTCTCCCGCGGCCGCCAGGTGCGCGTCCACGGCTTCGCGGGCGATCAGCAACCTCATGATTTCCGAGGACCCCTCGAAGATCCGGTTGATCCTCATGTCGCGGAGCTGCTGTTCCGCGGCGACGGCGCGCTCGCCGCGGGCCTCGAGTGAGTCGGCCGTTTCAAAGCCCCGGCCACCGCGGATTTGCACGAGTTCGTCCGCGATGAGGCAGCTGATCTCCGTGGACCACAGCTTGGCCAGGGCCGCCTCGATCCGGATGTCCTTCTGCCCGGCGTCGGCCATTTCCGCGGAGAGTTCAAACACGGCGTCCAGGGCGAAGGCGCTGGCCGCGATGAAGGCGATCTTCTTGCCCACGGCCTCATGCTGGCCGATCGGCCGGCCCCACTGCGTGCGGGCCTCGGACCATTCGCGGGCGATCTTCAGGCTCCACCGGCCCGTGGCGACGCACAGCGCAGGGATTGAGAGCCGGCCGGTGTTCAGCGTGGTGAGGGCGATTTTCAGGCCCTGCCCTTCCCGGCCCAGCCGGTTGGCCGCGGGGACCCTCACCTGGTGGAAGCGGGTGACGCCGTTTTCGATCCCGCGGAGCCCCATGAAGGTGTTGCGGTTTTCCACGGTAATGCCGGGGCTGTCCATTTCGACCACGAACGCGCTGATGCCGCCTTTGTGGGCGGTCCCGTCCGCATCGGTGTGGGGCGGCACCAGGGCCATGACCACGACGAGTTCGGCGATAACACCGTTGGTGGTCCACAGCTTGACGCCGTCCAGGAGGTACGACTCGCCGTCGTCGGAGAGGACGGCCGTGCTGCCCATCCGGGCGGGGTCGCTGCCGACGTCGGGCTCGGTGAGCAGGAAAGCGGTGATGGCGCCGGCGGCGCAGCGGGGCAGGTATTCACGCTTCTGGGCCGGAGTGCCAAAGACCTTGACGGGCTCCGGTACACCGATCGACTGGTGCGCGGAGAGCAGGGCGCCGAGGCTTGGGTGCACCGAGCCAAGCAGGGCCAGTGCGCGGCCGTAGTAGACGAGCGTGAGGCCCAGTCCGCCGTATTCGCGGGGAATTTTCATTCCGAACGCACCGAGCTCGGCGAGCCCCTTGAGATAGTCGTCCGGGATCCGGTCGTCACGTTCGATGGTGCGTCCGGACATCGTGCGGCAGTAGTCGGCAAGCCGGGCCATGAACGCCTCGCCGCGTTCGACGTCGTCGGCGGGGGCCTCGGGCCACGGGTGAATCAGGGACAAATCGAAGCTGCCCAGGTAGAGGCCCTTCGCGAAGCTGGGCTGGCTCCAACTGGTTTCGCGGGCGGCCTCGGCAATGGCACGGGCATCGGCGGCCGTCGCGTCGGGACCGACGTGCTCAGGCGCCCCGGCGGCCGACGGGCTCGGAGTATCTGGTGTTGGAGTACCCGGTGTTGGAGTACCTGATGCTGGAATACCTGACGCGGTGGCGGGGTCTTCGATGGCGGAGCTCACTGGGCATCTCCTCTAACCGGGTGACCGGCTTGAGCCCTGGATCCGCCGCGGGTGGAGGACCCTTCAGCTGTCCCGCAATACTACTCGCGGGTAAGTGCCTGTGCTAGGGGAAGACTGGCCCGGATATTCGGCCCGGAAGTCCGTGCCGAAGTCGACCTGGAAATCGGCCGGCAACTCCACCGTTGAGGCGTGGTGGACCAGCCGGTCCCAACCGTGGTTGATGCCGTGGACCAGGCCCACCACCGCGCCGGCCACTAGGTACCAGGCGAGCCGGCCCACGCCGACCAAAACCATGGCCGCGAACGCGGACACCATCATGAAGGCGCCGATCATCACGGCAAACACGAGGGTTCCAATGACCACCATCGTGCCGGTTTCCACTGCGCTTAGGTCGAACTGCATTCTTCCCCCTGCACCATTGCTCCGGTTGAACCAGTAGCCCGAGCGTAGGGTGCCGGGGTGTGCTGAACTAGGGTCCTTTGGACGTTCGTGGCCTCTTGATACGGGATCGAAATGCTACCGGGGCGTAGGTCACGGCGGAGTTGCGGCACCCTCACCAATCGCGGGTGTCGCCCCCTTGTCAGTGCCGGGATGCTGCCCTGCGTCAGTCTTCGTCGTATTCAGGGGCGCTCTGGCTCATGACCTGGAAGTCCGCGCCGAGGGCGACTTCGACCTGGGACCCGTCGTTGAGGCGCACCTCGACCTCGTAGGCCGCACCGGAATCGTCATCCCGCTCCACTTCGGTGACGCTGCCCTGGCCTACCTTCGCCAGCGCGGCACTTGATGCCATGGCACGGTCGGCGTCGCTGAGCGCCGGTCCGTCGGAATCGTCACCGATCTCAAAGTCCCCGATCTTGGCTGTGAGGGCGCCCGCACTTCCGGACCAGACATCCCTGGCCTGGGTGGCCCCGACCGCAATTGACGCTCCCCCCAGCACTACCGCTGCAGAGGCCGCCCCCGTGATCCAGATCGTTCTCTTCCGCATGATCGTCTCCTTTCAGCTGGTCATTCCAGTGTGCGCCGACATGGGGGAGCAGACAACGATGAATGCGTACGGGGCCCTGCGTTAACCTTGTAGCTGGCAGTTTTTCGAATCCGCTGCCCCGTAACGCCACCCCAAACCATCCCCTGGCAGCCGAAGGAGAGCGCGTGTCCCGTTCCGCCGTGTCATCAGCCGACGCCATCAGCGCCCGGCTCCGGGACCTTGAGCTCCTCACCAAGGGACCTGCCTGGGCGCTGACGCGCTCGGCGCCATGGGTGATCGCCGTGCTCCAGGCTTCCTTCACCCGCACGCGCGCTCAGCTGCCGCTGGAACAGTTCCATGCCGACGTCGACGCTTTCCTCGAGCAGCTCCGCCGGCAGGCCCCGGGCACGGGAGAGCAGCACAGCGGCTCGGTCAACGGCACACTCTCCGGAAAGAAATACGCGGACGAATGGACCCGCAAGAACTTCCTGACCCGCCGGAACCAGTCGGGCCAGATCGTTTACGAAGTCACCGAGCCTGCTGCCCGCGTCCTGGCTTTCCTGGACAGCCTCTCCAGCGAGCGGTCCACGCTGAACGGCTCCCGGCTCGGCACACTGCTCGGCGACGTGGAGAAGCTCGCCAACGAGACCAACCCGGACCAGAGCGCACGCATTGAATCCCTCGAAGAGGAGATCGACGAACGCCGCCAGCTGATGGAAGACATCAGCTCCGGGGATTTCGACGGACTGCTCGACGACGACGAGGCCGTGGAGGCTGCCGGCAACATCCTCGATCTCGCGGCCAGCCTGCCCGCGGACTACAAGAAGATGCGTGACCGGATCGAAGAGCTCGTGGGGGAGCTGCGCAACCAGATCATCGAGGAATCGCTCAGCAAGGGCGCCACCATGGCGCAGGTCCTCGAGGCCGACAAGCGGCTGCGGCAAAGCCCCGAAGGCCGGACGTTCCGCTCCTTCACCGCGTTCCTGGAGGACCCGCAACAGCAGCTGAGGTTCCGGTCGGCGATCGGCGAAGTGCTGAGCCGGCAGTTCGCGGACGAGCTCAGCCACGATGAACGCGAGACGCTCAAGAACCTCGTGGCCGAACTCCGCAGCCAGCACAGCCAGATCCAGCGGATCTACGGCAAGCTCAGCGAGAGCCTCAACACCTACGTCCAAAGTGACGATTTCCGGCAGTCGGTCCGGCTCCGCAAGGTCCTGCGCGAGGCCGAGCAGGCGATCCGCTCCCTGCCGTACGAGCGCGAACGGCCCGGCCTGGTCCGCGGCCCGGTGCTGTTCAGTGCCGGCTTCGAGTCCCTGGCCATGGTCAAGCTCTTCGATCCTGACGAATTCGCGGCGCCGCCCAAACTGGCCGACCCCATCGCGTTCTCCGACTCGGACCGGGCGCGCTCGCCCCGGACCGCCAAGGCCAAGCCGGAGGCCATCCGCGCCGCGCTCGCGGGGGCCGCAACCCTCACCGAGGCCTGGGCGCAACTGCCGGCGGAGGAACGCCACATCAACTCCATCCGGGCCCTCCTGTCGCAGACCCTCCACGAAGGCGCCGGCTTCGACCGCGGGGCCTGGGGCCCCATCGAATTCGAACAGATCGACGGCACCACCCGCACCGCCTACCTGCCCGTCGTCACGCTCGCGAAGGATTGACCATGACCGAAGAGACTGTGACCGAGACCCTGACAGAGACAGAGACCGCGACGGCGGTCCTGCAGTCCGCGCCCGAGCCCGCGCCAGCACCTGCGGACAGCGATGGCGCCCACGTCCGGAGCGACCCCTTTACCGTCACTCCCCGGGACACGTTCGTCGACGGCGCCGCGCTCTTCCCGGGCGACACCGGCGTGCTGCCCATGAAAGTGCGGCAGGCGCTCGTGAAGCTGCTCAAGGGCCCGTACATCGACGGCGGCCGCGACGAAAAGCTGTGGACCACGCTGCTGGACAACCAGCTGATCCTGCGCAGCCGCCTCTCCGAACTCTTCCTCACTCTGCAGCTGGACCACGAACGCAAGGTCGCCGTCCTGCGCCCCGTGGACCCCGAGGCGATCGGCGGAAGTACCCGTTCCAGCATCCTGCGCCAGCAGCGTGCCCTGAGCCGGGTCGAGACGATCGTCCTGCTCCGCCTGCGCCTGCTCCTGGACCGCCACGTCACCGCCCAGACGGACCCGACGATCACGCGCGAGGAAATCGCCGAACTCGTCGCCCACTACCAGCCCACCGGCCAGCAGGACGCCCTGCGAGATGCCGACGTCGTCAATCGCGCCATCACCAAACTCCTGGCTCGCCAGCTCCTCCTGGCCACGGGCCTGGACGAGGTCTACACCATCTCCAACGCCCTCCCGCTGGCCCTGCCGTTCGAAAACATCGGAGACATCCCGGCCCAAATCGAAGCCCTGGTCGCGGCCAGCACAGACCAGTCGGGAACGGAACCACTCCTGGAACTCGACGACACTCCTCTGGCCGGCTCTGGCTCGGAGGATGATCCGGACGACGACGCCGATGCCGCCGCCGTCGGTGACGATGACACCGACGACGCCGATGCCGTGGTCGCCCAAGGCGACCTGACAAACGAAGACGACGACGGCGATGCCGCCCCGGGAGTGGCATCGGGCCTGTCGGAGCCGGCAGCATCGTCCGCAGGACGAATGCTGTCCGGCGAAGGGGCGGGGGCGGCATCGCCGTCGTCGTCACCCAGCCGCACTGAAGAAGCCGAGGAGACCAAGTGAGTATCGCAACCATGCTCCCCATGGGCGAGCTCACCAACCCCGGCCAGATGCGCCTGGCCCTCGTCCAGGTGGTCAACTGGGGCACCTTCCACGGCGCCCACACGATGCACGTGGACCGCAACGGCACACTGCTGACCGGCAACTCGGGCGTCGGCAAGTCCACGCTGTTCGATGCCATGCTTCGGGTCTTCGACGCCCGTCCCCGGTCCAACGAAGCTGCGGCACAGCGGGCCGGGGGCGCTGTCGAGGACAAGCGCACCACGTTCACGTACATGCGCGGCAAGGTGGGCGACAAGGCCGTGGGCGAGGGCTCGGCGAGTGCGTTCCAGCGCCCCGGCGCGACCTGGTCCGCCGTCGCGCTGACATTCGACAACGCCGCCGGCACCCGGGTGACGGTTTCGGCGCTGTTCGATCTGCCCAAGAACGGCACGGAATCCAGCGTCGGCCGGTACTACGTGATCGACAACAAGCCGCTGGACCTTGGGGCGATCGAGGGCATCGCGGAGAAGAGGTTCACCAAGTCAGCGCTGGACGCGATCTTCCCGGATGCCCAGATCTTCGACGTCCACAAGGCCTTCGCTGAACGCTTCCGCCGCCTTCTCGGCATCAACTCGGATCAGGCCCTTCCGCTGCTGCGCGTCATCCAGGCCGGCAAGGGTCTCGGCGGCAGCGTGAACACCTTCTTCCGCGACCAGGTGCTCGATGCCCCTGCCACGCTGGCCGCAGCGGACGACGTCGTCGAGGAATTCAGCAACCTCATGTCCATCCGGCAGCGCCTCGAGGACGTCCGGCAGCAGCGCGACCAGCTGGCGCCCGTCCCCGGGCTGAACAAGGAATACGCGCAGGCGCTGCTGGATGCGAACCGGCTGCGGGACCTGTCCGGCGAGGAATTCGAGGCCTACAAGCAGCAGCTCGCGGTCACGGTCCATGAGAAGACCCTGGCGCGGCTGAAGGAACTGGCCCGCACTAAGGCGACTGACCTGGCCGCCGAACGTGCAGTCCGGGACGGCTTCGCCAAGGAACTGCGCCAGCTGGAGGGGGAGTACAACAACCAGGGCGGCAACGCGATTTCCGCGATCGAGCAGTCCCTGGAGAACGCAAGGGTGGGGCTCAAGCTCCGGCAGGAGGTGGAGGCATCGACCCGCAAGGCGCTGACCGACGCCGGGCTGGAACTCCAGTGGTCGGCCGCCGGCTGGGAACAGGCGCACGAGCACGCCGCGGCGCGCTCGGCCGAGCTCCAGGACGATTCCGAGGCGCTCAAGGAACTGCGCTTCGAGGCCTTTGACGGCCACGCCACCAGGAAGCGTGAACTCGCCGCGGCCCAGCAGGAGCTCGTCTCGCTGAAGACGCGCAAATCGCTGCTGCCGCCGTCGAGCATTGAAAACCGGAGCGCCATTGCCGCTGCCACGGGCGTGCCCGAGGAGCAGATGCCCTTCGGAGGCGAGCTGATCGACCTGGCCGAGGGCCAGGAACAGTGGCGCCCGGCCGCCGAGCGCGCGCTGCGGAGCCTGGCCACCACGCTGCTGGTCCCGGGCGAGCACTTCGCGGCAGTCACCCGGTACCTCAACGACCATTCCGTGCGCGGGGCGCTGCGCGCCGTGGACGTCTCCCGGCCCCTGGCCGGCGGCGCACTGGCCGTCGAGGACGTGGCCGATCGCGATCTGCTGACCAAGCTCAGTTTCCTCACCGACGCCGGGCTGCCCGCCGGGCCCCACGCCCAGGCGCTTGCGCAGGCCAGTGCCTGGCTCCGCGAACGGATTGCCCTCGACTTCGCCTACCCGTGCGTGGACGACCCGGACGAGCTCGCCGGCCTGGACAAGGGCCTGAGCCTGGGCGGCGTGGTCAAGCGCAACCGCCACACGGTGGAAAAGGATGACCGCTTCACGTCCCGCCAGGACTACGTCCTCGGGTTCGACAACGCCGCCAAGCTCGAACTGGTCGCGGCCCAGGTTGAGGACCTGCAACAGGAGCTGGCCAAGGCCGCCGAGCTGGCCCAAAGCCGGGAAGAGTCACACCAGGGCATGACCCGCCAGCTTGAAGCCCTGCGCCGGGTGGCCGAGGACCACCGGCCCTGGGAACAGGTCTCGGCCGCCGTGGCCGCGGAGGAGCTCGCCCGGATCGAGCAGCGCCTCAAGGACGCCCTCGCCGCGCAGGCCGACCTCGAACCGCTGCGCGCCAGCATCGAAGCCGCGCGGCACAAGCACCAGTCCAGCACGGAGTCCGCGGCCGTGCTGCAGAGCGAGTACAAGGCCCTCGATGCGCGCATGACCGCCGCTGATGCGCTGCTCGACGCCGCACGCACCCGGCTGGCGCAGACACCGCCGTCGGACGCCGGCGTCGCCGCGCTGGAACCGTACTTCACCGGCTTTGGCGACGTCCTGGAGATGCACGAGCTCGACAACCTCGCCAACCAGGTCCGCACCCGGCTCCTGGCCGAACTGCACGTCGCCGAGTCCCGCGGGCAGGCCACCTCGGAGCGCCTCACCCGCATTTTCGAGGGCTTCGTCCGGGAATGGGGCACGGCGATTTCTGCGGACCACGGCACCTCGATCGGCGCCGCGGGGGAGTTCGAATCCCGGTACCACGCGATTGTCAGCGACGGGCTGCCCGCCCAGGAGGCCGAGTTCCGGCAGTTCTTCAACCAGCGGACGCACGAATCCTTTTCCACCCTGCTGCACCTGCTCGACGAGGAGCGGCGCGCCATCACGAGCCGCATCCTGCCGCTGAACGGGATCCTGTCCGAGGTCAACTTCCACGAGGGCAGCTTCCTGGAACTCGACATCAAGCAGACGCTGCCCGCGACGGCGAAGCAGTTCAAGGACGCCATCCACAACGCGCTCAGGGTCCGGCACACCCGGCCCGGCAAGACTGTCGCTGCTACGTCCGCTGCTACGTCCACTGCTGCGTCCGGGGCGGAGGGGGACGACGACGCCGAGCTCACCAGCCGCTACAAGTCGCTCGAAACGCTCGTGAAGCGGCTGGGCTCGCAGACCCCGGAGGACCGCCGCTGGCGGGCCGAAGTGCTGGACGTCCGCGGCCACCTGTTCATCCAGTGCAAGGAACACCGCGAAGTCCAGGGTGCCGGTTCCAAGGGCGCCGGTCCCAAGGGGGCGGCGAAGGGTGCGAAGAAGACCGAGGTCTACATGCACGCGGACACCGGCTCCATGTCCGGTGGCGAGCGGCAGCGCTTCACCGCGTTCATCATGGCGGCGGCGCTGAGCTACCAGCTGGGCATCGCGGAACAGGGCTTCACCACGTACGGCACGGTCATGATGGATGAGGCGTTCGTCCTCGCCTCGGAGGAATTCGCCGGCGCGGGCATCAAGGCGCTGCATGAGTTCGGCTTCCAGCTCCTGCTGGCCGCGCCGGAGAACGTCATCGACCTCTCCCGGCACCTCGGCTCGGTGACGGAGATCCTCCGGGACAAGCGCACCAACCGTTCCGGCGTCCTGACGGCTCCGGTGATTGCCGCGCGTCCCGGCACGGAGGGCGCCTGGCGCTCCGAGGCGAACCCCGTGGACATCGTCCTGCGCTGACCGCACCCCTCTCCCTTGGAGCAACGCGGGGTCACTTACGGCCCATAAACGCCACCGTAATGGGCCGTAAGTGACTCCGCGTTGCTTGTGTCGGTGCTACGTTCCCTGGACGCGCTCCACGAACTGGGCCGTGCGGGCCACCAGCCCGTCGATCTGCCGCAGCACCACCGCGGCGGGGTCAGGGTTGATCTCGTTGGCCGCAGGCTCCACCCTGACATTGCGGCAGCAAAGGAAATCGGCGCAGATCAAGGTGCCCAGCGTGTTGCCGTTGCGGCCGGACTGCCCGGCGCGCTTGGCCACCCACAGCAGGACGTCGTCCTTGGAGAACACGTCCCGGCACAGCTCGCAGAGCACGGAACGGTTCTTCTTGGCCCCGCATTCAGGGGCCCGGAGCATGATGCCGGTGGGACCCTTCGGCCCCTGCACCACGAGATAGCCGCGGAGGGGCATCTTTGCGTCCCGCCAGGCCAGGAAGTCCATTGTTTCCCAGTCCAGGGTGTCGAAGCTTTTGGGGAGATTGAGTTTGGCGGCTTCTGACCGGCTCGCGTTGATGAAGGACGAGCGGATCTGCTGCGCCGTGATTTTTTGCATGACGGACACTTTCGAAAACCGGATGGCTCCGGCCAGGCGGCGCGCGGCACGCCGGGCGGATTGGGGGCAGAACACTGCCAGCCTGCGACTCCGGTGGGGCAAGGCGTCTCGCGGGACTAGTCCGTGGTGGTTCGGGACTCGGCGGGAAGGGCCTGTGCAGGAAGGCCCTATGTAGGAAGGGCCTATGCGGGCGGGGCTGGCAGGAGCGCGGGCGCGTTGCAGGCCACAGTGGCCACCCCGCTAACCGTGGCAGCAGTCATCGTCGCGATGTCCATGCTCACTTCTCCCGTCCCAGCACATCGCCGGTTCCGATTGTCCGGCGAGCCCATCCTTGCAAAGCCCGGGATTCGTGTCCAGTTCACATTCCGCACCCGACTGCTGTGCCTTGAGTGCTGCAACGCGGGGCGCATCGATGTCCCGATGCACTTCACAGGCCAATTGAGACAATTACGTTACTCGAACCTTTCTTAATTACACAAAGGATAGGCTAGCCTTACTTAGGTTTGCATCACTTACCTAAGGAGTTCCGTGGCTTTCGCCCTCTTCCCCCGTTCAGGCGGCCGCCCCGCCGGTCGCCGCCTCCGCAAGGGCGCAGGGCGGGCCGCGGCCCTTCTGGCCGCCGTCGCGCTGACCCTGACCGCCTGCTCCACCGGACCGGCAAGTTCGACGGCGACGGACGCCCCCAGCCAGCCGGTCAGCATCGCCTTCCCGGTCACCATCAAGCACCTCTTTGGCGAGACCACCATCAAGGAACAGCCCAAGCGCGTTGTGACCGTTTCCTGGGTCAACGACGACGTCGCCATCGCCCTCGGAGTGGTTCCCGTGGGCGTCCCCAAGAACGAATGGGGCGGTAACGACAAGGGCTCCACACCGTGGAAGGACGCCGCGCTGGAGAAGCTCGGCGCGGGCTTCGGCTCGGCGAAGGCCCCCGTCCAGTTCTCCGAGGCCGACGGCATCAACTTCACCGAGATCGCCAAGCTCAACCCGGACGTCATCCTGGGTGCCTATTCCGGCCTGACGGCGGAGGACTACAACAAGCTCAGCGAAATCGCACCCGTCGTGGCCCAGCCGGAGATCGCCTACGGCACCTCCTGGCAGGACTCCACCACCATCATCGGCAAGGCCCTGGGCAAGGAAGCCGAAGCCGACAAGCTGGTCTCTGACACCGAGGCCACTATCAAGGACAAGGTCTCCAAATACCCGCAGATCGCCGGAAAATCCTTCATCTACGGCAACCTGGAACCGGACAAGAGCGACGGTGTCAACGTCTACACCGCCAACGACAACCGTCCCCGCTTCCTGACCGAAATCGGCATGAAGCTCGCATCTGTTGTCGAGGACAACTCCAAGGGCTCCAAGGAATTCTTCATCCCGTGGTCCGCCGAAAAGGCCAACGAACTCAACTCGGACATCTTCGTGACCTGGGTGCCGGATGCCGCCACCACCGATTCCATCAAGACTGATCCGCTGCTGGGCCAGATCCCGGCTATCAAGACCGGCGCGCTGGTTGCCGACTCGAACAACACGCTGACGCTGTCCATCTCCGCGTCCTCGCCGCTGAGCCTGCCGTGGTCCCTGGACACGTTCCTGCCGCAGCTGGCCGGCGCCGCGGACAAAGTCGCCGGCGCAGCGAAGTAACACGCTTCCATGACGAACAGTACGACGACGGCGCCCGCCGGCCGTGTGCCCGGCGCGCCGGCCGCGCCCGCCGGGAAGAAAGCCCCCGCCAACCAGGCCGCCTGGCTGCTGGCCGCCGTCGTCATACTTGTCCTGGTCTGTGCAGCTTCCCTGGCCGTCGGAGCCCGCGGTGTCCCACTCGGCACCGTCTGGCAGGCGCTGACGGAGTTCCACCCCACCGACGGCGACCACGCCGTCACCCACGCCCGCATCCCCCGCACCGTGTTGGGCCTGCTGGCCGGCGGTGCCCTCGGGCTGGCGGGCGCGGCCATGCAGGGCGTGGCCCGCAACCCGCTCGCCGACCCCGGCATCATCGGCGTCAACGCGGGCGCGGCCCTCGCCGTCGTCACGGGGATCTACGTCTTCGGCGTTTCGTCCCTGACCGGCTACATCTGGTTCGCGTTCATCGGCTCCGCGGTGGCCGCCGTCGTCGTCTATCTGATCGCGTCCATGGGACGGGACGGGGCGACGCCGATCAAACTGGCCCTGGCCGGCGCGGCCCTGAGCGCGGGGCTGTATTCGCTGATGAACGTCGTCCTGGTTTCCAGCCAGGACACCCTGGACCGGTTCCGTTTCTGGCAGGTCGGCGGGATCGCCGGCCGGGACTGGTCCGTGGTGCTGCCCGGGCTGCCGTTCCTGGCCGCCGGGGCGCTGATCGTCCTGTTCACCGGCCGGATCCTGAACAGCCTTGCCCTCGGGGACGACATCGCCCGCGGCCTGGGCCAGCGCGTCGGACTGGTCCGCGGCGTCACCGCGCTGGGCGTCGTGCTGCTCTGCGGCTCGGCCACGGCGCTGGCCGGGCCGATCGGATTCGTCGGCCTGGTGGTTCCGCACGCCGTCCGCTTCCTGACCGGCCCGGACTACCGCTGGATCCTGCCCTTCTCGCTGGTCTCGGCGCCCGTGCTGCTCCTGCTTTCGGACGTGGTGGGCCGTGTCATCCTGCTGCCCGGCGAAGTCCCTGCGGGCATCATGACGGCCCTGGTGGGTGCGCCCGTTTTTGTGTGGCTTGTCCGCCACGGAAAGGGGGCAGGGCTGTGAGCAGGGCAGACCTCGCCAACGTCAGGCGCGAGCTGGGAGACAACGCTCCCGCGGAGCGCGAACAGGCTGGCAATGCCCGGTTCATGAGCCGAACGGCCCTGCTGGCCTTCGCCGTCGTGGTGCTCCTCGCTGTCAGCATCCTGCTGGGCAGCTACACCGTCACCATCCCGGACTTCATCAGGATCCTCACGGCCCACCTCACTGGTGGCGAAAGAATCCCCGGCGCCAGCTTCATAGTGATGGAAAACAAGCTGCCGCGGGCCGTCATCGGCACCATGATCGGGATTGCCTTCGGGCTCTCGGGCACCCTGTTCCAGACCATGCTGCGCAATCCGCTGGCCAGCCCCGATGTGATCGGCATCAGCTACGGGGCCAGCGCGGCCGCCGTCACCGCCATCGTCGTTTTCGGCGCCTCCGGGGCCGCCGTTTCCGGCGCGGCACTGTGCGGGGCCATGGCCGTAGCCGTCCTGATCTACACAATCTCGCGGAGCGGTTCCCTCGGATCAGGCGGTGGCAACCGCGGGAGCGCCGCCGGAAACCGGCTCATCCTGGCCGGCATTGGCATCGCCGCGGCACTGAACGCCGTGGTCAACTTCCTCATGACGCGGGCCGATATCCGCACCGCGGCCGAGGCCCTGATCTGGCTGAACGGATCCCTGAACTCCGCCAACTGGGACCGCGCCGGAGTGCTGACACTGGCGCTGCTGGTCCTGCTCCCCGCCGTCGCCCTCCTCGCGGGCCCGCTTCGGATCCTGGAACTGGGAGACGACGCCGCCGCCGGACTCGGCATCCGGGTGGGCCTCACCCGGCTGGGCGTGGTGGCCGTTGCCGTCGCCCTGGCCGCCGTCGCCACTGCAGCCGCGGGGCCCGTGGCCTCCGCCGCCTTCCTGGCCGGTCCCATCGCGCGCCGCTTCACCGGCAAGGCCAGCCTTCCGGCCGGCGCGTTCGTCGGCGTCCTGATTGTCCTCGCCGCCGACTACTTCGCCGCCAACATCGCCCCCCTGCTGCTGGACGGCACCGTCCTTCCCGTCGGTGTGGTCACCGGCGCGCTGGGGGCACCGTTCCTGCTGTGGCTCCTGGTCACAGCCAACCGAAAGGACGCCTGACATGGCCGTTCTGAACGCCAAGAACCTGACGCTGCAGTACGGCCAGCGCCGGGTGGTGGAAGAGCTCACGGCGGAGATTCCGGAGGGTAAGGTGACCATGATCGTGGGCGCCAATGCCTGCGGCAAATCCACGCTCCTCCGCGGTCTGTCCAGGCTGCTGAAGCCGGCCGGCGGTACCGTGACCCTGGACGGCAAGGACATCCATTCCCGCCCGGCCAAGGAACTCGCACGCATCCTTGGCCTGCTTCCGCAGCACCCCACTGCCCCCGACGGCATCCTGGTCCGGGACCTCGTGGGCCGCGGACGCTACCCGCACCAGGGCTTCTTCCGCAGCTGGAGCACAGGTGATGATCTCGCTGTGCAGCGCGCGCTGGAAGCCACCGAAACGCTGGAGCTCGCCGAGCGCAACGTCGACGAACTCTCGGGCGGGCAGCGCCAGCGCGTCTGGATCGCGATGGCGCTGGCCCAGGAAACCGAGGTCCTGCTGCTCGACGAGCCAACCACCTACCTCGACCTGGCCCACCAGGTGGAGGTCCTGGACCTGATCACGGACCTGAACCGGCAGCGCGGCACCACCGTGGCAATCGTCCTGCACGACCTGAACCTGGCGGCCCGGTACGCGGACCACGTCATCGCCATGAAAGGCGGCAGGATCGTGGCCGAGGGCACCGCCGTCGAGGTCGTCACCGAGGACTTGGTCCGTGATGTCTTTGGCCTGGACTCGCGGGTTCTTCCCGACCCCATTTCCGGCACGCCACTGATCATCCCGCTCGGCCGTCACCACGCCGAGTTCCCAAAGGCCGAAAAAGCAACCCTGGAGTTGGTCCCATGAGGGCAATTAACAGCAGTGCAAGAGCCAACAGTGCAACGGACAGTAAGGCAGCCGACATCAGCGAGGCGTGGGCACGCCGTGCGCCCTCGGCGGTAAGGGACCAACCGACCACCGAACCAATGACCCTGGCGTTCGACGTGACGGTCGCCGCGGTGCAGGAGCTCAGCCCCAACTTCCGCCGCGTCACCTTCGGCGGGTACTCCCTGCGCGACTTCGGGGTCCACGGCGAAACCCTGGACCTGCGTGTGAAGCTGATGATCCCGTCCCTTGCCGGAGACGGCACCCAGCTGCCGCTGCCGGTGTTCCACATGGAGCAGGCCGGCTGGTACCAGGCATGGCTGGCCATGGATCCCGCGACCCGCGGCTCCATGCGCACCTACACCGTGCGGCAGGAACGCCTCGACTCCGTCTACCCGGAGATCGACGTCGACTTCGTCATGCACTTCGACGCCGCCGGCAACGGCGGTCCCGCCGCGAACTGGGCCCTGAACGCCAAGCCCGGCGACGCCCTCACCATCATCGGACCCAACAACCGGGCCGCACACTGCGTCACGGCCGGGACCTACTCCGGCATCGAATGGCGGCCGGGCCTGGCCCAGCGCGTACTGCTTGCCGGTGACGAGACCGCTGTCCCGGCCATCAGCGCCATCCTAGAAAGCCTGCCGTCGTACATGAGCGGGCACGCGTTCCTGGAGGTCCCCGAGGCCGGCGACTTCCTGGACCTGACGTCGGACGCCGACGTCGAAATCACCTGGCTGGCACGCGGCGCCTCGATCGGCCGCTCCCGTCCGCACGGCGAACTCCTGCAGGAGGCGGTCCGCGCTGCCGTTCCCGAGCCCGGCTGGGTGGGCATCAAGGCCGCCGCCGGCAGGGCAGGGCCGGAACCCGATGACGTGAACGTGGACCAGGACATCCTCTGGGAGACCCCCGCCCGGATGGACGCCACGGCGATCAGCGCCGGCCGGAACCCCGGCAAGCCCGCCGGCGCACTGCCCTTCTACGCCTGGATTGCCGGCGAAGCGGGCACCGTCAAGGAGCTGCGGCGGTACTTGGTGCGGGACGTGGGGATTGACCGGAAACAGGTCGCGTTCATGGGGTACTGGCGGCAGGGGAAAGCCGAGTTGTAAGCCGTCGGTGCGTGGTCTGCCTGCGACGCCTCCGTTGCCGGCTTGCCGTCACTCCCGTTGTGCGGGCTTCGCCCGCTGCCGGTGCTTTGCCGTCGCTTAGACACCTCCCGCCGCTTCCCTCGGCCGCGAGCGGCCTCGTTCCGCTCTGGTCGGCGATGCGCTCCTTTGCAAAGCACCGGCAGCGATCTTGGGGGGGGTGGCTCACCTTGGGTGCGTTCTACCTGTCACGTGGAGACTCATCTATTGCGGTTGCGGCTCGCTGGGCCGGTCATCTTGGGTTAACTCTCCCTTTCCCTGCCGGCTTTTTGGGGTGGGTAGGGTGACGGGGTGGATTCAATTCCTTTGCTTCCGGATCGAGGCGGGCGGCGGGTCTTTGTGGCCTTGGGAGATTCTTTCACCGAGGGCGTGGGGGACTACGATCCCCGTTTTCCCAACGGCGTGCGGGGCTGGGCCGACCGGGTCGCGGAGAAGCTGGCCAAGGCGCAACCGGGGTGGGAGTACGCCAATCTGGCCATCCGCAGCAAACGACTGCGCCACATCATCGGCGAACAGCTCGGTCCCGCCGTGGCCATGGAGCCGACGCTCGTCACGTTGTACGCGGGCGGAAACGACATCCTGGATTTCGGCACGGACATCGGGGCCCTCATGCGGGACTACGAATCCCTGGTGGCTGCGCTCGCCGACACGGGGGCAACGCTGGTGCTCTTCACCGGCTTCGACGTCAAGGTCTCCGCGCTGCTGGAGCCGCTGAAGAAACGTAACGCCTTCTACAACCGGCGCGTCCGCGAGATCGCCGGCCATTACGGCGCGGTGCTGGTGGACTACTGGTGCTTCGACGCATTCCACGACCCGCGGATGTGGGATTCGGACCGGCTGCATATGTCCAAGGCAGGCCACAAATACCTCGCCTCACAGGTCCTGGACCACCTCGGCGTGCCGCACAAGATTAAACCCAGGGAGTGGGAGCCGCCAGTGAAACCGGGCCTGCGGGAGTGGGAACGCCGGCAGCGCCGCTGGGTTCGCGACTGGGTGCTGCCGTTGTTCGGGCGGAAGCTCCGCGGCGTCACCCTCGGCGATCAGCTCCGGCCGCGCTGGCCCGAACCCGTGCGGGTCCCGCGCAAGGGCGGGCTGAAGAAATTGCTGCACGACCAGCGCGCCAGCGGCGACGCCGGGTAGCCGCCGGGACTCAGCTGTCCAGCAGGTTTTCGTAGCCCGGAGCCACCCTGTTGGCGTGGAACTCCATGACCTCGAATTCAGCCACACCATTGACGTAGAACGGATCTTTGGCCAAGGCAGCGTCAAGGCTGGCCCGGTCCGCGTTGGAGAGCAACAGGCCGCCGGTGCGGGGGATTTTGCGCCCCGCGACCATGAAGACGCCGTCGTCGAAGGCTGCCTGCAGCCACGTCACGTGCGCCGGAAGATGGAACTCCACAATGTCCTCGGGGACTTTGTATGTCAGGGAGACTACGTACATGCGGCCAGCCTACCGGTAGCTGGCCGCGGACAGGCGGGAACTTTTCTGGAATTGCCCCGACTGAAGTTGAATCGTCAAGCTTCCAGTCTCCTAGAATGTAGCCATGACCGAACCCCGCTGGCTCAACGCCGACGAACGCCGGGCCTGGCTGGCCCAGCTCAGCATCAACACCATGCTGCCGGCCGCCCTGGATACCCAGCTCCACGCAGCGGGCAAGCTATCCCTGTTCGACTACAACGTGCTGGCGATGCTTTCCGAGGCCGAAGGGCGCTTGCTGCCCATGAGTGAGCTCGCTGCGCGCACCAGCGCCTCCCTGTCCCGGCTCTCGCATGTGGTCACCAAGCTGCAGAACCGCGGCTGGCTTGAGCGCAGGCCGCACCCCGGCGACGCCCGCGTGACCACGGCCCACCTGACCGACGCCGGCATGCAGACGATTGTGCAGCTCGCCCCGGGACATGTTGAAGCGGTCCGCTCACTGTTCCTCGACGCCTTGAGCCCCAAGGACGTCGCGGACCTGGCCCGGATCGGCGAAAAGATCGTGGCCCGGCTCGACGACGACCACTGGATCCTGCGCGACAACTAAGCGCGATAGCCGAATGCGCCGCCGTCAGCCCGACGTCGGCCATCCCCGTCTTTGTTGCTCACGGCAACTGCTGGCAGACTGGATTCATGGATTTCACGTCCCGCTACGTAGCCCTTGGAGACTCCTTTACGGAAGGCGTCGGCGACGACGACCCCACTCGGCCCAACGGCGTCCGGGGCTGGGCGGACCGGGTGGCAGAAGGGCTTGGCGCCACCGATCCCGGCTTCGGGTACGCGAATCTTGCCATCCGCGGCCGGAAACTCCGCCAGATCCTGGCTGAACAGGTCGATGCCGCCGTCGCACTCAAACCCACCCTGGTCAGCATCTACGCCGGCGCCAACGACATCCTCCGTCCAAAGGTCGACATCGATGATCTGCTGGCCGAATACGACGCCGGAATCCGCAAGCTCACGGCCACTGGCGCCACCGTGGTGATGTTCACCGGGTTCGATGCGCGGGGCTCCAAGATTTTCGGCACCATGCGCGGCCGTACGGCCATCTATAACGAGCTGGTTCGCGGCATCGCCGGGGACCACGGTGCCCTGCTGGTCGATTACTGGCGTTTCAGCGAGTACTACGACTGGGGCATGTGGGCCACGGACCGGATGCACATGTCAGCTGCCGGCCACGCGAACATGGCCAAGCGCGTCCTCACGGTGCTGGCACACGATCACTCGATTGACGTCCCGCCCATGACGCCTGTGCCTGAGCTGAGCCGGGTGGACGCCCTCCGCGCGAATGCCCGGTGGGTCCGCGAATTCGCCGGCCCGTGGGTTGTCCGGCGGGTCACCGGGAAATCGTCCGGCGACGGCCTGGTGCCGAAGTATGGCCAGCTGACCCACCTCTAGAACAGCACCCTAGGCGCGGAACCCCGGCGTCGCGAGCAGTTCCCCGCCGCGGCGGACGGCGAGGACATCGATCTCCCAACCGTCCGTGGCCCGGTGCAGCATCGCGGTCCCGCCGGCCACGATCGCCGTCGCCAGCACATCGGCGGTGACAATGTCTGCCGCAGCCACCGAGACCTGGACGAACTCGGCGCCGGAGGAGCCAGCGGTCCGGGCCCCGAAGCCCGCTGCCCAGATGTGGTCACCCCGCTCCGCCGAGCCCGACGTCGCCAGGGCGCACCGGGTGCTAGGTCCGCCCAGCTCGTAGGCGGCAAGCAGTGCTGAGCGGTCCAGCGGGTCAACGACGCCGGCCGCCCACGAAGCTCCGCTGCCCGGCACGGGAGAGCCCTTCACCAGCACGTCGCCGCCGGCATTCAGGCACCAATCGGTGATCCCGCGGCTCCGCAACGCCTCACCGGCCTGCCCGATCGCGTAGCCCTTGATAAGCCCGGAAAGGTCCAGCACGCCGTCGGGCCGTTCCGGGGAGAACGCGCCCTCCGTCCTGAGCCGCCAGGTGAGCGCATCCGCGTAGCGGTCCCGTATCCCGGCGGATGAGTCCCGCAGGCAAAGCTCCCCGCGCGCCAGCCGGCTGGCCTCGGAATCGGGACKGTACAGGCTGAACGTTTCGTCCAACCCGGCAAAGACGCGCTCGACGGCGGCGGTTGCGGCGTCGAGCTTTGCCTCGCCGCCCGCAGCACCCGGGACGGCCCCCGCTGGAACGGTAAGGCTGATGACGGTGCCCATGGAGCTAAAAGTCCTGGCTCTCAGGGCCGGGCCGCCCAGCTCAGAGGTTGGCTGCATCGAGAGCCGCCTGCAGGGAGTTCAAGTATGCGTCGCTGGTCACCGTGGCACCACTGACGGTCTGCACGTCCGCGGATTGGGCGGCAAGGACCTCGGTGCGCAGGAGCGGGGCCGCCCGGTTGCTGATCTGCACGGACTTGCGTTCGGCATCGGTCAGCTGAAGCGCCGTGACGTCGGTGATCTTTCCGGCCTTCACCGTGATTTGCACCTGGACGGAGCCGAACCGGGTCTGGACGACGGAGCCTGCGTACGTCCCTACAGCCTTGGCCGAGGCCCCTGTGGTGCTGCTCGCGCTTGACGAGCTTGATGATCCCGACGAGCCGGAGGCCCCTGCTGAGCCGGACGTTCCGCTTGAGCCGGACGAACCCGTGGACCCGGTGGACCCGGCGGCCGCGCTTGCGACGGAGCTGCCGGTATCGGCTACGTGGATGCCCGACTGCCAGCCGGCAATGAGGATGCCGGCGGAGGCCAGGGCGGCTGATAATGCTGCGCGGGTTCTCACCAGTCGAACCTTTCGTAGTGGATTTGGTCTTCCCGGACGCCGGCTGCGCGGGCGTCTTCAAGCACGTTGTGTGCCCAGGCGGAGGGTCCACAGACGTACACGTCTGCGTCAGTGATATTCGGGTGGTAGCTGGCCAGCCGGTGGCCTGCGCGGGCGGCGTGCTCCGGAAGCCAGGTCCGGATGCCGGCCGGGCGGGAGCCGGTCAAGTGGAATAGGGTGGCGCCGCGCCGCCGGCACAGATCGAGGATCTCCTCGCCCAGGTAGAGCTCGGATTCGCTGTGTCCGCGGAGAATGACAGTGGCGTTGCCGGGCTGGAATGGCGTGCTCTCCAGCAGGGCACGAACCGGCGTGATACCGATTCCGGCTCCCACCATGACCACATGCTTGCGGCTCCGCGCGGCCGTGCTGAACAGCCCGTACGGGCCCTCCACTGCCACTTTGGTGCCGGGCTTCAGCGACGCCAGCTGGGATGACCCCCGGCCCAGGTTGCGGACAGTGATCCTCAGCGTGCCCTGGGCAGCGGCGTCGAAGTGTACGGGTTCGGCGGACAGGCTGAACGGATGCGGATGCCACCACAGGCCCGGAGCCAGGAACCGCCAGATAAAGAACCGGCCGCCGCTGCCTGCCAGTTCGTCCAGTCGAAGGCCGGACATTTCAATGCTGACCACTCCAGGGGCCACCCGCACCACCCGCTTGACGGTCAGCTGGTGCCTGAATGTTGCCACCAAAGGCTGGACCACCCGGTAGTAGAGGAGTGCGGCGCCAGTCGCCATGCACAGAGCCAGCCAGTACCAGCGCTGCCAGGTGCCCTCGGCAAAGAGGCCGCCCACACTGAACTGGTGGGGGAGGGACGTCAGGACGGCCGCGTACGTCAGGAGGTGGACGGCGTACCAGAATTCGTAAGGGAACCGACGTCGGACCGCCACGAGGGAGGTGACGACGACGGCGATGAACAGGAGCATGGAAATGTAGGCCAGCCACATGTCAGGCACAAGGACCCAGAGGGCAACCGACTCGCTGACAGGGTCCAGCCCTTCCGCCATGCCGTAGCCGATGGCAATGAGGATTCCGTGCGCCAGCAGCAGGTACAGGGCCGGTTTGCCCAGCTTGCGGTGAAACTCAAGGGCGCGGTCGTGGCCGACTGTCTGGTCGATAAGTGGGATTCGGGCCGCCAGCAGCAGCATGAGAAGCACCAGGTCCATGCCGGCGAGGCCGGCCACAATCCCCAGTGCGGTGAAGAAGCCGGCAGGAGTCGAGAGGCCGGCCACTCCGCCGTCGGCCAGCCACAAGGCAACCGCGCCTGCCAGCGACGCCCAGAAAAGGACCGTCAGCAGATCCGCTCGTAGCAACCGCCGGCGGTACTGCGCCCTGAACGGGTTCACAGCGCCACCGGAGCTGCGGCGAACCCCGGGACGGTTCGTCAGAAGTTGTGTGTTCATGGATCCAGAATTGCCCCGCTGCCTATCATTTGGCTGTGAAAAGGCTTCGTCGGGCATATGACCCGGAGGCCCGGGCCTAGCGCATGGACTGGCCGTGGGGCACTGTCCTATACACCATTCAGCGACGGATTGGTCTTTAATTCGCCGAACTCGTAGACTTGGTAGGCGCTAGGTGGCGCGGAGCGTGCGCAATTGCTCCGGTTGGCAGGACCCGTCTGAAAAATCGACGGTCCTGGAGGCCGGTAGTTAGGGGCTCAAGTTGCGCGCTTTCCTGTATTCGCCCAGCATCCCGGCACTTCGCAACGGCTGTCTAACAGACCGCCAGCGCCAGGTGCCCGTGGCCCACAATCTTCGCCGCAGTGAGGAACCAGACGGTTTATGCCGTCTGGCTGAATCCCGCGGACACGGCGGTTGGGGGAGGGAGCCGGATGCGGACGCCGCCCAACGCACGGTCAGCGGGAACTCCGTTAGCCGTTTCATTTATTTTTTGAGGAGAGTCGTCATGGCAGCACACTGCCAGGTGACCGGAGCCGAGCCGGGCTTTGGACACAGCATTTCGCACTCGCACCGTCGCAACAAGCGCCGGTTCGACCCGAACATCCAGAAGAAGCGCTACTGGGTTCCGTCCCTGCGCCGTAACGTCACCCTGCAGGTCTCTGCGCGTGGCATCAAGACCATCGACGTACGCGGCATTGACGTAGTCGTCGCCGCCATCCTGGCACGAGGAGTGAAGCTCTAATGGCAAAGGATAAGGACGTACGTCCGATCATCAAGCTGAAGTCGACCGCGGGCACGGGTTACACCTACGTGACGCGCAAGAACCGTCGTAACGACCCGGACCGTCTGGTCCTGAAGAAGTACGACCCCAAAATCCGCCAGCACGTCGAATTCCGAGAGGAGCGCTAAACACATGGCTAAGAAGTCAATGATCGCTAAGAACGAACAGCGTAAAGTCATCGTCGAGCGTTACGCTGCAAAGCGCCTCGAACTGAAGAAGGCTCTGGTTGATCCCAACTCAACCGACGAAGTACGCGAAGCTGCTCGCCTCGGCCTGCAGAAGCTGCCCCGCAACGCCTCACCGGTACGTCTGCGTAACCGCGACATCATCGATGGCCGTCCGCGCGGTACCTTCCAGAAGTTCGGCATCTCCCGTGTTCGCTTCCGCGACATGGCTCACCGCGGTGAGCTCCCGGGCATCACGAAGTCTTCCTGGTAATTCAGTACTCCTGAAGCCAGTGGCTTGAAGAAGGGCCGGCAACCATTTGGTTGCCGGCCCTTCTCGCATTTAACGTCCGGGCCGTCACCCGGGGGTTATAGGACAAAACGTGTGTAAATGCCGGGCGTGTCAGGTGCGTCCTGCCCAGCCTTTGCGGGCCCAGAGGCCTTCTTCGGCGCTGGTGCCGTGGCCGTATTCCTCGGGGCCGTTGGGTTGCTCGGGTGCTGGTTGTGCCTGGAGGCGTTTGGGGGTGTGGTGCTCTTGCCGGATGAGCCGGGTGGGCTGGACCGGGTTCTCGCTGTGCAGGTAGAGGTACCACTCGATGGCCCGCTTCTGGTGCACTTCACTCATCCCGCGGTGGGCCCTGAGCAGGAGTCGTAGCTGGGCGTTCGTGCCGCCTTCGATCCGGTTGGTCGTGGAGGCGATGTCCAGGCCGGCGAACTCGGTGCGCAGGTAGGTGAACAGCGTCCCTGCCTGGCTGAGCCGTTCCAGGAGCCGGTAGGCCTTGCGGAGCCGGTCATGGGTGAACCACCAGGTCTGGTTCGCCCGCACCCACGCCGGCGCCAGGGTGTTCGCGCTGCGGTAGGTCCGTGCCCGGACCAGCTGGCCGTGGTCCTGGTACCAGTCGTTGAGGTGGCCAAGCCACGCCGCGGCCTGAACCGGCGTGCTGATCCGAGCCAGGGCCCGGCCCAGGCGCAGGAGGGCTTTGCCGGCCTCGGTCCTGGGCCGGTTCGTCAGGTAAGTGCGCACGTTGCGCTGGACATGGACCAGGCAGCGCTGCACGGCGGTATCGGACCAACAGTCAGACAACGCCGCCGCGATCCCGGAACCGCCGTCGGTGATCACGACCCGAGGGGCGGGGAACCGGCCAAGCAGGGCAGCCCATGCGGCCTTCTTCTCCGTGTCGCACCTCTGCCACCCGAGCACGTAATCCCCGGAGACCGCGATCAGGCAGCACCACGAGCCGACATAGATCCCGTCGATCTGGATCTCGTCGTGGATCTCGCCCGTCGACGGGATCCTCGGGACGATATTCCAGCACCACGCCGTGCGGCGACGGAACGACCGGGGCGTGCCGAACGAGACAGCACCTGCCTGGCTACCGCTGCCCAGCAGCCAGCTTAGAAACGCTTCCAGCTCCGCACGCCGGCTCACATCACGGCGTTCACCCGAGCGGCTCGCCCCGCAATCCAGGCACCGGTAGCGCTGCTTGCCCGCAGCCGTTTTTCCGTTCCGAACCAGCGCCCGGCCGCAAACCAGACATTCCAGAGATATACAAGCGCCCCAGCCACCCTAAGCTCCGAAAGCTTAGCTATCCCTGATTTCGCCCGCCAGCGCTGGGAAGCACGCCCCTCACATACACACGTTTTGTCCTATAACCCTCACCCGGCCCCCGCTGTTGCGTGCCGTGGTGATGCACCGCACAGTGCTGGTTTGCGGCGGTGGTGGGTCTGGTGGGGTGGTTTTGGGTGGTTTTGGGTTGTGGTGGCAGGGTTTTTGGGTGGTGGGGTGGGTGTGGGGGGTGGAGTTGCGGTGGGGGCGTGGTGGGTGTATTGTTTTCTAAGTCGCCGCGAGGGAGACCAGCGGAAATGCTGGGAACCGGAGGCGGCCAATCCCCTAAATTTCAAGACCGGATCTGGTCGGCGTTTTGTGCGCTCCGGGTTCGGGTGGGGCGGGTCGGATGGTTTGCGGGTCGCGGAAACGCTGATTTGCAAAGCGGTCCGGACTCGGGTAASTTTGAAAAGTTGCTCCGGAGCGATCCTCGACCGAAATGGTTGTGGTGGTGCCGGGTGTGTCTGTTGTTTGAGAACTCAATAGTGTGCCAAGTTTGTTGATACCAATTTATTGTATTGAATTGGTTGAATTTGCCGGGCCCG
>NZ_JBFUCO010000020.1:0-48481 GCF_056405215.1 Arthrobacter sp. P1_H7 | reverse complement strand
TCCGGCTGATCTTGTGGATCGTCGGGGCCCGGCCGGAAGTGGAACCAGCCGAGGAATTCCCCGGTCGTCTTCTCGAGCGCGGCCCAGAACCCGTAGCCGGGAAAGCGCTGATAGTAGTCGAGGAATGCCGGGAGGAAGTCGCCTTCTATTTCGCCCCGGGAGGTGGGGATTCCGCCGGTGATGTACCGCATCACGCGCGGATCGCTGTCCAGTTCCACGAGTAGTCCGGCATCGTCGGGAGTGAACTGCCGGAGTAGAAGTCGTTCGGTCTCCAGGAAGGTGCGCATGCAGACATTCTCGCACCGGGGGAAGACCCGTCACACCGATTTACGGGTGAATTGCCGTCGCTGGACGAGCGTCTGGAACTGCGGTTGCGGCTGCATCTTCGACACCAAGGAGTCCCTGGACTGAAGTGGCCGGCGTCGCCCTGCAATACCAGGCTTCAGGCACTGTTCCCGGGAGTGTAGTAATTGTGCACGTCGTGGAAGGTCAGCTTGGGAGGCCCCGCGAAACCGGCCTGCACGCTGAGGGGCATGATCTTTTCCTGAGCGAAGGCATCGAACTGCTCTCGGCTCTCCGAAGGCGATATGCCGGAGTGTACTTACATCGACGTGGCCTGCGGCATCATCAGCGTTCACGCTAGGCGTTGGCCGACGGCCAGGTGGAGACGCAAATGCAGGTCTCGCGTGGGCGGTCACGGGCTGCGCGGGGTCGCTGCGTCAGCATCTCGTTGGCACCGGCGTCCGGTTACTGCCTATCGCTCCAGGCCACGTGTATACGCCGTTGTGGGAGGAAGCGCCCGACGCGGCCATGGTGCCGGAATCGGTGGCCGGGGCTATGCTGTGGGCCCTGGCGCAACAGGCCGGGGTCGATGTCTCCGAGGTTGTGATCCGGGCGACCGGGCAGGTTTCTTGGTCGATCAGGAGGGGTTCTGCGTTGCGCCGCCTGGGCGGGGGAGCGGGTGCAGGGCACGGTGACGTCGCTGGGCTCTGGTGCGCTGCAACCATCCGTCCGTTTCACGGCTGTTGGGTGAAAGGATGTGGGAATGAGCGCTTTCGAGATCCGGCGACTGGTTGTCGGCGACCTTGCTGCGGCACAGTTCATGTTCACACTGATGGCGGAGGTCTTCGGCGAGGGCAGCGAGCCGCTCGGTGATGACTATGTCGACAGGCTCCTTGGTGAGGACTCTTTCTGGGCCCTGGGAGCGTTCGCCGGGCCCGATATAGTGGGTGGCCTCACGGCACACCGACTGCCGATGACCCGATGTATGGCGTCGGAGCTGTTCATTTACGATCTGGCCGTACATCCGGACCACCGGAGGCAAGGCGTCGGCACCCGGCTCGTGCGGGAGTTGCAACGCGCCGCGGCACAGATGGGCATTAATGAGGTCTTCGTAGCGGCCGACAACGAAGACGAGCACGCTCTCGACTTCTATCGTGCTGAGGGAGCAGCCGGCTCTCCGGTCACCATTTTCAGTTTCAGCACCCGTTAGGGCCGTATCCCTTTGAACCGGAGACGGTGTTGCCGAGGACTCCGGGGCGACCAAAGTGGGGTGTGTACATTGGCCACGCTTCGGGCTTCGGGCTTCGGATCGGGTCGTACTCGTGTCGGATCGGGCAGGATTCCGCTTCTTTCCGCGGAGGGCCAGTGTTTGCGCGGGAGGGAATGCAGTTCGAGTCCCACCTCGGGCACAGCATTCCCCCTCGTCAGAGGGGGGGTTCGCTTTAACGTGTGTACATTCTCTGTGGTCAGGTCCCTCTGACACTGGCCGCCACGCACGGCACCAATTGCAGCCGACCTGGCAGCAGGTCCTGTCCGCCGGCTTTAGCTGTTCACTGTCCGCGGACTCCCGCGTTCTCTGGCATGGGTGCGTCGGGCGTCACTGGAGCGCGGACTGCGGCGGTGATCAGGGTGGACATGACTTCGACGGCGTCATCGTCGGAGAGCCCGTTGTCATGGCAAAGTGATCGCCAAGTCCAGAAGGAAACCGCGTGGCTGAGCGTGGCGTTAAACCGGGAATTCCTGTTCGGCTCGGGGAACGGCTCGACAAGAATGCTCCGGAAGTGGGCGTTCGAGGATTCGAGGGCCGTGCGGCGTGCTTGGGGGAGCGCATGCCAGTCCGCATAAATTCGGGTGAGCATGGCCTCGCCGCCGCGGTAGAACCGGTACAGATCGGATAGGCCAACGGTCAGGCGTTCCAGTGGGTCGGTGTGCCGGGACCATTCCTCGGGGTCCGGCAGTTGCTGCTGCGAGAGCCAGTGTGAGGAGCAGGCGGAGAATAGTGCCTCCTCGTCAGGAAAGTGGCGGTAGACCGTCAGCCTGGTGACACCAGCCTTTTCGGCGATGCCCGCGATCGTGGTGCGGGCCGGCCCGATGGAACCGTGCAGGGTCACGGCCGCATCGACGATGCGCTGGTGAGTGCCGCTTATCTTTTCTGTCCGCTTGCTCATTTCGTAGCGGCGGCTCTTGGACGAACGGTGGTGTTCACTCAATGTATTGACTCGGTTCCTTCCTGGGCGGACAATTTCGGTAAACACCATTGTATATTGAAATTGGAGGGGTGGTCTGTTATGGACCTTGAAAGGGCTCCGCGGTTGACAGTTGTGCTGCCGGGCCACGGACGGGAGGGCAGTCTCGGAACAATCGGCGTTGTCTTCAAGCTTTTCGGCGAACACACCAATGAACAGCTCTCGATTGTGGAGCACCCGTTCCCTGTCGGGGCTCTGGTCCCCCCGCACACTCATACGAGGGAGGACGAGTACTCGATCGTCCTTGAAGGCGAGATAGGGTTCCGGTCCGGCGATCGTGAGGCGGTGCTCGGAGCCGGGGGCTACATCACGAAACCGCGGGGGGAGCTCCACACGATGTGGAATGCCGGCAAAGTGCCCGCCCGGATGATTGAGATCATCAGCCCGGCCGGGTTTGAGCATTTCTTCTGGGGACTGGCCGATCACTTTGAAGCCGGTCCGCCGGATCCCGAGGTCATTGGCAAAATGGCCGCCGAATACGGGCTTCAGTTCGGTGAGCCGCCCTGGCTGCCGGACATCATCGCCCGGTACGGGCTCACACCTCCGATGGGCTGACACGGGCCCAGGCGCAGAGGCCCGCCCTTCTGTTTCAAGGCGTCCGTGGTTTGCCATTGAGAGCTTCAGTTTAGGCCTGGGTAACCACAGCGGCTCAAGGAACTGGTTGACGACGACCGGGGATAGCCGTTTTGCTATCCCTCCCGTTTCTCCCGTTGGAACGCCCTCACTGCTTCGCTCACTGTCGGGTAGAAATGGTCGGGAGAGAATCGGGAGCCCATGCCGTACTGCAACAATCTGTCTTTGACCGGGTCCTTGAGCTCGGCGAATACCAGGTCCACACCGTGCCGGTCCAGCCATTCGTCAAGCTGCACCAACTCGTCCAGTGCAGTCGTGTCGATTCCCGTGACTGGTTCGGCCGCGAGCACCACGCGTTCAGTGCCGTCCCCCGCCTGGTCCAGTTCGTTGCGCACGAACGATCCCAGCAAGGCTCCGTTGCCGAAGAACAGCGGTGCATCGAAGCGCAGGATCAACAGGCCGGGGATGCGTTCCCCATCCGGATGACGGCTCACGTCGTGGTACCCGGGAATCCCTGGCACGTCCACCAGCTCAGCACGGTAGGGGTCCCAGGCCTGCCGTAGGAAGTCCAGGATCGCCAAACCGATGGCAACGGCGATGCCCGGGAGGACGCCCAGTATGGTGACCCCCAAGAATGTCGCGAGCATTACCAACGATTCACTGTGGCTCATGCCGATGAGCCGTCGCACACCGGCCGGGTCGGCTATGGCGGCGGCTGCGGCGATGACAATGGCGGCAAGGGTTGTGGCCGGCAGGAACTCGGTGACGCCGGGCGCCACGAGCATGAAGCCGAGCACCAGGACGGCGCCTGCCGCCCCCGTGAGCTGGGATTTCGCCCCGGACTCGACTGCCACCGGCGTACGGGACGTGCTGGCCGACACCGGGAAGCCGCCCAGTAGCCCGGTGGCAGCGTTCGCCGCACCCAAGGCTGCCATTTCATGGTTGCCGGATACCCTGCCGTCCTCTGCGGCCGCCAGGGATTGGGACAGAGTTCCGGTATCAACGAAGACGATGAGGGCGATCGCGGCGGCGGCGGGCAACAGTGTCAGGACATCGGCCCAGCCAATTCCGCCCAGCGCCGGTGCAGGGAGCCCCTGCGGGAGGGCACCTGTGACCTTCAAACGCTCTTGGAGACCCAGCAGGGCCACGGCGATGCAGGACACAACCACCGCAATGAGTACGCCCGGAACCCTCCATTTCAGCCGGCGGGGAACCCAGATGAGCGCCAGTGAGACCAAGCCGAGCAGCAGTGCCGTCAAATTGGTCTCGCCGGCAAGCACCTTCGGCGCTGCGGCGATGAGTTTTTCCCAGGCTGTACTGCCTTCTACGGAGATCCCCAGGAGGGTGGGAAGCTGGGACACGGCCACCAGCAAGGCGATGCCGTTGAGATAGCCGAGCCGGATGGGCTTCGACAGCAGTCCAGTGACGATGCCCAATCTCAGCACTGAGCCGAGCAGCAAGATGCCGCCAATCAGTATGGCCAGGAGTCCAGCCAGGGCCACGGATTTCTGCTCGTTATCCGCGGCCAAGGGAACCAAGGCTGCAACGATCATCGGGGCGAGCGAGGAATCCGGCCCCAGCACCAGCACACGCGATGGCCCGACTGCTGCGTAGACAAGCAGGGGCACTACCGTCGCGTACAGGCCGGTCACCGGTGGAAGGCCGGCGGCCTGGGCGTACGCCATGCCCGCGGGGACCAAGATTGCGAAGAGCGCGGCGCCGGCCACCAGGTCGTGGCGCAGCCACTCGATCCTGTAGCCACGCAAGGCTGGCGGGACCGCCCAGAATGGAATCTTTCCGGATCGGCGCATCTTCCGATCATGTCCCATCATGCCCCTGCTCGCCATCCATAATCGGGCGAACTCAGCCTTGCGCGGGACCAGGACTCGATGATCGGATCGTTGCACCCCAGCCATCGACGGTCTGCGTCGGCACGGCAAGGGCTCCCCACACTCCCGGTCGTTCCCTGGCAATTGTTGTCAGGAACGCCCCTGAGGCAAACTAATGATTTTGTCTCAGGAAGGGAACAACAGGCGCGCGACGACGCTCATCGCGTACCAGCCCACGACCCCAAGGGCGCCCAAAATAACAATGGAAACTACCCAAAACCGGACGGAGCGTTTCGACCTCGCGTTTTCATACACAACAACCACCCCACGTTCAATCGGGAAACGTCGGAACGCATCCTGCCAGGGGCACCTTGCAAAAAGCTTGAATCGACACGGGGCCGATGGTCACTCGCTAGTTGATTGATGCAGAGCTGACGGGACTGACGAAACGGAGCCTCCACGACAACATCTCTTAATGTGGGTTCACGGCATGATGTACCAGCAAATCCTCGCCAAACTCGGCAAAGTTCCCCGCGGGGAACGAGGAAGAGAGAGGTGCCTCTGACCGAGGCCGGGATCTATGCCGCTGCCCTTCGGCTCATTGACGCGGACGGGGTCGAGGCGCTCACTATGCGCAAACTCGCGACTGCGCTCGATGCGAACCCGATGTCGCTGTACCACCACGTGCTGAACAAGGACGCCGTGCTGCGCGGTGTGGCCAGAATGGTCGGCACCCAGTTCCGCACCGTGGCGCGGGAGGGCGCTCCCTGGCAGGAGCGCATCCGCCTGCTCGCCACGGATTTCCGGACCCTGGCGCACCGCCACCCCAAGCTCATGGGCTACTCGTTCAGCCACCAGGCGGACTTCATCCAGCCCGAAGACCCGTTCTTGGTTGCGCTCACCGCGATCCTGGACGCCGCAGGGGTGCCGCGCTCGGAGCTCCCGCAGTTCACCGCTCTCGGGGGCGTCGTCATCACAGGAGTCGTCACCGCCGAACTCAATGGCGCGCTCCGCCGGTGGTCGAGCCTCAAACTCCCCACTGTCGGCGAAGACGGGCTCACCGTTCCAGGCCGTGACGTCCGCGTCTTCCGCCTGACGCTGGACACAATCATCATGGGCCTGGAAAGCCGACTCGCCGCCGACGGTGACTTCCAGGGCGCCGACCATTGATTGTGCAGTCCTATAGCGTTGCAGCCTCAGAGCGCCCGTGGTCAGGTGGCTCCCGGGCCAGAGGAGGAAAGAAGAAGCGATGAACACTCCGTTGCACCTGCGCTGGGACGAATCAGGCCGGCAGGAGCTCCTCGCCAGGGCTGAAGCGTTGCTCCAGCGGCGCGGACGGTGCCTGCTTGGAATAGCCGGGGCGCCTGGTGCCGGAAAATCCACCATCTCTGAATGGCTGCTGGAGCATCTGCTCACCAACCATCCCCGGCAGGTCGCCCTGGTCCCTATGGACGGATATCACCTGGCGCAGTCGCTGCTCGAGTCCCGCGGGCTGGAGCACCGCAAGGGCGCTCCGGACACTTTCGACGGCGTCGGCTACGTCGCGTTGCTCCGCCAGCTGCGCTCGGAGACTTCGCGGGAGATCTTCGCGCCGGTCTTCCGCCGCGAAGTCAACGACGCGATCGCCGGGGCCATCGCCGTCCCGCCGGAAATACGCCTGGTCATCACCGAGGGCAACTACCTGCTCTTTGACGAGGCCCCATGGAACGAGGTCGCATCTCTCCTGGATGAAACCTGGTTCGTGGAACTCGACCAGGACGAACGCCTGCGCCGGCTCACCGCCCGGCACCTGAAGTTCGACAACGACGCCGCCATCGCCGAATGGCGTGCAACCGGCAATGACGAACGCAACGCCCGCCTGGTAGCAGCAGGAAACCAGCGGAGCACACTCGTCATCGACCACACACCCGCGACCCTCTCGGCACCCGGCCTCGAATAGCCGGAAACCGCGCCCCGGCTTCACGGCGGCCGGGTTTCCAGCATTCTCGTGGCCTGCAGCGGTTCCGCGCCACCCGGCCGCTCGTGGAACTGCAGGTGCAGGAGATCGACTCCCACCGCGGGCGCGACGCGCTCGAGCGAAGGGAATTGGACGTTGCCATCATCCGTCGGACCGTAACGGGCCGGCGCCTGAAGTCGGTGCCGCTACGGCGGGACCATTTTGTGGTCGCCATGCCCGAAGACCACAGGTTGGCGGGCGGTGAAGGGCCGGTCAGCCTCGCCGAGTTACGGGACGAGTCATGGGTGTGGCTGCGAAGGCCCGTCTCCCCGGACTACCATGACGAACTCGTGGCAGCCTGCCGGCAGGCAGGTTTCAGCCCCGAGGCCCAGCACTACGCCAACTCCATCAACTCCCAACTGGCCATGGTCAAATGCGGGCTGGGAGTAACACTCGCACCCGAGTCCTCTGTCAGACAGCAGCCCCAGGACCTCGTCTGGCGGGAGCTGCGCAGGCGCGTCGACCTGGTGGAGCTCTCCGTCGTGGTCCGCTCGGGAGACCACGAACCTCTCGTCGAACACTTCATCGCCTGCTCCGCCCCTGAAGGGGACCGCGACGGGGCCGAGACACCCATCAAAAAATTGGTGCCGCCGGCCTTCAGCAAGGATGGAATGCGTGGGTGTGATCCGACAAAAGGGACAATCGGTAGCCGGCTTCGGACTCTCGGAACTGAACGGCACAATGACGGCCCGGCGTGCCGCCGTTCCTGTTTATTCCAGTCACGCCGGTCACCATTGATCAGGCCAGTATCTGTATCGTCTTTTCCCGCAGCGCCAGTGCGGGCGGATGGTCTCGCAGTGGGGGACCCGGCTGGCCGGTGGCAGATTCAGCTGGAGGAGGCAGGCCGGCCGGGGCGGGCCAAGTCGGTCTGGATCTTGCGGATGATCGAGGCGACGATTCCGGACGTCAGAAGTCCTGGCCCCAGCGGACCGGCGGAATTCCCGCCCAGCGGTGGCAGGCGCCGGAGCGCGGACCGGGCTTCGGCGCTCATGTGCTCGAGTTGCCAGTGGACCTCGTCGTCGATCGTCTGGGGCCGATCGGGCGCCGCCAGTCCGGCCGCTTTCGCGGCATACGCGGCTGCTCCCAAAGCGTGCGCTCCCATGTGGGCGACGGCGGCGGCTTGCGCGGCAGACCGGGCGGCAGCCACCGCGGCAGGGCGATTGACCTCGCGTGCGGCACGGCCAGCCACAAACCGTCGGCGGATCTCTTCGGCGGCACTTAGCTCACCGCGAGCGAAAGCCCGGGCTCGGGCGATGGCGTCGAGGGGGCGATCATCTGCCGGCGCCTCTGCCTCAAATAAGGCCACGACCCGCTCGGCGCAGTCTGCGGCCCAAGCCGCGACGATACGGCGCTCGGCCTCCCTTAGCGTCTGCGGAGAAGCCATACCAGTACCGTACACACGGCTCACAGTCCGATCGGCTTACGGGCAGCGCGATGCACGCGAATCTCGATCTCGATACTTGGGCATGTCTGGACTCTCGGCCGGAACCCTGGACATGATTTGCGTGCGCCGGACCCTCCTCTAACGCAATGCGGCCTGTTCCGGCCCACGTGCGGGGACTTGGGTGGTTGCATGAACAGCCGAATATGGGCCTTTGGGCGACTGAATCCAGCAAGCGGGGAGGCTGCGCTGGAGGTCTCTACCGGGCGGGTCGCAACATGGTTTCCGATCGGATTGCGACAGAATCGGAATCGGGTTCATCGGGTGTTCAGCCTGTGGACCCACTGACGGTAGCGGAAACTCCCAGGCTGGCCATAGTCGACTTGAATCGATCGACCGCCACGACGAAAGCGGGTCATTGTGGGCATCTTCAGGAAGAAGTCTCCCGAATCGGAAACGCCTGATTCGCACCTCACGTTCTTCACGGTTTCAGGCGCCAACAATTTCCGAACGATCACGCGCGAAGTTTTCGCCGAGTTGGGACTCGAAGTCCATGTTCAGCCTGGTCACGCTGTCGATGACTCCGGGCGTGAATTCGGATTTTGGAATGTGGCCGCCGCTTGTGCTGACCAGCCGCAATCCGTGTGGCGGGACCTGATACGCGAACATCTTCAGCGCGTTCTGGTGGGCTTCGACGGACCCGATCCGTTCGACATCCTTGACCCTGCTGACGTAGCGAGGCAGACTTTCGCACGCCTTTATGATGAAGCGAGCATGCCAGGGATCGACGGCTACCCGCACAGGGAGTTCGCGCCGGGCATCGTCGAGATGATCGCGCTCGACCTCCCCGACACAGTTTCGGTTTTCAGTCACAACAACGCAAACAAGTTCGGCGGGTTCGAAGCCCTCAGAACCCAGGGGATTGCGAACCTTCGCGGGCTGGAAATCGAAGAACTCGAAACCCTCCCTGCACCGGGAGGGGGCTCGTTCACAGTTCTACTAGGTGAATCTGTTTACACCGCGAGCCGGGCTCTCCTTCTTCCCGACTTGGCCTCAGAACTTATGGGCAAGCGCGTCCGAGAAGAGTTCGGCTGGCTCATGAGCGTCCCGAATCGACACCAAGTCGTTTGGCACATCATCGAAGACGCCACCGTCATTCCAGCGGTTAACGGAATGGCCCGATTCGCCGCCATGGGATACAGCGATTCACCTACACCGGTGAGTCCGCACGTCTTTTGGTGGAACGGGACGAGCTACGAGCAACTTACCGAGGTATCCGACGATGGTGGCCTGGCGATACGAGTAAGTCCAGCATTCCAGGCCGTCCTGGAATCGATAACTGCGGACAGATAGAGACTTCCTCGAGGAGTCCGATACGGCACGCGAGAAAACGGTTGTGGCTCCGTCTCGCGATGGGAAGAATAATACTCTCCATGACCAGCAGTGAGATCGGTAAGAGGGAAGCCCAAAAGATGGCCATGCGCACTGGCGCACCTGTCGACGTCGCCCCTACTCTGCCGGAAGCCATGACCGGCAGGGCAAGCCCCGCGAAAGCGGCGGTCGGCGACAAGCCGGTCTTCGCATATATCGCCAGCCTGCCACAGCCGCAGCGCGGTATCGCCGAAATGGTCGACGCTTTGGCGGCAAAGACGCTGCCCGGCCTCCGGCGCTCAGTGAAGTGGGGCATGTCGTACTACGGTGTCGGCGATGGGTGGTGCTTCAGTTGCGGCGGTTTTGCTGGCCACGTCAAGCTCATGTTTGTTAATGGCGCGGCGCTCGAGCCTGTACCGCCGGTGACACCGGTGGGGATGGGTAAGTCGACGCGGGGTGTGGAGCTCGAATCCATGGACGACGTCGACGAACGCCAGATCGCGGCGTGGATGAAGCAGGTCGCGTCCGTGCCGGGTGTCGGGGGCAAGAAGCGTTGAACCGGGGGCTTACTCCGGGGCCGCGCAATGCGAACCGCGCACAGCCTCACCTTTTAGTCGCTTGGTAATGTCCCACGCACAAGTCCCTCCCACTGTTGCGCACCGTGACCGCTTTCGCGCGTCCTTTGAACAGTCTTGGCCCTGCGTCCTGCCAGCCAGATGGCCACGGCATTCGTGGCCACGATCAGGCCAACGCCAAGCCACTCGTGGAGGACGAGAACCTGGCCCAGTACCAAGATTCCGGAGAGCGCGGCGAGGATGGGGTTGATGCTCATAAAGACGCCGAAGAAGCCGGCCGGTACGCGCCGAAGTGCGAGGAGATCGGCGGCGTAGGGCACAACGGAGCAAAGAACGCCGGCAGTGACGGCGTATAGAACCGCCTGACCGGTAAATACACCGTGAGCAAAGAGGAAGGCCGCCACGGGCAGGTAGAAAACCAGTGAAACCAGCGACCCCGCGGCAGGGGCTTGCAGGCCGGGCAGCCGCTGCCCGGCAACCCTGTTCAGGAGGATGTATGCCGCCCAGCACGCGGCGGCGGCCATGGCGATGGCAACGCCGGCTAAGTCGCTGCTCGGCCCGGGCATGACGAGAATGAATACTCCCAACCCAGCGGTGAGCCCACACGCCAGATCCCACCTGCTCCTCGATGACAGCAGTGCAACCGCCAGGGGACCGAGGAATTCCAAGGTGACGGCAAGGCCGAGCCCGATCCTTTCGATTGCCAGGTAAAGGCAGATATTCATTAGCGCCGTGGCCGCTCCCAGCAGAAGTACGGGCCACCACTGTCGTCGGGTAAACCGATGAAGGGGAGGCCGGGCAACCGGAAGGAGCACCGCGGCAGCCACAAGCTGCCGCACTGCCACAACGCCCGCCGGCCCGATCAACGGAAAGGCGTGCGCGCCGATCCCGGCGCCGAACTGATTGCTGACCCCGCTTCCCGTCATGGTCAGCACACCACGAAGAACCGACGCCCCGTTCTGGTCGACGCCGGAGACGCCTGCCCGGTCTGCACCCTGCGCTGAATTAGCTTCCATAGGGCTAAGTTTCCGAGCAAAACCTTCGGCGAAAAAATGTGTTCAACGAGCGTTCTATACGATGAGCGTATGAATGTTGAACTGCGGTACCTCCGGGCACTGGTGGCCGTGATCGACGCCCAGACCTTCACCGACGCCGCCATCGCTCTCGGAACGTCCCAGGCCGCTGTGTCCCGGTCCGTCGCAACGCTGGAACGGACACTGGGTTTACGGATTCTGCAAAGAACTACCCGCAACATCACCCCCACGGCAGCAGGGGAACGGATCATCGAGCACGCGCGGCGGGTCCTGGACGAGGTCGCGCTCCTGGAACGGGAAGCCCGTGGCCACAGCAGAGAGCTCAGGGTGAGTTACGCATGGTCCGCGCTCGGCGGCCGGACCGCGGCCCTGCAACGCAAATGGGAAGAGACCCACCCCGACGTCCGCCTCGTATGGGTACAGACAAACGCCGCCGCGGGCGGGCTGGCGGACGGATCCGCCGACGTCGCTGTTGTCAGGCGCCCGCTCAGTGACCACCGCTTCGCTTCCATGCCGATCGGAACGGAAGCACGCTACGCGGCCATGGCAACAGCGGATCCTCTGGCCCGGAGGCGCTTCCTGCGCATGGCGGACTTCGCCGGCCACACGCTCGCGGTCGACCACCGCACCGGAACCACCACCCAAGAACTCTGGCCCGAAACCGCCAGGCCGACATCAGTCCGGCTCGTGCAGGGGGTCGACGAATGGCTCATGCTCATCTCCACAGGACAAGCCATCGGCATGTCCTCAGAGGCCACCGCTGCACAGAATCCACGACCCGGCATCGCGTACCGGCCCGTCCGCGATGCCCCGCCAATCTCCGTGTTCCTTGCCTTCCGGCGCGACGATCCCTCAGCCCTCGTCGCAGACTTTGCCCGCCAGGCCCAGGAGGTTTTCTTATCCTGAGGACCCGGCTCAAACGGTGCCGAGTCCGCAGTGATTCAGCGTGGACCAAAGGCCGAGACTTTGAATTGTTCCGCCAAAATAGGTGGCGGGCCCCAAATTCGTGCCAGTGGTGCCGCTCATCAAGCTGAGAACGATCGAGGTATTCGGCCGACCAACCGAGGACCTAGTGGCGCAACTTCGAGCGAAGGCACAGCTCCTTGGCTCCGGAACCGTCATAGTCCGTGACGTTCACGCCGGCTTCGCCCGGTTCACCCGCGGCTAGCCTTCTCTGCCGTACCGGTTCCTGACCGGAACGGAGATCGACTGGCGCCGCTGGGCAGCTCGCCGTCGGTGCGGAGGATGCCGTCATCGGGCCGGGCGACTCACTGTCTCAACTCCTGCGCGGCCCGTTCCGCAAGGACGGCGATGGCCAGGGAGAAGCGGCCAGGTAGCGGCGAAAGTGCCAGACGAAGCCAGATGGCGTCCGCGTATGCATCGAATCGGCCCGGACTGACGTGCAGTTCCTCGGCGGCGGCCAGCACCTGGGTATGAGCCGTCAGATAGCGTGCGGGCGTCATGCGGTTACGTCGTAGATGAAGCTCCAGATGGACATCCAGACCGGCCAGATCCCGCGCGGCCTCGGCCCGGGCCGTACTGTCGAAGTCCAGCAATCCGGGCGGGATGTCGCCGTCGGGAATGATGATTTGCTTGTCGTAAAGGTCTCCGTGGGCCCATACGATCGGATCCGGTGCCGTCCGGAGCAGGTTCGTGGCCACTCGTTCCGCGGCGGCGCGCAAGGCCTCGCGCTGAGACGACAGCTCCGGGACGTTTTCATTGTGCCGCAACCAGTCGTCCACCCGTCGCCACATCTTTGTGACTTCCCACTCTGGTGGGCGGAGCGGAAGGCTATCAAGGACGCTTTGTGCTGCGGGACCAAAGGTGCCGTTGAGTTCCGCGACCCAGGCGCGCGACCATTTCTCCCACGCCCTGGCGAACGCTTCATCGCAGGCGGCGCCCTGCTCCCGGCCCAGCTCGTTCAGAGTCGGTCCCGCGATGGCGCTGAAAACGAGGACGTCCTCCCGGGAGCTCTGACGGAGCATTCTGGGTGTTGTGAAGTTGCCGTCCAGGAGGACGTCCATTTGTGCGCAGCGCTCGGCCGGTACGACGGCGCCGCCAGGGCCGAAGATCTTTATGTAGCAGCCATCCGCCCGGACGACCGCCTGGCGGGAGGGCCAATATGAAATCAATTCCCCCTTCTGTGCTTCCTCCCGCAGGGCGGGCAGTCCCGGATCGTCCAACGGGAGAAGCTCGAACTGCCCCTGACGCAGGTGGGCCCCCCGGACGCCGGGCCGTCCCGGTGCCAGGACTTCCAGGACAAATTCTCCCGGCGTCTCGTCTGGCCACGCCCGCTGAACCATCCAGGAGGTGCCGGTGTCGTCGTCGGCAGTCGTCGGAACGGGGGAGGGCCAGTCCATGGAATCAATTCCAGGATCCGGCGGAGGCGCCATGCTCCGTCCATCCATGCCCCCTCCTCCCCATGCGCAGGCGCTTCCGGCACAAGCCGGTTCGTGCGTCCAGCATGAACTACAACAATGAGGCGTGGATGAAACGTTCATGAGGAAAATTTCATCAATGCTTTTTCCCGTCCACTCGGCGTCCCATAAGACAGTCCTTGGACTCTTGCGGTGATTGCGACACTTAGCGGATGGGTTCCGCTGTTATGTGGGTGATCGACGACGGCGGGCAGGGGCCTTCTGCCGCGGCGCGAAGGCGTCGGGGTCGCCGTCCTCCCCGAACCTGCCGTCATCGGGCAATCCGCAGGACTACCTGACCGGGCCGAGCGCAGCCACTTCGTTCGTGCCCTCGAAGGGGCGCTGTCCGACTGGAGCGAGGTCGAGCTGGCGGATTTTGCCCGCTCGCTCAAACGGTTCAACGAAAGTATTGAAAAGGCCGGCGCTCTTTCCTGGCCGCGAGCCGATCTGGCGCAGGACTAGGCCCAAAGCGTCCTGCCGGACAAGATGCTCATGTACTCCAAGACGGGTGCGCCTCCGCAGGACGTGGTTGGACACGCTGAAGGCATTCGACCATTTCTTGGGCGGCAGGATCACAGTGAGAATGATGCAACGAGGCGGGCGAGTGGCGGAGGCGCATGTCCTGCCGGCAGCGCGTTGACCAGCAGTGGCGCGTAGCGGACCTTGTTGCCGCTGCGTCCTCCGAAGAACCGGCGTAACTGCGCCGGTATTGGCCGCTCCCGTAGGGACGGCTGGCGCTGGAGGAGCCGGAACGACGCGAGCTCGCCTTGAGCAGCGATGACTTTGAGCACCGCATCGATTCCCAGGCAGCGGATGAGTTCGTCCTCCAGATCGGCGTGACAGACATGGAACCCAAGCTCGGCCAGCGAACCGGACCCGATCCCTGCCCGGCCGAGCGCGCGTGCGATGACATGAGATTCCCCTGCATCACACAGGCCCAACAGCCGGTGGCCCGCGCCATTCGGTCCGTAGCGGTCGAGGAAGTGGACGATGCTGGTCGCGCCGCCCATCGGTACGACCGACACCCGCAAGGCTGCCAGGTCGTAGCCAAGGCGAAGGGCCAGCGTCTCTACCGCCAGCCGGTCACTCTCACCCTCGACCAACACCGTCGTCGCCTGCATAAAACTAGTATGTCGAACGCCCAGCCGCGGCGGCTCGTGTCATCGAGCGGTGCCGCTCGGGTACCATTCCCCGGGACTGTCAGTTCTGCGTTCGCTGGCGGTACTGCCGCGGGGTTTCGCCGGCGTCGTTGAGGAAGTGACGGTTGAAGTTGGACAAATTGGAGAAACCCACTTCGTAGCAGATTTCGGAGATGGGTTTGTCGCTCAGCTCCAGCAGCCGGCGGGCGTGGGCCAGGCGAAGTTTGCGCACCAGATCACTGAAGTTCTGGCCGGTGGCGCGTTTGAAATACTTCGAAAATGTCGGTTCCGACATGCCCACCAGCGCCGCCGCTTCGGACATCTTGACACTGCCGGCGTGGTTGCTGAAAACGTACTCCAGGACGATATCGACGACGGCCGCAGCCTGGCCGTCAAGTTGCGGCCTGAACCATTCTTCAGCAAGGTAGCGCCGCTCCACTTCTGGCGCACGGGCCAGTGTCGCCAACAGCTCAAAGAGATGCTGAAGCCGCGCCAATCCGGTGGAGGTGCCCATTGCCTCGATGCACGCGGCTGCCGTCTCGGCTGAGCGGCCAAGGAATTCGATTCCCCGGGCGGACTGTTCCAACAATGGCCTGACCTCGGCCATCTCCGGGACAATGGATGCGGCCTGCTCGACCCACTTCCCGTCGAACTGGATGATGGCGTCCCGGTTCTCCAGTATTTCGCCGGCTTCAAGGTCGCTGACCCAGTCGTGGGGGAGCCCGGACCCGACGAGGGAGACGTGGCCGGCTTCGAACGTGCCAATGTGGTCTCCGACGATGAACTTTCCGGTGCCCTTCCGGATGAGGTGGATCTCATACTCTGGGTGGTAATTCCACCGTGCCACGGGGCTCGGGTAGTCGTGCTGGTGCCACCGAACCGAATGGTGCGGGTCCTCCGGGATGACCTCCCGGTTGGCCCGCATGCCCAGCAGCCTCTCAGCCAACCGTGCGGCGGCACTGTCAGGGAGGTCTGCTCCGTTGGCGGGATCCGCCGTGCTCATCGTGGTTCTCCCTGCGTTGGGGTTATGAAATCTGGACAGCGCTTTGGTTGCCTTCTCCCAGAGTAGCGCCCACCCTGGGAGCACTCAGGAAAATTAGTATCAGAATTCAGCAACCACGGCGCTAGTTGTGCCCTATCCCACAGGCCTAATCTTGAGGGACATCGACGAGGTATCCGGCTTCCAGCCCCTTCGTCCCGCTCTCGGCCCCGCACCCCCGACGCAGCAGTCGGAGCAGGGCAGCATCGCACCCCCTGAAGAACAAAGGAGTCCTAAATGCGCGCAAAAACACGCGCCGCCGCGTTGGCCGCAGGCGCCCTGTGCGTGGCACTCAGCACCTCGGCCTGCGCGGGCGCCGGCGGCGGCAACTCCGCAGGAGACCCGAACAGCATCAACGTCCTGATGGTCAACAACCCCCAGATGGAGGACCTGCAGCGGCTCACCGCGGAGAACTTCACCAAGGAAACCGGCATCAGGGTCAACTACACCGTCCTGCCGGAAAACGACGTCCGGGCCAAGATCAGCCAGGAGTTCTCGAGCCAGGCCGGCCAGTACGACATAGCGTCGCTGTCCAACTACGAGATCCCGTTCTATTCCGCCAACGGCTGGCTTGCGCCTCTGGACAACGTTGCCCAGGACGCAGCGTTCAACCAGGCGGACATCCTGCCGGCCTACACGGCGTCGCTGACCGGCAAGGACGGCAGGCTCTACGGCGAGCCTTTTTACGGCGAATCCTCCTTCCTGATGTACCGGAAAGACATTCTGGCCGCCAAGGGACTTTCGATGCCGGAGAATCCGACGTGGGACGAAGTCGCGGCAGTGGCGGCCAAGGTCGACGGCGCCGCCCCCGGTATGAAGGGCATCTGCCTGCGCGGCCAGCCCGGCTGGGGCCAGGTTTTCGCGCCGCTGACCACGGTGGTGAACACCTTCGGCGGAACATGGTTCGACAAGGACTGGAACGCGAAGGTCGACTCTCCGGAGTTCACCGCGGCTGTTGATTTCTACACCAAGCTGGTGCGCGACCATGGTGAAGCGGGGGCCGCCCAGGCAGGGTTCACTGAATGCCTGAACAACATGAGCCAGAGCAAGGTCGCCATGTGGTACGACGCCACCTCCGCGGCCGGCGCCCTGGAAGCCGAGGCCTCTCCTGTGAAGGGAAAGATCGGTTACGCGCAGGCTCCGGTGAAGGAAACCAAGTCCTCGGGCTGGCTGTGGACCTGGTCCTGGGCTATGCAGGCGGCCTCCAAGAAACAGGACGCTGCCGCCAAATTTATCGCCTGGGCCAGCTCGAAGAAGTATGAGGAACTGGTCGCCGCCAAGCTCGGCTGGTCCAAGGTCCCGTCCGGCAAGCGCATCTCCACTTACGAGAACACCGAGTTCCAGCAGGCCGCACCGTTCTTCAAGGCCGAACGCTTTGCCATTGAGAACGCCGATCCGACCAACCCCGGTGTCCAGCCGCGGCCGGCGGTCGGCATCCAGTTTGTCGGTATTCCCGAGTTCGCCGCCCTGGGCACCAGGGTGTCCCAGGGGGTGAGCTCCGCCATCGCCGGCCAGGGCTCGGTCGCCGACGCGGTGGCCAAGGGCCAGGAAGCCGCACAAAAAGTCGGCGACAAGTACAAGTAACCCCAACCCAACCGCAGGAGAACATTATGACTACCGCAACGGCGCGCGTCTCCCGGCACGGGAGCAGCACAGCCAAACCTTCCAAGAACACCAGGGCGCGGGAAGGCGCAGTGGCCTGGGCACGGCGGGCACCGCTGCTGCCGGCCCTGATCTTCCTCATCGTCGTCACCCAGCTTCCGTTCGTGGTGACCCTGATCATCTCGTTCATGAACTGGAACAGCCTGAGCCCGGACACGACCGGATTCGCCGGGTTCGAGAACTACATCCAGGTGGTCACCGACCCCTACATGCTCCAGGCAATCCTCACCACCATCGTCGAGACCGTCTCGGTGGTCCTGGTCAGCCTGGTCCTCGGACTCGGGTTGGCCCTGCTCCTGGACAAGAAGTTCATCGGCCGCGGACTGGCCCGGACCCTGCTGATCGCACCCTTCCTCATCGTTCCGGTCGCCGCGGCGCTCATCTGGAAGCACGCCATCCTCAACCCCGTCTACGGCCTGATCAACGGCTCCCTCACCTGGATCTGGTCGCTCTTCGGCTCCGACAACCCGCCGCAGCCGGACCTGCTGTCTTCGGCGCCCCTGATGGCCATCATCGTCTCGCTGGTCTGGCAGTGGACCCCGTTCATGATGCTCATCCTGCTCGCCGGCCTGCAGTCCCGTCCGATGGACACCGTCGAAGCTGCCCAGATGGACGGCGCCACTCCCTGGGCAATTTTCCGCCACCTGACCCTGCCGCACCTGCGCCAGTACCTGGAACTCGGCGGACTGCTCGGGGCCATCTACATCGTGCAGAACTTCGACGCCACCTTCGTCATCACCTCCGGCGGCCTGGGCACGGCCAACCTGCCCTACGCCATCTACGAGACGTTCTACTACGCCAACGAATACGGCCTGGCCTCAGCGGCCGGCGTCGTGGTGGTCATCGGCACCATCATCGTGGCGACCTTCGCACTCCGCACCGTATTCTCGCTCTTCAAGAAGGAGGCAGCACGATGAGCACCCTCACCCCCGCCGGGCCCAGGTCATCAGTCCCCACCGCGTCCACCCCGACCACGGGATCACGACGCCGGGGCAAGTCACGCATGGACCCCACCCGCAACAACACCGCCGCCGGCATCGCCGCCTGGCTGCTGGCCCTGCTGTTCGCGGTGCCGGTCCTGTGGATGATCCTGACTTCGTTCCACTCCGAAATCGACGCCGCCACGAACCCGCCGTCCATCGCCGCCGACCTTAACCTGGATGCCTACAAGGAGTTCTTCGGCGCAACTTCCGGCGTCAGCCCCTGGCCGTCGCTGATCAACTCCGCCACCGCCTCGATCTTCTCCACCGCCCTGGTCCTGCTGCTGGCCATCCCCGCCGCGTACGCCCTGTCGATCCGGCCGGTGAAAAAGTGGACCGACGTTCTGTTCTTCTTCCTCTCTACGAAGATGATGCCCGTGGTCGCCGCAGTCCTGCCGCTCTACCTGTTCGCCAAAACCGCTGGCGCGCTGGACAACATCTGGTTCCTGGTCCTGATGTACACCTCGATGAACCTGCCCATCGCCGTGTGGATGATGCGGTCGTTCCTTGCCGAAGTACCGGTCGAAATGCTCGAGGCTGCCCAGATCGACGGCGCCACCTTGCTGCTCACGCTCCGCAAGGTCATCGCACCCGTGGCGATGCCCGGCATCGCCGCGACCGCCCTGATCTGCTTCATCTTCAGCTGGAACGAACTCCTCCTGGCCCGGGTCCTCACCGGCGTCGTGGCCGGCACCGCACCGGTGTTCCTCACCGGCTTCGTTTCAGGCCAGGGCCTGTTCATTGCCAAGGTCTGCGCCGCCGCCGTCGTGATCTCCCTGCCAGTGCTGTTCGCCGGTTTCGCAGCCCAGGACAAACTCGTCCAAGGCCTCTCCCTGGGCGCCGTGAAATAGCGCCCTCTCCCTGGGCGCCGTGAAATAGCGCCGTGAAATAGCCCGCCACCGCCTCTTCAAACCGCAAAGGATTCCTCCGATGACCACATCAACCGCCCAGTCCCGCACCCCCGGGCATCCCGAAGTACCGGCCACCATGCGCGCCGCCGTCCTCAAACGCCAGGGCGCCATGGCCCTGGAGGCCCTGCCCGTCCCGCAGCTGGACGCGGACCAGGTCCTCGTCCAAGTCGCCGCCGTCGGCGTGTGCGGCAGTGACGTCCACTACTACGAACACGGCCGGATCGGCGACTACGTCGTGGACCACCCGCTGATCCTCGGCCACGAACTCTCCGGACGTATCGCCGCCGTCGGCAGCGACGTCGACCCCGCCCGCATCGGCCAGCGGGTCGCCGTCGAGCCCCAGCGGCCATGCCGCACATGCAAGCAGTGCAAAGCCGGACGCTACAATCTCTGCCCCGACATCGAGTTCTACGCCACGCCGCCGATCGACGGCGCCTTCACCGAATACGTGAGAATCCAGAGTGACTTTGCCTTCGACATCCCGGACAGCGTCAGCGACGAGGCGGCAGCCCTCATTGAACCGCTCTCCGTCGGCCTCTGGGCCTGCGAACGCGCCCAGATCAAGCCGGGCAGCCGGGTCCTGATCGCCGGCGCCGGCCCCATCGGCATCATCGCCGCCCAAGCCGCCCGCGCCTTTGGCGCCACCGAAATCTACATCAGCGACATTGCAGAAGACCGGCTGGCTTTCGCCCTCCAACACGGCGCCACCCATGCCTTGAACGCCTTGACGGACAGTGTCGAAGGGCTCGACGTCGATGCCTTCATCGACGCCTCCGGCGCCCCGCAGGCCGTCCGTTCCGGGATCAAAGCCGTTGGACCGGCGGGCCGGGTCATCCTGGTGGGGCTCGGGGCCGACGACGTCGAACTCCCCGTCTCCTACATCCAGAACCGGGAGATCTGGCTCTCCGGCGTGTTCCGCTACACCAACACCTGGCCCCTGGCCATCCAGCTCATCGCCGACGGAAAAGTGGACCTGGACATCCTGGTCACCGGCAAGTTCGCCCTCGCCGAATCGGAAGATGCGCTCCAGGCCGGCAAGCAGCCCGGCCAGCTCAAAGCCGTGGTCTACCCGGGCCGCTGAGAAGAAGACTGCGAGGAAGCAGCCATGCCAGCAAGTGAAACCATGGTGTTCGTCATCGGCGAATCACTCGTCGACATCATCAGCGACCCCCGCCGGCCGGAAAAGATCCAGGCCCATCCCGGAGGGAGCCCGCTCAACGTGGCGGTGGGGGCGGCCCGCCTGGACCTGCAGACGACCCTGGTGACCCACTACGCCGAGGACCGGTACGGCCTGATGATCGATCAGCACCTCCGGTCGAACAACGTCCGGGTGATTAACGGAGGGACCTCAGCGACATCGACGGCCCTCGCGGCCCTGGGCACTGACGGTGCCGCCCACTACACCTTCTCCATCGACTGGGACATCAACGGGGCGTCCCTGCCCGCCCTGGCCGCCGTTGAAGGCTCCACCCACGTCCACACCGGATCGATCGCCACCATGCTCAGACCGGGGAACAAGGCCACCCTGGCCTTGGTGAAGGCCGCACGGAAGCACGCGACGGTCAGCTACGACCCGAATTGCCGGCCCGCTATCAGTCCCGACGTGGCTGAGGCACGTAACCGGGCGGAACTGTTCGTGACGGCCAGCGACATCGTCAAAGCCAGCGACGAAGACTTGAGCTGGCTCTACCCGGACCGGACCCCGGAGCAAACCATGGCAGCATGGCTGGAACTCGGCCCCGCGATCGTAGCCCTGACACGCGGCGCCTCCGGCCCAGTCGTCCTGGCCCGCCAGGGCAGGGTGGAGATGGCCGCCGAACCCATCACCGTGGCGGACACCGTTGGGGCAGGCGTCACCTGCCCAGCAGGCCTGATCACGCAGCCGCCCGCTAGCATCACCGTTTCCGCACCCGGTGGGAATTTTCGGTGAGGGCCGGTGTTTGGTCTGAGTATGAAAGCAATCGTGTACCGTGCCACCGGCGATCCGTCTGTTCTCGAGCTCGTCGACCGCGAGATCCGCGACCCGGGGCCCGGGGAGGTGCGCGTGCGGATCATGGTCTCCGCGGTGAACCCCACCGACTGGAAATCGCGCCGCGGCGCCAAACCGGGCGAGGCCTTGCCCTTCGCGGAGGTCGTGCCGAACCAGGACGGCGCCGGAGTGCTGGACGCCGTCGGACCCGGCGTCGAGCATCTCCATGTCGGTGACAGGGTCTGGCTGGCCCTGGCCGCCTACCAGCGCGCCGACGGCGGGACAGCGCAGGAGTTCGCCGTCCTGCCGGCCGAACGGGTTTTTCCGCTGCCGGAGAACGCCGGGTTCGACCTCGGCGCAAGCCTGGGTGTTCCCGCAATCACCGCCCACCGGGCCCTGACCATCGCCGAGGACGGCCCGCGGCGGCTGCACCCGGGAGCCTTGGACGGCAAAGTGGTCCTCGTCGCTGGAGGGGCAGGCGCCGTGGGCCATGCGGCGATCCAGCTGGCCAAGTGGGCCGGCGCCGCTGTGATCACGACCGTGAGCGGACCGGCGAAGGCTGCGCTGGCCACGGCCGCCGGCGCCGATCACGTCATCAATTACCGGGAAACCAACGCGGCCGCGGAGATCCGCCGGATCGCTCCTAACGGCGTCGACCAGATCGTGGAGGTGGCACCCGCGCAGAACTCGGAACTGGACCTGGCGGTGATCCGCAACCGCGGCTCCGTCGCCGTCTACGCCAACAACGGCGGCGATCAGGTGAGCCTGGACGTGCGCCGGCATTTCAGCCTCAACGTCCGCTACCAGTTTGTGCTGCTCTACACCGTTGGCATGGCGGCTGTGCAAGCCGCCGCCGAGGACATCAATGCGGCCATCGCCGACGGCGCCCTTCCGGTGGGAGAGGCCGCGGGCCTGCCGCTGCATCGCTTTGACCTGGCTGACACGGCGGCGGCCCACGCGGCGGTGGAAGAGGGCATCGTCGGCAAGGTGCTGATCGATGTGTCAACGAACTAGCCGATAACTTCGGGCGCTGAGGGCCCGAATTGGGCTGGGCGTAGGGTGGAAGCTGGACGAAAGGAAGACTTCATGAAGAAAATCCTCATGGTACTGACCAGCGTTTCCGAGATCGGCGATACCGGAGAGAAGACCGGCTACAACGTGGCCGAGGCCGCACATCCCTGGAAGGTCTTCAAGGATTCCGGGCATTTCGTCGACTTCGCGTCCATCCAGGGCGGCCAGCCCCCGCGCGACGAGGTGGACTCGGAAGATCCCATCCAGGTCGCCTTCACGGAGGACGAGACCACGCGCGCCGGTCTCTATAACACTGCCCGCGTCGACGTCGTTGATCCCGACCAGTACGACGCCGTCTTCCTCGTGGGCGGCCACGGCACCATGTGGGACTTCCCGGACAGCAAAGGCTTGCAGGACCTGGTGGCCAGCGTCTACAACGCCGGCGGCCTGGTGGGCGCGGTTTGCCACGGACCGGCCGGCCTGCTGAACGTGGAATTGAAGAACGGGCTCCGCCTCGTCGAGGGCCGTAAGGTGGCCGCCTTCACCAATGACGAGGAGGTTGCCGCGGGGAAGGACAAGGTCATTCCGTTCTTTTTGGCCGACCGGCTTGAGGAACAGGGCGCCACCCACGTCTCCGCTGATGTCTTTGAGGAGAAGGTTGTGGTTGACGACCGGCTGGTGACCGGGCAGAACCCGGCCTCAGCCGCCGGCGTGGCCAAGGAGATGGAGAAGCTCTTCGCGGAGGTCATCCACCAGGAAAAGGCCGAGGAAAAGCACGAGACGGAGGCTCTGCGCGCCGAGAAGGACGCCGAGAAGAACGCCAAGAAGGCGGCAGGCACCGAGCACTAGCGCAGCCGTTGAGTGACAGCAAAACCCCTCGTCAGAGGGGTTTTGCTTTAACGTGTGGACAAATGACCGTGGTTGGTCCCGTTACGGCAGTCCGTAGACCCTTCGGGCGTTCTCCCGCGCAACAAGCTCCACAACGCGGCGGGCATCGGCGTCGGACCACTCGTCGTCGTCAATCCACTGGCCGAAGATGGCTGCAATCGCGTTGCGCCACAGCCGCGCGCCGAGGTAGTGGAGCTCAGCCGGGCCGATGGCATCGGACGAGTAAAGGATCTTAGTGAAGGGGGCGAGTTCGAACGAGCGCGCGATGAGGCTCCGGCTCCGGACGCCGACGTGGTTCACCGCCAGGCCGACGTCGAGGTAGACGTTGTCGAAGGCCTGGGCGAGATAGCCGGCCTCACGCTCGAACGGGTAGCAGTGCAGGAGCAGGACGGGGACCCTGCTGGCTTGAACCGACCGGAGAAAGTCGAGCAGAAGCAGGGGGTTCGCCCGGTCAAGGTCCAGCTCCCGGTCCCCGAACCCGACGTGGAGCTGGAGTGGAAGCCCGAGCGAGATGGCGCAGTGCAGGCCGAAACGGATGAGGGTGAGGTCATCAAGACGCACCGGCCCACCGGACTCGATCCGCTGCCGCCACCGCTTCGCGGACTCAGCCACCTTGCGGTCGGCCGGCCGGGAGAGGTCGTGATTGAAGCCGGCCCGGTAGGCCAGAACCGACTTGGCCCCCACGACAATCTGGGGGCGGTTGGCCAGCAGCGCGGTGAACGCCTCCACGTAGTCGCCCGGATCCTGGCCGGAACGGATCAGGGTTTCGGCGAGGGTTTCCAGGCGTACGATCTCGCGGACAGTGGCCCCGGCAGTTTCCGCCATCCCGGGTGGATCGAGCATGGCCCCGGTGTTGAATCCGGCGTCGATGAGCCAGTGACTGACTCCGGCTGCCCGGGTCATCCGTCTGCTGATTTCCACTTCGCCGAGTTCGCTGCGGCGCCGCCAGTAGAGCTCGGGCGAGACGTGCCGGGGCAGGTCGATGATCTCGGCGCACCAGCGGCGGAGGGCGAAGCCCAGCTGGGAGTCGTAGGCCGCCGACGGTACGGCGAGGGGCCCGCTGTTGGCCTCGTTCAGCGAATTCTGAAAGCGGGTTTCGTCGCCGTCGACCCCAAAAGCGCCGTGAACGTGATGGTCGATGAGCCGTATGTCTTCGACAAACCCGGCGAACGACCCGCCCATCAGATCGACCAGGCAAGGCGGAATAGGGCCGCGAGTTCCTTGGGGTCCCGGGCCCCGTGGGTCTCCTGCTCTTGGCGCCGCACCGCAACGGTGGCGTCGACCACCTCGTTGCCCAGCAGTCTTCGGGCGGACGCGGAGTTGTCCAGGGACGTGATGATTTCCGACGGCGAGTCCGAGACGGTGCCGATCCCTGCGGCCTGCCTTTCCGCCGCGGAGAGCCGGCTTGGGTCCCCGGTAACTTCAGCAGGCAGGCGGCTGCCGCTCGTGATGCCCTCGAGAGCCAGGGCCAGGATGGCGGCGGAGGCCAGGTACGCGTTGGCGGACCCGTCGATGACCTTGACTTCGACGTTGGCCCCGTGGGGATTGCCCACACCGCCGTCGACGAAACGGACGGATGCTTCGCGGTTTTCCAGGCCCCAACACAAAGCGGCACCCGACCACGCTCCGGGCGTGAGCCTGATCCCGGACAGGATAGAACCGGTGAGCAGTCCCTGCACATCGGGAAGCCCTTGGATGATGCCCCCGATCGCGGCCCCACCCTCCTCGGTGATGCCGTACGGACCAGGCCCGCCGCTGAAGAGGGGTGCTCCGCCACGGGAGAGGGAGAAGTGCTGGTGGGCGCCATTGCCAACCGAACCGGGGAAGGGTGCGGGAGAGAACGAGGCCTGCAGCTTGTGGGCACGGGCGACCCTGCCGACAATGATCTTTGCCAGCACCACGGTGTCCGCTGCCGCGAGCGGGTCTGCCGGGGCAAGGGAGAGCTCAAACTGGTTGCGGCCGTATTCCGCGTGGAGCTGTTCAACCTGAGCACCCGAATCCGCCATGGCGGCCAGCAGCTCGGTGAGGAATTGCTCGCGGTCAAGCAAGCCGGTCAGCCCGTACGGAGCCCAGGGGGCGTCGTCGAGCGCCGTACCGTCGGCGGCGACGAGCACGAACTCCAGCTCGTGGCCCACGAGTGCCCGATAGCCGGCGGTTGCGGCCCGCTCCTGGACTCGGGCAAGCGTGCCGCGCGCGCAGGCCGGATCCCGGCTCCCATCCTGGCGGAACATGTCTGCAGGAGCCCACGCCAGGCCTCCGCCGAGACTGCGCAACCCCGTGGGATCGATCCTCAGGCGCAGGTCGCCGACGGCGCTGATGCTGTCGGTGAAGGCGATGGCGCCGTCAATGCAGAAGACATGCCAGACCGGAGCGGCACCCATGCCGGCCCGGTGGAAGGCGCCGAGCCGGGCCACCGGGACACTCTTGGCAAGGGTGATTCCGGCCGCGTTCACCATCGTTCCGATGACCAGACGAACGCCGGCCTGTTGGAGCCGGTCCGCTGCCGCATCCAGGTCGGCCGCGTCGAAAGCGGGGAAGCCCGAGCCATCGCTCATAGGGATATTCTGCACCTTTGACCGTTGGTCTTGGTCTTAGCTTGGATTGCGTCCCGTGCCGTCAGGACCCAGGGCGCCCGGGCCACTCTTTGCCTGCCCAGGGGTCGAAGTCTGCGATGAGGTCCTCCTGTGGCGGACGCTCCTTTTCCGGGACATGCTGCAGGTTCACCCGCACCCGGTACCAGAGCGAACTCGAACCCCGCATTCCGTCGACGAGTATGTCAGCGGGGTGCAGGCTCGGCAGGAGGTCCGCATGCCGGGTCTTCCATTCCTCGAGCGCCGCCAGCGCCTCGGACTTGGTCTTGGTCCGTGCCACCTCGATGAGCGGCATCACCGACTGCCGGCGGCCCAGGCCGTCGCCGCCGCGCGGGGGCTTCTCGGCGGGGCCGAGCTCGGCAGCCAGGGTGATGAGTCTGTCGAGCGCCCCAACCGCGTCGTCGATCCCGGCGTGGGGGTCGCCCATCGCTGCGTAGCGCTCAAGCACCGTGGGCACCGTGAATTGTTCCGGCCGGGTGGAGGTAACCTCGTCCCAAGTGAGCGGATTCGAGACCCGGGCGTCGGGCAGGGGCCGGATCGAGTACGCCGATGCCACGGTGCGGTCCTTGGCGTTCTGATTGAAGTCGACGAACACACTCTCGCCGCGCTCCTCCTTCCACCACCGCGCGGTGGCGAGGCCCGGAGCGCGGTTCTCGACCTCGCGGGCGAGGGTCTCGGCGGCGAGCCGCACGTCGCTGTATGACCACTGGGGCGCGATGCGCACGAGGATGTGGAGTCCCCGCGAACCGCTCGTTTTCGGCCACCCCACCAGTCCCACGTCGTCGAGCACCTCCCGCGCGACATAGGCGACGTCAACGATCTGCGCCCACTCGACCCCCGGCATCGGGTCGAGGTCGACCCGGAGCTCGTCGGGGTGTTCAAGGTCCTCGGCACGCACGGGGTGCGGGTTGAGGTCCAGGCATCCAAGATTCACGACCCACGCCAAGCCCGCAGCATCCCTGATGACGGCCTCTTCGGCTGATGTGCCGGACGCGTAGTGCAGCGTCGCAGTATCGATGAAGTCGGGGTGGTTTTCGGGCACGCGCTTCTGAAAGAACGGCTCAGCGCCGATCCCCTTCGGGAAGCGCTTGAGCACCATGGGCCGTCCGCCTGCGCCCCGCAACGCACCGTCGGCGACGGTGAGGTAGTAGCGGACCAGGTCGAGCTTGGTCAGCCCGGGTTCGGGGAACACCACCTTGTCCGGACTCGAGATGCGGACCTCGTTGCCGCCAATGGTGAGGATCTCGGCGGGGGCCTTAGACGAGTTCATTCCGCCACGCTAGTTCCGGCCGGCCGCGCTTGGGAATAGCATTCCGACATGGACGCCAAGTTATTCGCCTATCTCAGCTACAGTGACGCACCCGCAGCCCTGGACTGGCTCCAGGCAGTGGGCTTTGACCTCTTTCACCGGCAGGACGGCCCTGCAGGGACAGTGCTGCACGCCGAGATTTGCATGGGGGAGGCCGTGCTAATGGTGGCAAGTAGCGACGCCGAGTACCGGCGGCCGCCACTTGTCGGTCGATCGACCGGCCAGGGACTGTATCTGCTGGTTGACGACGTCGACGCATTTCATCAGAAGGCCCTCGCCGCGGGTGGAACCTCAGTGATCGCGCCCGAAGACACCCAATGGGGCACCCGGCGCTGCCGGGTGCTCGATCCCCAAGGACAGGAATGGAGCGCCGGCACCTACGAGCCCGGAAAGGACTCGTGACTCATTCTTGCTCCGGCCACCAGTCAGGTGTGGGCTGCGGGAGCGGTGGTGTTTCGAACGACGAGGCGCGGGGCCAGCACTTCGGTACGTGGCGGCAGGGAGGGGTCGGCGATGCGGGCGAGGAGAAACTCCGCGGCGCGGATGCCTACGTCCCGGCTGACGGGGTCGACGGTGGTTAGGGAGACGTGCCGGATCCCGGCGAGATAGGTGTTGTCGTATCCGACCAGTGAGAGTTGTGCCGGGACGCTGATGCCATGCTCGACGGCGGCCGAGAGCGCCCCGACGGCGAGGATGTCGTTGGCGGCGAAGACCGCTGAGGGGGGTAGGCCGCTGTCGATAAGGCGGCTCATTGCCTCAAAGCCTGAATGTTCACTCAAGTCCGTGGCCATCACCCGGATGCAGTCCTGCAAGCCGTGGCGGGTCATCGTGTCCCTGTAGGCGTCGGCCCGCACGGCAGCGGACCCGGTGGGAGCGGTGAGGAACGCAATGTCGCTGTGGCCGAGTCCAATCAGGTGTTCGACGGCCATCCGGGCGCCGGCGGCGTCGTCGTTGGTGACGCGGTCCGCCGCCGGGAGGTCGAAGGCGCGCGTGCCGGCGACGACGGCTGGCGTGTGCAGTGTGGCGCGTGTGAGGTCTTCATCGGGGTTGAAGTCTCCTGCGATGACGAGGCCGTCGACGCGCAGTTCCATGAAGGCGGACACCGGGCTTTCCCCCGCGCGGGCCAGATAGCGGGGATCGCCGAGGACCATCCGAAGGTTCTGCTCCCGGAAGATGTTCTGCATGCCGTCGAGGAGCTCCACGAACCAGGGATTGGCGAGGTCGTCCAGCAGGACTCCCACTGTTTGCGTTCGTCCGCTGGCGAGCGAGCGGGCCGCATTGCTGGGCCTGTAGTCGAGTGCGGCTATCGCGGTGGCGACGGCTTCTCTTTTTTGTTCACTCACCTTTGGTGAACCTCGCAGCACCAGGGAAACGAGTGCGCGAGATACGCCGGCCTCGCGCGCCACATCCTCAATGGTGGCGCGCTTGGCCGCCCCATGCTGGTTCAGGTCGCTCTTGGACAAATGGCCTCCTGCCGGCAAGCGTATCGCGGGAAACACAGCAGTTCCGGCCGCCGCCCCCATGGGCACGCGCACCGGTTCCGCTGCTGCCTGACGCCGGCCGCATGCCTGTCCCGTGGGGAGGTATCGGCGGCTACGGCTGCAGACGTTCGATTCTCAGAGGGATACCGCCTTCTCGCCAGGTGCCGCGGGAGACGCGATGATTGGGATGCCTCCGGTGCGGAAGTGCACCTCCAGTTCTTCCAAGGATTGCCCCTTCGTCTCCGGCACGAATTTCGCCACGAAGATCAGGGAAACAATGTTCACCAGCACGAACACGGTGAACGTCCCCGTTGAGCCCAGGGCGACGACGAGGATCGGGAACAGGAAGGAGATTGCCGCGTTCACGGTCCAGAGCGCGAACACCGCAATGCCCATCGCGAAGCCGCGGATGGCCAGCGGGAAGATCTCGGAGAGCAATAGCCACACGGAGGTGCCGATGAAGCACTGCACGAAGGCCACGAACAGCATCATCGCCGCCAGAATGGTGTAACTGACGAGGTCCGACTGGGGAAGCGTGAAGACGACGGCGAGGAGTGCCTGCGAAGCCACGACCCCGGAGAAGCCAATGACCAGCATGCGGCGGCGCCCGACGAAGCCCAGCAGCCAGATGCCCAGGACGGTCATCAGCACCGACGTCACACCCACGGCGATGGTAGCGACGAGCGAGGCGCTCACACCGAGGCCGCTGCGCTCGAGGATCGTGGGGGCGTAATAGTTGACGGTATTGATGCCCGTCGCCTGCTGGGCCACGGCGAGCCCGATGCCGACCCAGAGAAGCCGGCGCATCCAGGGATTGTTCTTCAGATCGCGCCAGGCACTGGAGCGCTCATTCCGGGCAGTGTTCGCGGACTCGACGATTTCCTTGTACTCGAAGTCGGCTTCCTCCGGGCTGCGGCTGAAGTTGAGGATGCGCCGGCTCTCGTCGAGCCTGTCGCGGATCGCGAACCAGCGCGGTGATTCGGGCAGGGCGAGCATGCCGATCAGCAGTGCGATGGCGGGGATGGACGCAACCCCAAGCATGATGCGCCAGACCTCGGAGTCGTGAATGACGGCGTCGAGGAGTGCGTTGATGGCAAAAGCAAGCATCTGGCCGGTGACGATCATCAGTTCGTTGATGGTGACCATGCGCCCGCGCAGATGTGCGGGCGCCATTTCTGCCAGGTAGAGGGGGCACGTTACGGCGGCGGCGCCGACGCCAAGACCGAGGATGACGCGGGCCACGACCATGAACCCAACCGTCGGTGCGATGGCGCAGCCTATCGCGCCGACGAGAAAGAGCAGCGCGCAGACGAGCAGCGTGCCGCGCCGCCCGAGCTTGTCGGCGAGCTTGCCGCCGCTCAGCGCGCCCACCGCGGCGCCGGGAAAGAGCAGTGCGCTGACGACGGTGGCCTCTTCGACCGGGCTCATGCTCAGGGAGTCCTGCATGTAGAGCAACGCACCGGAGATCACACCGGTGTCGTAGCCGAACAGGAGTCCGCCGAGTGTGGAGATGACAGTGAGACGGGCGAGATACCCGCGGTGTTTCGAGCCCGATACGGGCGAGCTTGCTGTGTGCAACGACATTGTTGACTTCCTCGATTCGGCCGACCTGAAGGCGGACTTTGAATTGGGAGCGTTCCCGGGAGTGTGCTGGATCACGCACCTTCAACGTTAGAGCGCTCTAACGGCGTCGTCAATAGTTTGTATTGACATACGCTCAAAGTATTCACGGCGCCCTGGATGCCCCCGGCCAGGGGCCAGCCCATGCTTTCTTCAGGGGCTTTTCCCGGTTGAACCGGTTTGTTATTATGTCAGGACAAATCTAGGAAAGGGGCAGTGACTCTCATGCGAATCGATGTCAACACCATGGCGGCCCGCACATGACCGGGAACTCATCACTCCCGGTTTCCCGGGTCCCGGATTCCCGAGCCGCACCGCCGCTCCGCTGGGGGATTATGGGTCCCGGCTGGATTGCGGAGCGCTTTACGGAATCCGTCCAGGCGCACACCTCGCAGGTGATCGCCGCAATCGGATCCCGCTCGCTGGACCGTTCCGAAGCCTTTGCCGGACGGCACGGCATCCCCGCTGCCTTCGGCAGCTACGAGGAGCTGGCGGCCGCCGACGTCGACATCGTCTACGTGGCCACGCCGCACAACTTCCACTACGAGGCCGCCCTCATGGCGCTCGACGCCGGCAAACACGTTCTGGTCGAAAAGCCGATCGGCATCAACCGCGCGCAGGCGGCCGGCATCGCCAGCCGGGCCGCAGACGCCGGCCTGTTCGCCGCCGAAGCCATGTGGACATTTTTCCTGCCCAAGTTCGACGTCATCCGACAAGTGCTCGACTCCGGAATGCTCGGGGACCTCACTACGGTCTTCGCCGAATACGGTGAGCACTTTGACCCCAGCCACCGGATCTTCGACGCGGCGCTGGCGGGCGGGCCACTGCTGGACCTGGGCACCTATCCGCTCTCACTCATCACGTCCGTCCTGGGCGAACCGGACCGACTCCTGGCGCTCGGTGAACCGCATGTATCAGGAGTCAATGCCCAGCTTTCGGCCGTCATGTCCTTTGCCGGCGGACGCCAGGCCATGATGAACACGCAACTGCACAACTTCACGCCGACGTCGGCCACCATTGTGGGCACCGAGGCTTCACTGACAATTGACGGGCCCTTCAACATGCCAGGCAACTTCAGTGTCCGCTTCCCGGACGGCACCCGGCTGGTCTATGAGGAGCCGGCCGGAGCGCACTTTGAGGGCCTGCACTACGAGGCTGCCGCCGTCGCGCGTGCCATTGCGGCAGGGCAGCTGGAGGTTCCACAGCGGCCGCTCGCCGAATCCATCGGGACCATGGCCGTCGCCGACGCCATCAGGAACCAGCTCGGAATCGTGTTCCCCGGCGAATCCATTGGAAGCCTTTGATCCAGGCCCTCCGAATCAGCGCTCGGACGCCTTCGCGGCTTTGATGGCGGCCTTGGCTGCCTGCTTGCTGGCGCGCACTCTTTTCAGCGACTCAGGGTCCACGATGTCGGCGACCGAAAGAAATGCGCTCTCCTGGCCATAGGGGTCAGCAGCCTCACGCCAGCCTTGCGCCTGCAGGCCGCACTGCTTGCCGAGCAATGCAAGGAAGATCTTTGCCTTTTGCTCACCGAAGCCGGGCAAGCCCTTCAACCTTCGCAGCACTTCCTGGCCGTCCGGGTCGTCCTGGTTCCAGATGGCAGTTGCGTCCCCATTCCAATCGCGCTCTACGGTCGCGGCGAGGTCCTGGACGCGGCTGGCCATGGAGCTAGGGAAGCGGTGGATGGATGGACGCTCCTTGAAGATCTCCACGAAGCCTGCCGGGTCATATTCGGCGATTGCGGCGGGGGCCATCGACCCGATGCGCGTCCGGATCTTTTCGGGGCCGGCAAACGCAGACTCCATGGTCACCTGCTGGTCAAGCAGCATGCCAACGAGGAGTGCAAACGCGTCATTGCTGAGCAGTTGGTCGGCGGCGGGGTCGCCCGTGATGTGCAGTTCCATGCGCCCATCCTCCCACCAGCTCCGTGCCGCGTCATGGCACCGGCCCGAATCTGCTCTGCCAGGTCCAGCAGCATTGCTGACGGTGTCGCCGGTATCCTTGAAAGATGAGTGGCACAGCGCATGCAACCGTCACATTTGATGGCCGCTTCGCCCGGGAGTTCCAGGAGATGGCCATTCCTTGGCGCGCGGAGGAGGCCCCCGAGCCGCACCTTCTGGTTCTCAACGAGCACCTCGCCACCGAGCTGGGTTTCGATCCGGCCTTTCTCCGGAGTCCTGAGGGTCTGCGCCTTCTGACCGGGAACGCCGTCCCTGCCCAGGCCAGTCCGGTGGCGCAGGCCTACGCGGGCCACCAGTTTGGCTGGTACGCGCCCCGTCTCGGCGACGGGCGCGCACTCCTGCTGGGCGAGATCGGGCACGCCGACGGGCAGCTCCGCGACATCCACCTCAAGGGATCAGGACGCACGCCGTTTGCGCGAAACGGGGACGGCCAGGCGGTGGTTGGTCCTATGCTGCGCGAATTCATCGTGAGCAAGTCGATGCACGCGCTGCACATCCCCACGACCCGTTCCCTCGCCGTCGTCGGGACGGGGCGTTCGGTGCAGCGCGAGACGCTCCTGCCCGGCGCCATTCTGACCCGGGTTGCCAGCAGCCACCTGCGGGTGGGCAGCTTCCAGTATGCCCGGTCCACGGGCGACATCGGCCTCCTTCGCCGGCTTGCCGATTACGCCCTGACCCGTCACCACCGTGCCGCCGCGGAGGCCGCCAACCGTTATCTCGCACTCTTCCAAGGCGTCATCTCCGCCCAGGCTTCACTGGTGGCCAAGTGGATGCTCGTAGGGTTCGTTCACGGGGTCATGAACACCGACAACATGACGATCTCGGGTGAAACGATCGACTACGGGCCGTGTGCCTTCATGGAAGGCTTCGATCCGGCCGCCGTCTACAGTTCGATTGACGAGAGCGGGCGCTACGCCTACCGCAATCAGCCGGTGGTGGCGGAGTGGAACCTTGCCCGGCTCGCGGAGTCGCTTTTGCCCCTGCTCCACGATGACGAGGAGCAGGCGGTGGAGCTCGCGGTGGAGGCCCTCGGCGAGTTCCGCCGGCAGTACAGTGAAGCCTGGTCGGCAGGCATGAAGGCCAAGCTGGGGTTCCGTGACGGACTCGACGACGACGTGACCTCGCCTCTCGTGGACGAACTTGTGGCTTTGATGCAGGAGTCACGGACGGACTACACATCGTTTTTCCGGCACCTCGGCAAAGCCGCCCGCGGCCAGGCTGACGATGCGCGGAACCAGGTTCCGGACACGGCAGGTTTCGATGCCTGGCTAGGGCGCTGGCGTGCCTTGGCGCCGGATGCTGATGCCATGGACCGGGTCAACCCCGTCTACATCCCGCGGAACCACCTGGTGGAGGAGGCCCTGACGGCCGCTACCGGCGGAAACCTGGATCCGCTGGCACGGTTGTTGGACGCAGTCGCCGCACCTTTCGACGAGCGGTCCGGGCTCGAGCGCTACGCCGCGGCCGCCCCCGAAAGCTTTGGCCCGTACCGGACCTTCTGCGGAACCTGAGGGGAGCTCATTATGGATACCGAATTTGCCGAGGTCATCGATCATGACGTCACCACCATCACCTGCGTTTGCGGAAATACCGTAAGCAACGAGGGATTGATCCAGGCCAACTCACAGGGCATGCCCGTTCACATCGGCGGAAACGTTCCCGTGCCCGCGGGGCTGGCTGCGTGGCCTGAGGACGAGGATCTCTACACCCTGTGTTCCTCATGCGGCCGCGTTTACCATGACGCGGTCATCGAAGAGACTGGGACCGCGCCCGTTGCTTTCCGGATCGATATCACTGCCGGACCGGTTGCCGAGGCAATCCGGGTCCACTGGGACCTCAACACGTAGCCGCCTTGGCGGGAACCCCCGCTACCGCGGCCTTACCGCCCCGGTCAAGGCCGTGTACAGAGCAGCGGGGAGCCGGCGTGTGCATTGCTGGACAGCCGTCTCCCCGCTACCCCTCGTGGCTCGTCGGAATGTCCTGGGAGGTTGCCCATTCGCCCACATCCCGGCGTTCAATGGCCGCGGCCATCAGCTCCGGGAACAGGTCGGGGGTGCACGCGAAGGCCGGGACGCCAATTCCGGCAAGGGCCATGGCATGGTCTGAGTCGAACGACGGATGACCGCTGTCGCTCAACGCCAGGAGCGCGATCATGGTCGTCCCCGACCCGACGATCGAGGCCGCCCGTCGCAGCATCTCGTCCGCGATGCCGCCTTCGTAGAGGTCGCTGATAAGCACCAGAATCGTCTCGGTGGGCCGGGTGATCTGGTCCTGGGAGTATGCCAAGGCACGATTGATGTCCGTGCCGCCGCCGAGTTGCACACCAAACAGCACATCAACCGGATCATCCAGCTCGTCCGTCAGGTCGACAACCTCCGTGTCGAAAACCACCAGGCGGGTTCGGACCGACCGCAGCGAGCTGAGCACCGCCCCGAACACGCTGGAGTAGACCACGGACTCGGCCATCGACCCGGACTGGTCGATGCACAGGATGATTTCACGCTGGACCTCGGTGCTGCGCCGGGCGTGCCCGACCAGATGCTCGGGCACGATCGTCCGGTATGCGGGCTGGTAGTGCCTAAGATTGGCGGCGATCGTCCTGTTCCAGTCAATGTCCCGGTGCCGGGGCCGTCGTGTCCGCGCCGCCCGGTTCAATGCTCCGGAGATCGCCTGTACCGTCTTGGACCGCAGACGGTCCTCGAGCTCATTCGTCACCTGACGGATGACTGTCCTGGCGGTCTCACGTGAATGCTCGGGGATGACGCGCCCGAGGCCGACGAGCGTGCTCACCAGGCCGACGTCGGGCTGTACGGTTCGCAGCATCTCCGGCTCGAGGAGCAATTGCCGAAGGCCGAGCCTGTCCATAGCGTCGGCCTGCATCACCTGGACCACCGTGGACGGGAAATAGCCTCGGATGTCGCCGAGCCAGCGGGCCACCCGCGGGCTGGACGCGCCCAGACCCCCACGGCCATTTTTTTCGACCCCGTACAAGTCCTCCAGGGCCCGGTCGCGCCGCGCGTCAGCGGAGGAGAGGACGACGCTGTGTCCGTCCGCTGTGGTGACGCCGTCGGCCTCATGCCCGCCGAGCACAAGGCGCCAGCGGCCCAGCCGGCTGCGGCCGTCGGGATCTGCGTCGGTCACGCGATCGCCCCCCATCCGAGATACCGGGCCATCGTCCGGACCGCGGGTCCCGCGGCGGCCAGGTCCAGGACGGCCTGGCTGTCGCTGTCCTCCTTGTCGCCGATGCGGCTGACCTGTTCGCCGATCTCCCGCCGCTCTGGCCGGCTGAATGCTGAGAATGTCCTGCGCAGGAGCGGCAGGACGTCGCCGAAGATGTCGTCGTCTACACCGGCAACCCAGTCGTCCACGATCTGCAAGAGCCGCCGGTCATGAATCAGCAGAGTTGCGTCGCCGGAGATGAGGCCGTCCAGCCAGGCTGCGGCTTGCCGCGAGGGAGTGGCGAGCGAGAGCCGGCGGCTCAGCCTCGCCGCGACATCGTTCCCGTTTACCAGGCCTGCGTCCAGAAGGAGCCGGGCGGCCCGCCCTGCCACCGAGCCGTGGATCCCGTCTGAGCCTGCCACGGCGGCAAGCGCCCGGTGCCAGTCGTCCAACGGCAGCTCGGGCAGCAAGATGAGGCCTTGTTGCGCCGAGTCGACGGCGCGTCTCATGGCGTCGGCGGCCTCGTCGTCCAGTCCGGCGCAGGCAGTGGGCAGCCCCACACAGGCGCGCACAACCGTCGTGTCAAGAATCTTCCGTACGCCCGTGACGTCCACGCCGCGCACGTTGCCGTACCGGCAGGTCCGGGCAAGAGGGGCGATGGTTTCCAGCAGCGGCGCGACGTCCTGTTGCAGGGCGGTGCGCTCGGCGAGTACCGACACCACGCCGCCGATGCCGTCCGGGAGGTCGGCGAGCAGGCAGCTTGCGAGCAGCTCGCTGAGCGCCGTCAGGTTGCCGGCGTGCTGGGCGCGTTCGGACACGCAGGTCGCGGCAGCCGAGGCGACCGTGGTGCCGTAGCGGCTGGCTTCCACCACGGCCACCGTCAGTTCCGGCTCCCAGCGCAGTGTCCACACCTCCTTGAACGTGCCCGTCGTCCGGCCGGATTCGCTCTGTGTGCCCCAGCGCACTCCAAGCAGCGCCAGCCGGTGCAGCAGAACCGAGCGGGCCAGCTGGTTTGGCTTGCGCAGGTCAAGGGTTAGGACCTCTTCCATGGCGCTCGGTTTCCACCGGAGCCTGCGTTGAGTGGCCGCCAGATCGGCGGCAAGGGGGACAGTGGGCGCAGACTCCGGGACGTTCCCCAGTTCGCGCCCAACGGTGAGTTCGCGGTGCACCAGGGCCAGGGGCAGAGGTGAACCGTCGCATAGAACTGCCTGCGCCGCGTCGTCCAGTTCGGTCAGTCCCGGGCTGGGCCGTCCACGGACGGCGGCAAGGGCATTCGCCATCCGGCTGGCGTCCACCACAGAGGCCGTCGATGCGTCCAGGTTTTGCCGGCGCAGTGCGCGGGCTACCCGGACAAGCCAGGTAGTGGACACGTCCGTCCCGGGGTCCTGCGCCATCCAGTGTGTGAAGAGGTGCTGGTACCAGCCCGGCGCGGAGACACCGGCCCCGTATCCGCTGCCCGAGCTGAGCCGGTCCGAGGTCCATGGCACCCAAGTAACGGCGACCTTGGCCTTGGGCAGTCCGGCCAGCACCTTGTTGTCAGCGGACACCGGGGGAAAGCCAGCGGGCACCAGCGCCGGGGCATGGTAGGCACCGCACACCACGGCGATCCGCGCATGCCCCTCGCGAATGGCGGCCCGCAGCAGGCGCCGCATCGCCGCTTCCCGGCGGTTGTTCTCCATAACGTCGGGATGGCTGCCGGGCCTGTCGTCGGCCGCACGGATCTCCGTAATGGCCTCGGTCAATGCCGCGAACCGCTCGAGGGGGTCCGTGTTCGGTTGTTCGATGGCGTCCTCCCACCACCGCTCGGGATCGGTGTAGCCGGCGGCCCCGGCCAGCATCCCAATCGCATCGGGGCGGTAGGGCCGCTGTATCGCCCCGGGCGGTTCGACGCCTGCCACGGGGGGATCGCCGTCGTCCTTGGGTGATGTTGGCCCGGCCGGCGCAGGAGCCATGTGGAGCGCGAAGGTGTGTGCCGCGGGCAGGTCGATCGCCCGCACCTGGGTGCCGGTGGACAGCGCCCAGCCAAACGCTATCCATTCCGGTGAGAAGCTCGCCATCGGGTAAAAGGAAGCCAGCCGGGGCTCATCGGCGGCGTAGATCAGCCCGGCGATAGGCGGCGTCATCTGCGGATCGGACAGCAGCGGGATCACCTGGTCGAGTTCCGGGGGACCCTCAACCAGCACCAGATCCGGCCGGAGGGATGCCAGTGCTTCGGCAACTGAATGCGCTGAACCGGGACCATGATGCCGAATCCCCAGGACGTGGACGTCTGTCATCGGTCAGTTCGACGATTCGAGGTCGCGGCAGGCCCGGTAGAGGTCCTTCCACTCCGGCCTGTTCCGCACGACGGTTTCCAAGTACTCCTGCCAGATCACACGGTCCTGGACGGGATCTTTGACCACTGCGCCCACCAGGCTGGCCGCCACATCCTGGGCCCGGACGGTGCCGTCACCGAAGTGGGCGGCGAGGGACAGCCCGTTCGTCATCACCGAGATGGCCTCTGCAGTCGACAGGGTCGCGGAGGGCGATTTGATGGTTGTGCGCTGGTCCTGGGTTACCCCGGAGCGCAGTTCCCGCAAGACGGTGACCACCCGACGGACTTCGGAGAGCGCGACCAGATCAGCCGGAAGCTCCAGGGCAGTGCCCAGGCTGCGGACGCGGGTGGTGACGATCTCGATCTCCTGCTCGATGCTGTCCGGGAGCGGCAGCACCACGGTGTTAAAGCGGCGGCGCAATGCCGACGAGAGATCGTTGACGCCCTTGTCCCGGTTGTTGGCTGTCGCGATGATGTTGAAGCCCTTGCGGGCCTGGACCTCTGCATTGAGTTCGGGGATCGGCAGGGTCTTCTCGCTGAGGATCGTGATCAGGGAGTCCTGCACATCGGACGGGATCCTGGTCAGTTCCTCCACCCGTACAAGGCTCCCGGCCTCCATCGCGCGCATCACAGGTCCCGGGACCAGGGCCGCCCGGGACGGGCCGTCCGCGAGCAGTCGGGCATAGTTCCAGCCGTACCGCAGTGCCTCTTCCGGCGTGCCCGCGGTGCCCTGCACCACGAGGGTGGAGGCTCCCGAAATGGCCGCGGCCAAGTGTTCTCCCAGCCAGGTTTTCGCGGTGCCCGGCAGGCCAAGCAGCAGCAGGGCACGGTCTGTGGCAAGGGATGCGACGGCGATTTCGACCAGCCGCGCGGAACCCAGGTATTTTGGAGTGATCTGTACGCCGTTCGGCAGGGTGCCGCCGAGGATATAGGTGGTCACCGCCCACGGGGACAGCTGCCAGCTGGGCGGCCGGGGCCGGTCGTCAACAGCCGTCAACGCGCTGAGCTCCTCGGCGTAGGCGTTTTCGGCATGGGCGCGGAGCACGTCAGGGGCGGTCGGGGCGTCGTTCATTGAAAAGCCTCCGTCAGGGATTGTCGGAATGATTGGTATTGAACGGCATCACGAAGCACGCGGCGCCGGGCGGCGTCTTCGTCCGAATGCTCAAGCAGCCGTCGGGCCCGTTCGGCGGCCTCGGGCGGCAGCGCCGCAGGCAGGGTGTCGGCCAGCATCGTTGCCAGCTGGCCGCCGTTCTTGGCGGTGATCTGCTCAAGCACAGCATCAGCCAGGGGACGCCCCCATGGTCGTGGCATGTCACGCAGCAGTGGGACGAGTGCCCAGGGCTTTGCGGTTCCGCCGCGTAGGTGCCGCACGAGCGTGTCCTCGCGCTCGGCGGCCGGCAGGCAATTCAGCAGCCGCAGGTCCGTTCGGACGTCGAGCAGCGCACGCACCCAGTCAAGATCGGACCGCAGCACAGCGGTGGTGAGAATCGTCTCCAGGGCGCGGTTTTCGCCCTTGAGCAGGGCCACGGTCGCCGCCGGCATGCGGCCGGCCGTCGTCGTCCAAACATCGAGGGGGGCACCCCTGATGATGGTGTCGAGCCGGCCCAGCCGGTCGGGCTCACCACTGCGTGGGTCCGGTGCGATCCCGTCCCGCAGTGCTGCCGCGTCCGGCTCAGGCGGGAGATCGATTTCGAATTGTTTGCGCAGCAATCCTTTGAAGCGCAGCAGCGGCCGCAGCCTGGCTGCCATGCGGCCCGCGCGGGCGCTGTCAGGAAGCCGGTCCAGTAGACCGGCGGCTACCTCCCGCACGCTCTTGGCACTGTCGTCCAGGGCCCGCTCCAGCAACTCCTCGTCGTCATTCCGAAGGTTTGTGGCCAGGGTGGCCAGATGGGCGGCGCGCTCCCGGGCGCTGAGCGAATCCCAGTGCGTGACCAGCAGCTCACGGGCAGCGGCCGGATTACCGCGGCGCAGCCGTTCCAGTTCCGTCGTGGCGTCAGCGCTCATCAATTCCGCCCAGTCGGCAGTTATCGGCAGATGCGGACCGGAGGCCCCGGCCGTTAGGTCCTGAAGCCAGCGGCCCCGGGTTCCGATCGCAGGATGCAAATGCTCGGCCACGCTCGGTTTGGCCTCCGCCAACATCAGCAGCCCGGGCAGCAGCCGGTGCGGAACACGCCGTCCGGAAGCTTCGGCGAGCAGCAGCCAATCGACCACCAGCAGGTTTCGGAGTTCCGGCCCGACCGGCGGCTGGGTGAGCAGCAGGTCCAACAGCCGGCCGGCCTCGCCCGGGACTTCGGGCGAATCGTCCGGTGGCGCCGGATGAGGCAGATCTGGAGCGTCCATAGTGGTGGAAGGCCGGGCAGCGCGGGTGACCGCATCGGCCATGGCCGCCTGGTCCAGCAGTGACTCCTCACTGGACAGGCCATCCGGTGGGCAGACCCCCAATTCCACGGGCGGAGAAGGAGGCAGGTGGCGCGCGGTGCCAACGACGGCCGCCGTCCGGAGCTCGGACAGCCAGATCATGGCGTTACCACCGCGCCATCGACGACGGCGGACAGTGGCCGGAACCGGCCCTCCTCCAGTTCGCCGAACAGGTCCACGGGGTGGCCACCGGTCAAGGCCAGCAGGGACTGCAGGGGCGCGTCCACAAGGGGGAGTGCGTTGCCGGATCCGTCCCGGAGCCAGCCGTGACTGCCGGGGCAGACGCGCACCCCGCTCAACAGCACGGGGTGACGCTCACACCACGGGGAGAGTGCTACCGCAGCCGATTCAATTTCCAATGCTTGAGCGATGTTCCCACCATCGCCGAGGCTGGCCGCCACTGGCTGCGGGGCAATGGGCCCGGTGAACATTGCCCGCCGGTGTCCGGAGCCGGGGTACCGGGCAACGGTGACGTCAAGCACCGCGCCCGCGAGCTGAGGGGTCGGCAGTGAGCCACTGTGGACGGCAAAATCGAGTACGACGATGGTCGTTCCGTCGGGTGCGCGAAGCCAGGTTCGCTGCTGCTGGAGTCGGCCGTCGTCGCTGCGGTGAGAGCCGAGCACCAGCCACGGACCGTGCAGCGCCTCGGTGCCCTGAACTTCGGCGGTGGGCACTGCCCAGCCGACGGCCTCCCGGAGATCGGCGCGTTCGTCAGGAGTCATGGTGTCCAGCTTGCGCCACGCCCTGGTCAGCGCCCACCAGCGGCCGGCCCGCAAAAGCAGGTGATCGCCCCAATCGGTCCGGGAGTGCACATCTGAGCCCATCGCCCGCACCTGGGCAGCCAGACCCGGAAGCTGGGCATCGACAAGGCGGCCCGCCACACCGTCCCACCATGAATACGGCTGGGTGTGGGCCGCAGCCAAGCCGGTCCGAACCAGGTCCGTCAGCCACCGGGCAAAGTCGTCAATCCCCGCATCCATCAATGCCAGCCGGTCGGCCAGTCGCTTGGCCTGTGCCGCCGGATCCACCGCCGGCTCGGACTGGCGCCGCTCGCGCACGGTGGTCCGCTCCGCCCGCTGGGACGCCCACTCCTGCGCGAAGCCGGCTATCTCCGCGGTGGCGTCGGCCGCGTCGCCCCGCGTCCACATAAGGAGCAGCGCCAACGCGTGCTTGCAGGGGAACTTCCGGCTCGGGCAGGAGCACCGATAGGCAGGGGCGGCAATATCTATGCTCACCTGGTAGGGAGTCCGTCCGCTGCCCTGGCATTTGCCCCAGACCAGGACGTCGTTGCTTCCCGTGTCGGACCAAGGGCCGGGACGTGCCAGCTTGCGGGCGGCCTCCAAGGAAGATGAGTCGGGCGCGGCGTTGATCACCCGCTCCTCGCTCCAACGCCCCATGAAGCACATTGTGCCCGATGTCACAGATACCGCAAGGGAGGCGGAGCGGCGTGGCGGCGGCGCACGACGCCGCCAAATGAGCAGTAAGCCCTACACGGTGTCCGGCCGCTGGTCTCCCTTGTGGCTCCGCAGATTCTCCTGCACCTTGCCGAACAAATCCTTGATGGTCGTCTCCGTATTGGTGAGCATGTCCGGCTGTACGTAGACCTGTTGGGCGGGAGGCAGGCTGTAATGGGACGCCAGGCCAGCCGTACCGTCCACCCCTGCCAGCGCGATGGTCACACCGCCCTCCTTGCGCGCAATGGCACCAATGCGGCCGAAGACCACGGTAAATTCGTCCGGCTGGAAGCTCACGGTCAGTCCGACATGTGTCCGATTAAGGTCACTTGCCGCGACGGCCTTCTCGTTGCCGGTTCCTGCATAGTTCATGTCGATCTCCCGGATAGCTGGTGGCGTTGTAAGCGAGCAGTCTACGTCTGTGACCGGAGGCCGGGTAGGGACCCGCCGGCTGCCCGATACCGGGACCGGTCCCGGCGTGGGGGAGAATGCGTTCATGACCAAAGACGATCTTCGGCCTGTCTACTTCCTTTCGGACAGCACCGGCATCACCGCGGAAACGCTCGGCAACACCTTGCTGACGCAGTTCCCCGCGAACCACTTTGACCGCATCACGGTCCCCTTCATCACCACGGTCGAACAGGCCCGGACGGTGGTCGGCACTATCGACAAACTGGCCGCCACGGGCCTGCAGCCGATCGTCTTTTCCACCGCGGTAAGCAGCGATATCCGCCAGGTCCTGGCGACGTGCCAGGGAATCATCGTGGATCTCATCGGGACCCATGTCGGACAGCTGGAGCAGGCCCTCGGTTCCCCGGCCAGCGGCGAACCCGGCAGGGCCCACGGCCTGGGCAATGCGGAGCGGTATCAATCCCGGATGGCCGCCGTCGAATACGCGATGGAGCACGACGACGGCCAAAGCCTGCGGGCGCTGGAAAAGGCCCAGGTCATCCTGGTGGCGCCGTCCCGCTGCGGAAAGACGCCCACCACCATGTACTTGGCGCTGCAGCACGGCATCTTCGCCGCGAACTTCCCGCTGGTGGACGAAGACTTTGAACGCGAAGGGCTCCCCAAGCCGCTGAGGCCTTTCGTTGAGAAGTGTTTCGGGCTCTCTTCCAACCCGCTGCGCCTGAGCCAGATCCGCACCGAACGGCGCCGCGGCTCACCCTACGCGTCGTTGCGGCAGTGCGGCTTCGAGCTGCGCAGCGCCGAGCAGTTGTACGTCTCCCATAGGATTCCCTACCTGAATTCGGCCACGGTGTCCGTGGAGGAGATGGCGGCCACCATCCTGCAGCGGATGAACCTCAAGCATTAGGGAAAAGTTTCACAAACTGAGTGTGGCGCACGTCATGTGGCAAGTGTGCCGGAGACCTGTCACTGTGGACAGGACTTGCGCCCATCAACCGGCCATCGCCGCGAGCGGGGCGCCGCACTTGCATGCCATCATCTGCAAAGGAGCAGTAACTATGACGACAGACATCCTGTGGTTCTCAGAACTCGGACTCAAGGACCTGGACCGGGTGGGCGGAAAGAACGCCTCCCTCGGTGAGATGGTGCAGAACCTTACCTCCGCCGGCGTCCAGGTACCCGACGGCTTCGCCACCACCGCGGATGCCTACCGCAACTTCCTGGCGGAGTCGGGCCTGGACCAGAAGATCGCCGACCGGCTGGTCGGCCTGGACACCGATGACGTCACCGCCCTCGCGGCCGCCGGGCAGGAAATCCGGGCCCTCATGCGCGAGACGCCTTTCCTGCCGGACTTCGAAGCGCAGATCCGCGCCTCGTACCAGCAGTTGGTGGACAAGCACGGCGGCTCTGAGGACCTGTCCTGGGCCGTCCGGTCCAGCGCCACCGCGGAAGACCTCCCCGATGCCTCCTTCGCCGGGCAGCAGGAAACCTTCCTGAACGTCCGCGGCATCGAGAACATCCTGCTCGCCATCAAGGACGTGTTCGCGTCCCTCTACAACGACCGGGCGATCGCCTACCGGGTGCACCACAAGTTCGAGCACGCGGAGGTGGCGCTCTCGGCCGGCATCCAGCGCATGGTGCGCTCCGACGTCGGCGCCTCCGGCGTCATGTTCACCATGGACACGGAGTCAGGGTTCCAGGACGCCGTGTTCGTCACGTCTTCCTACGGCCTCGGCGAGGCCGTTGTCCAGGGCGCCGTCAACCCCGACGAGTTCTACGTCTACAAGCCGGCGCTGCAGGCCGGGCGGCCCGCCATCCTCAAGCGCGGACTGGGCGAGAAAGCCCTGCAGATGACCTACACGAGCAGCCGCGAAATCGGCCGCACCATCGACTTCGTGCCGGTCGAGGCGTCCTTGCGGAACCAGTTCAGCCTCACTGACGACGACGTCGAGCAGCTCGCCCGGCACGCCGTCGCCATCGAGAACCATTACGGCCGCCCCATGGACATCGAATGGGGCAAGGACGGGATCGACGGCGGCCTGTACATCCTGCAGGCGCGCCCGGAGACCGTGCAGTCCCGCCGGGCCTCCGGCAGCCTGAGCCGTTTCCGGCTTAATGGGACCGGCCGGGTGCTGGTCGAGGGCCGCGCAATCGGCCAGCGCATCGGCGCCGGCAGCGTCCGCATCCTCACCGCGATCGACCAGATGGCGGCCTTCAAGACCGGCGACGTCCTGGTCGCCGACATGACCGACCCGGACTGGGAGCCGATCATGAAGCGTGCCTCCGCGATCGTGACCAACCGCGGCGGGCGCACGTGCCACGCGGCCATCATTGCCCGGGAGCTGGGGATTCCCGCCGTCGTCGGCACCGGGGACGCCACCGATGCCCTCTCCGACGGCCTCGACGTGACCGTGTCCTGCGCCGACGGTGAGACCGGCGTGATCTACGAAGGGCTCCTGGACTTCAGCGTCGAGGAAACCGAGATCACCCAGCTGCCCGAGGCTCCCGTCAAGGTCATGATGAATGTCGGCACCCCGGAACAGGCCTTCACGTTCGCGCAACTGCCCAACCACGGAGTAGGCCTGGCCCGGCTCGAATTCATCATCAACCGCCAGATCGGCATCCACCCCAAGGCACTGCTGAACCTGGACGAGCAGCCGGCGGATGTCGCCGCGGAAATCCGTGAGCGGATCGCCGCGTACGAGAGCCCGCGGGATTACTACATCAAGCGCCTGGCCGAGGGCGTGTCCACCATCGCGGCGGCCTTCGCGCCGGAACCCGTGATTGTGCGCATGTCCGACTTCAAGTCCAACGAGTACGCCAACCTGATCGGCGGCCCCGCCTACGAGCCGCACGAAGAGAACCCGATGATCGGCTTCCGCGGCGCCTCACGGTACCTGGAGCCGTCCTTCCGGGACTGCTTCGACCTTGAGTGCGAGGCCCTGTCCTTCGTCCGCAACGAGATGGGGCTGACCAACGTCAAGCTGATGATCCCGTTCGTGCGGACCCTGGACGAGGCCCGCGGCGTCATTGAACTGCTGGCGGAGAACGGCCTCACCCGCGGCGAGAACGGCCTCGAGGTGATCATGATGTGTGAGATCCCGTCCAACGCACTGCTCGCCGACGAGTTCCTGGACTACTTCGACGGGTTCTCCATCGGCTCCAACGACATGACCCAGCTGGCCCTGGGCCTGGACCGGGACTCCGCGATTGTCTCGGGCGGCTTCGATGAACGCGATCCGGCCGTCAAAAAGCTCCTGAGCATGGCCATCGCGGCCTGCAAGGCGCGCGGCAAGTATGTCGGCATCTGCGGCCAGGGTCCCAGCGACCACACGGACTTCGCCGAGTGGCTGGTCGGGGAAGGCATCGATTCAGTCTCCTTGAACCCCGACACCGTCGTGGACACCTGGCTCCGGCTCGCCGGCCCGGCAGGCGGCGCCGTCGCCGCTGCAACAGTCGGCGCCGGGGCGAACTGACAGCACGGCGCCCAGAGTAGGTCAGGCAGGACACCCGACAGGGCAGCACGGACTGTGAATTCCAGTCCGTGCTGCCGCTGTCGGCTGGCGGTTCAAGCGACGGTAGGCGTGCCGCCGTTAGGCGCCTAGTTTTCCAATAGCGCTGCTTTCAAGGTTCTCCAACAAGTGCCGCGGATTGTCGTAGACCTCGGCGGCACCGGCTTCGCGCAGTTCGGCTTCGCTGATTCCGCCGCAGGTCAGGGCAATGGCGGGGACTCCGATTGCCGCGGCGGCCAACACGTCCCAGACGGCGTCGCCAACAAACACGACGTCCGCCGGGCTGAGTCCAAGCTTGTCCAGGCAGGCCAGGAGAATGTCGGGAGCGGGCTTGCTCTCCTCGGCGTCGTTGGAACTGGTCCACGCATCGATGGACGTGCCGGCGTCCAGGAGGCGCCGTGTGACGTCCAGGTCGCGCTCCTGCGCTGATGATGCCAAGCCCACGGCCAGCCCGGCGCCGGAGCATGCGGCCAGGAGGTCCCGGGCTGAGTCGAAGGGCCGCAGGGAAGGCCAAAACGTGGAGAACACGGCGCCGTGCGCGGATTTGAGGTCTTCCTGCATGTCCTTGGTGCACCCGGGAACCAAGTGTTCGATGAGCTTGTCGCCGCCCATGCCGACGCAGCGGTGGATGGCGGAGATCTGGATGTCCAGCCCCTCCCGCCGGAACGCCTGCCACCAGGCAAGGGCGTGGAAATAGCTGGAGTCAATCAAGGTCCCATCGACGTCGAAAAGGACGCCGCGCTTCTTTCCGGGTTTTGAACCTGGCATCATTGCTACCCCACCTTCAGTTGAGGGCGGCCGCATGCGCCCGACCAGGCAAGGGCTCGGCCCATAACGGATTTTTCCGGCCCGGGGTCCGAAGGACCCGTCAAAGACTGCTCAGCGTCCACGCTCACGACGCCGCCACCACTCTCCAGGGAGTCCACGTTTTCCAGATGTCCGGCCACTTCAACCTCCTCGTCTCTGATGGAAGCATGCTTAGTAAGACTACTTATTCCAACACCGTCCGGAGACAGTATCCAGTAAGAAGCAGAGTGTGCTCTACGCCGGCTGCCTCGGTGGGGGACCGGTTTTCGGGCACTCGTGAGGGAAGTACTTCGGTAGCGGTTCAAGCCCAGGGTGGCTATACACGGATAGTGCGGTGAACGCATGTAACTATGAGACATGGTCGACGAAGAACTCAGTGCAGCGTTGAGGGCCTACTCCGAGGCTTGGTTTCAGTTCCGCTACGACCCGGCGCGCCAGAGCGGTGAGTCTGTGCCGTCAGTGAAGGAGCGATTCCTAGCGGCGGTCGGCTCCGATCGAGGTCCGGAGTTGTGGGCCGCTATCTGTGCATTGCAGGCTGAAGCTGACCGTGTGCCTGACCCGGGCGGACCGATCAGAAACTATATCGACGCGCTTCATGCTTGGGCGGACACCCATCCCGAGGTCGACCCCAGCGAAATGGGCGCAATCACCTCCCCCTTGATCGGGGATCACCGGTAAGCCGTTCGGGCCTACTTTCCGGGGCCACGTCGGATCGTGGACCACGTCGGCTAACTAGTGGACGATTCTCATCTCGTGCGAGGTCTGATTGAGTCGCCGTCCGCCGTCGGGAACGACCGTCACAATGTCCTCGATCCGTACGCCGAACCTGCCCGGCAGGTAGATTCCGGGTTCGATCGAGAAGCACATGCCGGGGTGGAGGATCTGGGTTTCGCCCTCGACCATGTACGGCGGCTCGTGAGTCGTCAGTCCGATTCCGTGCCCGACGCGGTGAATGAAGTAGTCGCCGTAGCCGGCTTCACTGATCACCGCCCGGGACACGCGATCGATCTCCTGGCACTCGACGCCTGGCCGCACGGCCTCGAACCCGGCCTGCTGTGCGAGTCTGACGATGTTGTGAATCTCGCGTTCCTCGGCGGTGGGTTCGCCGACGTGCACGGTCCGCGTCGTGTCTGATCCGTAGCCGTGTTTGAGGCCGCCGAAGTCGAGCACCACCATGTCTCCGTCCTCGATGATCCGCGGGCCGATCTCGTGGTGAGGGTTGGCTCCATTCGGACCCGAACCGACGACGGTGAAGTCCACCTGCGAATGACCGAACTGGCGAAGTAGGTCGGCGAGATCAGCGCCGACGTCGGTCTCGCTGCGCCCAGCGAACCGCACGGTGACGATCTCCTCGTACGCCTGGTCTGCGGCCGCGCCGGCCGCCGCCAGCCGCTCGATCTCGTCGTCATCCTTGATCGCCCGAAGCATCGGCAGGGCGGTCGTCATCGAGACGTAGGACGACTTGGGCAGTCGATCCTGCAGGCCGAGGAGGTGCATGGCCCAGGCCGAGTCAGAGACGGCATAACGTCCGGTGCCGGCCATCAGCGTCGCAGATTCCGTGTAGGGGTCGCTCCCGTCGGTCCAGTCGGTGATCCGCAGAATCGAGGCGCCGGCGGCCGCTTCCGCGTCGGGCCTCTCGAGCCTCGGAACGATCATGGCGGGCTCCGCGTCGACGGGGATCACGAGCATGGTGATGCGTTCAATGATGGCTACGGGTGCGTATCCGGTGAGGTACAGCAGATCCGGTCCGGGAGTGACCAGGATGCCGTCGAGCCCGGCATCCTGGGCGGCGTGGGCTGCCCGCCGCAACCGCTCGGCGAAGTCATCGGCGGTGAACGGAGCCGGCTCGGAAAGGCTGCGATGATCACTCATGGCTCGCATTCTCGTGCGCGGGGCATCACTGGTCAACCCGTCGCCCGGACAGCCGCTCCAGTAACTCTGGAATCACCCGTCGCGGGTGAGGCGGTGGTCGTCGTCGAGGACTGAGAACTGCGTCGGTGTCTACTAAGAAAACGAAGGTGACGTTCCTGCGGAAATTGGGGTGAGGTTGGGCTCGAATCCGAGCGAGACCATTCGGCGTTGGAGCCGTCTTCTGGCACGTTCGGGGTTCGTTTTGTCGAAATGATCGACGCCGAGTTCGTCGT
>NZ_JBFUCO010000019.1:0-60861 GCF_056405215.1 Arthrobacter sp. P1_H7 | reverse complement strand
CCAAGATGGCGCTGTGGGGCGACGGCACGCACCGGGTCTCCCTGGACGAGGTCATCGTGACCATGCGCGAAACCGGCAAGGACATGAGCTCCAAGTACAAGGAAACCGCAATGGGCGGCCTCGCCGTCAACGTCGTGGAGTGCTGACCTCAGCCGACGGCAGGCGCCGCGGATTGTCGTGGAGGTCCATGGCTTCATGGATCTGCAGGGCAAACCACAGTTGCGCCAGCGTGGAGGTTTCGGTCATATCAAGGCCCGTCAGCTCACTGATCTTTCGGATGCGATAAATGATGGTCTGCCGATGCGCGAACAGGGCGGCCGCCGTTTTCTGCCAGGACCGTTGCATGTCGAGGAACGTCTTCAGCGTGACGATCAGGTCCCCGTTTTCCCGCTGTTCGTACTCGAAAATGGGTCCGAGGAGCCGCTGGACCAGGGCGTTGCCTTCCTCAAAACTGGTGAGCCCGAGCCACGAAGGCCCCTCGGCATAGCGGACCAACCGTTCGCCGGTGCTTGATGCGGTCCCAAGTGCCCACATCGATTCCTGAAGAGCTCTCTGCACACCAGCGGCCGCGGAAGGCCGGCTGATCCCGATCCTGACGTCCAAGGGGACCGTGTGTCTCAGCAGATCATCGGTGCAGTCTGTTGCGACAGCCAAATGGATTGTGTCGAATCTGCGCTGGCACGCCGTCGGATAGCCGTGTCGCCAAAGATCAACGTGGATCCCTGCCAGGCGCTCACCGTCGTCGCTGGACATAGAGATGATGAGGAATTCCCGTGACGGGATTCCGAACTCAGGCAGGCGGCTTTCAATGTCGGCTACGCCCAGGCGCCCGTCAAAGGCCTGCAAAAGGAACTCCGCACCCAGCCGGCGCTGGTTCTCGAGGGACAGCACCGTCCGCGACAGCTCGAGTCCCAGGACTGTGGCCGCATGGAGCAGCACTACCGCGTCCGGAAGCGGTTCGGATTTCGGCAGCACCACCAGAAGCGCATTGGCGTGAGTCGGAATATCCATCATCAGAAGGTGGCCTTCCCCCAAACGATGCCACTGGAACTTCTTGCTGGCCACCGGTGACTTGCTGGTCAGCGGTTCAAGCTGCTGCTTGAGGCCCGGCGGCAGCGGCTGGCCTCCGGGATGCCAGGCATGCAGGCACCGTCGATCTATGACGAAGAGGCTGGCGTCGAGTTCAGCTTCGATACCCAGGATCAGTCCCAGCCAGTTGTCCTCAGATGGCCCCGCCAGCCGCAACAGGTCATAAATACGGGCCGTCTGGCGCAGCCTGCGGGACTCCTCAAGCAACGAAGACTCAGCGACCGAACGTGCGATGGCGATGAACGGAAGCGGGTAGGGGATGCTGATGACCGGCAAAGGCAACCGGTCACAGGCTTCGAGGAACTCGGGACAGAGTTCAGGGGCATGCATCTGCTCGCCGATCGCCAGGGCACTCGCACCTGCATTGACCAGTGCCTCGGCCAGCTCAACCTGCCCCTCGGGATCGGCCGGAATGGAGAGCCCGTTGGTCATCATGAGCTCGCCGCCGGTGACCCATTCCCACAGGCGCGGGAGGTCGGAGGTGTGGGCCCAGGTGACCCGGTTGCCCAGGCCGGCGGAGCCCGCCAGAAGGCTCAGTCCCAGCTGGGGTTCGGCCAGCAGTTCGGCCACGGTGATCGCCATGCGCGGTTCCTGTTCATGAGTCCGGAGGCCGTCCCCAAGCCCGCTTATACATATGTATAAGCCTCTCGGCTGTTTGTAGTCAATCGGCGGATGTACCGCGTGACGCCGATCACTAATAGTTAAGGCATAGACCTCAACCGGCGCAGGAAGAAACTGCCAGGCCGACTGAAACCACAGCAACCGGAGGACCCAGTCATGACCACGCACAAGCCCATCGGCCCCGTCGACGCAACAAAAGTTCCCCGCTACGCGGGCCTGGGCACCTTTGCCCGGCTTCCTCAGATTGACCGCGTCCCGGACTACGACATTGCGATCGTTGGTGTCCCGTTCGACGGCGGTACCTCCTACCGCCCCGGCGCCCGCTTCGGTCCGGCTGCTGTCCGTGAAGCGTCGCGGCTCCTGCGCCCCGGCTACCACCCGGAGCTCGACGTCGAGCCCGTATACGAAGCCCAGGTTGTGGACGCCGGCGACATCGCCTGCACCCCGTACGACATCGCCCGCGCAGTCCGCGAGATCGAGGAGCAGGCCCTCCCACTCCTTGGCGACGCCGGCTCCGGCAAGAAGCTCATCTCCATCGGCGGCGACCACACCATCGCCCTCCCGATGCTGCGGGCCTTGACCAAGGTCCACGGCCCCGTGGCCCTGCTCCACTTCGACGCACACCTGGACACCTGGGACACCTATTTCGACCAGCCGGTCACGCACGGAACCATCTTCCGCCGGGCCTTCGAGGAAGGCCTCCTGGTCGAGGACAAGTCGATGCACGTCGGCATCCGCGGCCCGGTTTATGACCGCAACGATTTCCTTCGCGACCACGAGTTTGGCTTCCAGATCATCCGCTGCTCGGATCTGGACGTCATCGGGGTTCCGGCCGCGATCCAGCGCGTCAAGGAGCGGCTGGGCGACACCCCGGTCTATGTCTCGATCGACATCGACGTCCTGGATCCGGCCTACGCCCCGGGCACCGGCACTCCGGAAATGGGCGGGCTCCACTCCCGCGAACTGCTGGCGCTGCTCCGCGGACTAAACGGCATCAACATCGTGGGCGCCGACGTCGTCGAGGTCGCTCCGGCCTACGACCACGCAGACATCACCACAGTCGCCGCAGCAACCCTGGTCTTCGACCTCCTGGCCCTGATGGTGAACCGCAGCAAGGCCACCGCCAACGTCACCGAGGAGCTGCAAGCGGCCACCGTCTGATCCACAACTGCTGGTCTCTCGCACCTGATTTGTACATATGTATGAACAGGTCTACGGCAACTATTCAATCGCCGGATTACTACTGTGGCAAAAGTCACGAATGATTGATACATCAGATCCCGTGCTCGACGAAGCGCCGGGACAGAAAAAAGAGGTTCCCATGAACTCCCGGAACGCATCATGAACGCTCGACCCACCCACGCTGTCACGGCCGAAGTACCCCGGCTCGAGGACAAGACCATTCAACCCATCCCGGCCCACGAACGCCACGGCAAGGCCCGGGACCTTTTCACCATCTGGTTCGGTTCCAACATCATGATCATGACCATCGTGACCGGGGGACTCGCGACCACTGTGTTCGGGCTCAACTTTGTGCCCGCAATCGTCGGAATCATCATTGGGAACGTCGTCGGTGGCATCTTCATGGCACTGCATTCGGCCCAGGGCCCGCAACTGGGCGTGGCGCAGATGATTCAGACCCGCGGCCAGTTCGGTTCGTACGGGGCGCTGCTGATCGTTGTCATCGTGGTGATCATGTACGTCGGGTTTTTCGCCGCGAACCTCGTCTTTGGCGGCCAAGCACTGGCCGCAGTCAGCCCGGGCATCAGTGTTGACGCAGGCATCCTTATCATTGGCGTCTTGAGCGTCGTTGCCACCATCTTCGGCTACCGGCTCATCCACGCCTATGCACGCTTTTTGAGCATCGTGGCCGGTCTGGCGCTCGTGCTGGCCTTCGTCTGGATCTTGGCCGTCCACGGATTGCCGGCCAGCTTCCTGGACCAGGGAAACTTCAACTGGGTGGGCTTCATGGCCACCATCTCCGTCTCCGCCCTCTGGCAGCTCGCCTACGCTCCCTACGTCTCGGACTACTCCCGCTACATGCCCCAGGGCACCGGCTCGGCCCCGGCGTTCTGGGCATCCTACTCGGGCTGCGTCTTGGGAACACTCTTCCCGATGGTGTTGGGTGCTCTGGTGGGAACGCTTGCCCTGACACTAATCAACGATGGCAGCACCGTCGAAATAGTCGGGAGCCTGGGAGCCATGCTAGGGCCATGGACCATGGTGATCATCGGAATCTTCTGCCTCGGCGTTGCGGCGTCGAACGCCATGAACCTCTACTGCGGGGTCCTGTGCACGCTCACCATTGGGCAGACGTTCAGGCCGACCTGGTTGCCCCACGCCAAGACCCGGACCATTGCGGCGATCATCATCTTCACCCTCGCCCTCCTGATCGCGCTGTTCGCCCGCGACAATTTCATCTTCTTCTACACGAACTTTCTCTCCTTCCTGATGTACGTCCTGGTTCCCTGGACGGCCATCAACCTTGTCGACTACTACCTCCTGCGGCACGGCGACTACAGGGTTGAAGACTTCTTCAAGCGCGACGGCGGGATGTACGGAAGGTTCAACTGGGTTGCCATCGGAGCCTATGTGGCCGGCGCATTGATCCAGGTTCCGTTCTCGGCGACAGCGATGTTCACAGGCCCTATTGCCGCAGCGATGAACGGCGTGGACATCTCCTGGATTGTTGGCCTGGTGGTTGTTGCACCCCTGTACTACTTCGCGGCACGCGTGTTCCGGAAGACGCCGGAAGCCGCTCCCTTTCAGTCGCCCGCATTCGCAACTGACCTGATTGAGGCGGAGCGGGCGTAACGCCCGCCCCGCGCATCCCGGGCACGTACCGCCCACCCCCACACCAAACTCCCGGCGCCGCGATCGGCGCAGAAACAAAGGCGAATATCATGACACTCACTGACCTCGAGCGGTTCACAGTCCGACGCTCTGCAACGGAGCAAAGCAGCACCAGTTTCTTGCCACCCGTTTTGCCTCCGACGGGGCACTTCATCGGTGGATCGTTTGTCCCCGGTTCCGCGACCCGGCTGATCGACGTCGTGGACCCCACCACGGAACAGGTCATCGCGTCGGTTCAGGCCGGCACGGCCGCGGATGTGGACGCTGCGGTTGAAGCAGCCGTGGCGGCCCAGAAGTCCTGGGGCACCACGACACCGAAGGAACGCTCCGAGGTGCTCTCCCTGATCGCCAACATCATTGAAGCCAACCGTGAAGCCTTCGAAATCATCGAGTCCGCCAACACCGGCAAACCGCGAACCGTCGCGGAGGACGATGTCTCCAGCACCATCGACACCTTCCGGTTCATGGCCGGAGCTTCCCGCACACTGACCTCCATGGCAGGCGGCGACTACGCCACCGGACACACCTCGGTCATCCTCAGGGAACCCGTCGGCGTCGTCGGCGTCATCACCCCTTGGAACTACCCGCTGCTGATGGCTGCCTGGAAGATCGCGCCCATCCTCGCCGCCGGAAACAGCATCGTCCTCAAGCCCTCGGAACAGACGCCGCTCTCGACGCTGAAGCTGGCAGAGCTTGTCGCCGGACGCATCCCCGATGGCATCCTCAACGTCGTGACAGGAAAAGGCCGAACCGTCGGGCAGCGACTCTCCGAACACCCTGATGTGGCGCTCATTGCGTTGACGGGGAGCGTCGTCAGCGGACAGGCAGTGGCGGAGACCGCGGCCAGGTCTGTCAAGCGCGTCCATCTGGAACTCGGCGGCAAGGCCCCGGTTGTCGTCTTCCCCGACGCCGACCTCCGCGCGGCCGCCGCCGGCGTGCGAAACGCCGGCTTCTGGAATGCCGGCCAGGACTGCGGCGCCGCCTGCCGGGTGCTCGTGCACGAGTCCGTGGCCGAGGAGTTCACCGAACACCTGGTACGCGAAGTCAGCACGCTCGTCGTCGGCGCTCCGGGCGCAGGGGAGGACGTGGAAATCGGTCCCATGATTTCGCGCCCGCACTTCGAACGCGTGAAGGAAGCCCTTGCCGAGGCAAAGGCTGCGGGCCTGCAGGTGGCCATCGGCGGCTCGGCCTTGGAAGGCCCCGGTTACTTCATTGAACCCACCGTAATCAGCAACGTCCCGGCCGGGGCGCATGTTGCTACCCACGAAATCTTTGGCCCCGTGGTCACCGTGGAGTCCTTCCGCTCCACTGAAGAGGCCATCACCCGGGCAAACGAGAGTCCCTACGGCCTTTCCGCCTCGGTATGGACGCGGGATTCGAGCCTCTCGCTCAGGGTTCCGAAGCAACTCGATTTCGGCACCGTCTGGGTCAATTCGCACCTGGTGTTGGCCTGCGAGGTTCCCTGGGGCGGATTCAAGGGATCCGGCTACGGCCGCGACCTCTCGCTGTACGCCTTGGACGATTACTCCCGCACCAAGCACGTCATGATCAACCACGGCGCATGAGCCTTAAGACCAGCATCGGAGCTCAGCAATGACCACCACGAATCATCCCCACGCCGCGTCGTCCGTCCGTGCCGCAACGCCGTCCGCTCCCTTCGGAACCGACGTAACGTGGACCAATTGGGGCGGAAACCAGAGCGCCACGCCGGCCTTCACCGTCCGGCCGCGCAATGAACAGGAGGCGCTCGACGCCGTCCGGTTCGCCATCCGGGAAGGCCTGCCAGTACGCGCGGTCGGCTCAGGGCATTCGTCCTCTCCGCTTGTTCAGACGGGCGGCGTCCTGATGGACATGTCCGCACTCTCGGCAATCACCGGAACCGATCTCGTGCGGCGCCGCGCACGGGCCCTGGCCGGCACCACCATCAACGCCTTTGGCGATCCGCTGTGGGAGCAGGGGCTGGCACTGGGCAACCAGGGCGACATCGACAAGCAGCAGATCGCCGGGGCACTGGCGACCAGCACCCACGGCTCCGGAAAGAACCTGGGCAGCTTCTCATCAGCCCTGCGCTGGGTCCGGCTGATCAACGGCTACGGCGAAATCGTCGAAATCGGTGAGGGGCAACTCCGCGAACTCAGGGCAGCCCAGGTCGCCCTCGGGACCCTCGGAATTTTCCTGGAGGTCGAACTGGCGGTCGAGGACCGCTATTACCTGCAGGAGCAGATCACGTATCCCACCTGGGCAGAGACCGCGGCAACCTGGCAGGCCGATATCGACGGGAACAGGCACTACTCGTTCCTCTGGTGCCCGGACAACGATTCCTGTGAGCTCCTGGACCTGCCCGGATCGCCGGGCCAGAGCATGGCAAACCGCAGCTACACCAAGCGGTACAACATCGCCGACGTCCAGGACGAACGGGAAATTTCCGGCACGGAGGGTGCCCGGCTGGACCGGTCGTACCGCATCTACCCGGGCGGATTCACCACACCGTTCCACGAACTCGAGTACTTCGTTCCCAGCGAACACGGCCTGGCGGCCGTCGAGGCTGTCCAGGACCTGATCCGCACCAAGCACTCCGATCAGAAGTACCCCGTTGAGGTCCGCTGGGTGAAAGCCGACGAGGGCTACATGTCACAGTTCCAGGGACGCGACACCACCGTCATCACGCTGACCACCGAACCTGGGACCGACTACTGGCCCTTTTTCCGGGACGCCGATGCGGTGCTGCAGGAATTCGAGCCACGTGCACACTGGGGCAAGATCCACTTCATGACCAGAAGCCGCCTGGAGCGTCTCTACCCGGAGCTCGACACCTTCATCCAGATCCGCCGGGAGTTCGACCCCCGCGGGATGTTCCTCAACGACCACACGCGGGCCCTCGTGGGCTAACCAGCAATTCGACGCGGGAAGAGACGACATGAGCCATTTTCAGGACAAGGCCTACCTTGTCACCGGAGCCAGCTCCGGCATCGGTCTGGCGACCACTCGAGCCCTTCTGGCGCACGGTGCCAAGGTTGCGGCAGTAGGGCTGCCTGACCGGTTGCTTGATGATGCAAAACGCCAGCTGACGGGCGCTGTGATCTTCATCGAAGCCAACGTGGCTGAGTCCGTGCAGGTCGATAGCGCCTTCGCCCAGGCCGAAGCTGAACTCGGACCACTGAGCGGTGCCTTCAACGCTGCAGGGATCTCCAGCGTGGCGCCGATCGCCGAAACGTCCGACGAGCTGTGGCAAAGGCTGATCCAGGTGAACTTGACCGGCACTTTCCACTTCGCCAGGGCAGCGGCGCGAACGCTCACATCCAACGGCGGCGGATCGCTGGTCTGCACTGCCAGCGAGCTGTCACTGGTCGGCCAGACGGGCTACTCCGCGTACACCGCCACCAAGGGCGGCGTGCTTTCGATGATGCGGTCTTTGGCCGCCGAACTAGCTCCCGCCGGCGTCCGGGTCAACGCACTCTCGCCGGGCACGACGGATACGCCTATGCTCGCGGCCGAGTTCGCGAACGAAGAAGAGAGAGCCCGAGACGAAGCTTCAGTACCGCTTGGCCGATTCGCCCTGCCGGAGGAGATTGCAGCCGCGGCGCTGTGGCTACTGGGTCCTGAGTCCTCGTATGTCACGGGAACAAACCTGGTCGTCGACGGTGGTCGAACGACAACCTTCCCGCTTGGGCATTGACCCCCATCCAACACACGTGCTGAAAGGCAAAATCACATGAGCTCTGTCCTGGTCACAGGTGGTGCCGGATTCACCGGCCGCCACATAGTCAACGAACTCTCCGACGCCGGTCATCAAACCGTCAGCTACAACCGGGACTTCCTCGAGGCGCCGCGCCCAGATGTCATGTCCGTTCAGGGCGAGCTCTTCGATATCCCTCGTCTCCTCGAGGTTCTCAAGGAGCACGACGTGGACACCATCGTCCATACCGCCGCAATATCCCACCCGACGTATTCGCTGAGCTTTCCCTTGGCAACCTTCGCTGCCAACGTCGAGGGAACTGTGGCGGTTTTCGAGGCGGCACGGCTCCACGGCGTCAAACGGATCGTTTTCTTCTCTTCCGAGTGCGTATACGGAAAAACCTCAGCGCCTGTGGTTCTCGAATCGGAGCCCGTAAATCCCACAACGCCGTACGCCATAACGAAGGTTACCGGGGAATGGCTCGGCCAGGTCTACGGCGACAGGTATGGCATCGACGTTATCTCCCTGCGCATCGGCCAGGTTTACGGACCCGGAAACCGCATGGACGAAATCATGCGGGACATCATGCGCGGCGTGGTCCGTGACGGTTCATTCTCGCTCGACCACGGTGCCGATCACCGCTACAACCTGGTCTACGTCCGCGACGTCGCTCTTGCCGCGCTGGCAGCAGTCCAGGCACCGCAAACAGCCTCAGCCAGGCCCCTGGCTTACAACATCTCCGGCAGCGAATACTGGACACTGAGCGACGTCGTCAAAGAAGTCCGATTGGCGTTCCCGGACGCCACCGTGGAGATCGGTCCCGGGACGGATCCAACCTTGGACTTGCAGGGCCACTTCAGCATCGCTTCCGCGGCCACGGACCTGGGCTACGAATCGGCCTGGCCGCTGCAGCGGGCCCTCGGCGATTATGCAGACTGGCTCTCCGGCCATGACTTCTGACCTTGGAAAGGGAGGATGGAGGCAGGGGGCGGCATGCGTTGCCGCGTTGACGTTCGACGTCGACGCCGAGTCCCCCATTCTGGCTGCCGGCCGCCGCTATGCCGAGAATGCGATGGCGATGACTCACCAGGCGTTTGGACCCAAAGTGGGGGTTCCTCGGATCCTCCAAATGTTGAAAGAGGTCCAGCAGCCGGCGACATTCTTCATTCCAGGGGTAACCGCGGAACGATATCCCCGCATGGTTGAACAGGTCCTGGAATCGGGGCACGAGATCGCGCACCACTCCCACACTCACCGGACCGCGGTGAACATGAGTTTCGACGATGAACGCGCCGACTTCGACCTGGCGCTTGCCGCACTCGGGCGCTTCGGTATTTCTCCAAAGGGGCACCGCGCCGCGCTGTGGGAGCCCTCTTGGCAGACGCCGTCGCTAGTAGCTGAGTACGGGCTCAAATACGATTCCAGCCTGATGGATGCGGACGTGCCGTATCTTATTGAAACCTCCGCAGGAACGGTTGCGGAGCTTCCCCCGCATTGGAGCCTGGACGACTGGGAGCAGTATGCCTTCCTTCCTGAACCCAGGATCGGTGAAATCATCCAGTCGCCTCTGGTGGTCGCTGATATGTGGATTCACGAGATCGACGCAATGCGACGTCACGGAGCGCTATTCATGCTCACGTGCCACCCGTTTCTCACTGGACGGGCAGGACGGCTGGAAGCCCTGCGGACGGTTATCGAAACGGCGCTGGAACGCGGGGACGTCCGCTTCTCGACGTGCGAAGCGCTCGCGGACGCGGCCCTCGGCGACCCGGAAATGATTGCCGAGCCCCTCAACCCCGTTACAGCGTCCGCGGAGCTCTACCCCGACTACTGAACCCCCGGACTACTGAACCCCGGCCGCCCTGGCAGTTCGGCTGAAGGGAGCGTGGAAAGCCGGACCCTTCAGCCTGGGAGTCCTTGGCCCGGTAGTGAACGTGGCCGCGCTCTTGTGGCTGGGTTTCGAAATCGTCAATATCGCCTGGCCGCGGCAGCCAGAAGCCCCCTGGTACCAGAACTACGCAGTGATTGTGGTTTTCGTGCTCCTTGGTCTGGCAGGTTTCGCGGTGGAGAGGCGCCTGCGTCGACGCAATAGCGGCCACCTGGCGACGGCGACAGAGACGGAGCCAGAGCCAGAGCCAGAGCCGGAACTGTTGAAGGTCGGGCCGTGAGCGCCGCCAACAACATGTAGGCCAATAGTCCCAATCACAAATGAGGGGCCCGTGATCTCTTGACCACCGGGCCCCTCGTTGATTCTGCGGCACACGACGGTCAGGGACAGTCGGTCAGGACCGTTGGCCGTTCCCGCGATTCCGCAGCAGCGTCAGCACAAGGGACAGGGCAACCGCCGCCGCTCCGCCGACCACCAGCAACCACCCGAGGGAGACAAGGGCCGGGACGCCCGTCGGCGCCAAAGACATCGCCCACCACGCCCATGATGGCCCTGCCTCCCGGAGTCCGGGAGGCAGGGCCATACGCAGTGCGGTTTATCTCCTTGCTGCGAGGCTACTCCGGAACCACCAGCGCGGGAGTATCCTTCCGAATGGTCTCGCCCCGGAAGAAACCCGGATGCAGTTTCGCGGCGACCAGCATGATCACGACGCCGAGGGCGAGGATGCCGATCCCCAGGATGAACACCAGGCCCACCCCGAAGACCTCCGAGCCGCTGCCGAATTCCGGTGCCCAGCTGTCCACGGCGGTCTGGAAGAAGACCACGGTGAGGACCAGTCCGCCCAGCACCGGGAACAGCAGCCGCATGAAGAAGTTGCGGACGCTGGAGAACAGGCTGTGCCGGAAGTACCAGGTGCAGGCGAACGCCGTGAGGCCGTAGTAGAAGCAGATCATCAGGCCCAGGGCCATGATGGTGTCATTGAGGACGTTCTCGCTGACCACCTTCATCACGGCATAAAAGCCGCCGGAGATCACACCGGCAATCACCGTGGCGAAACCGGGGGATCCGAACCGCTTGCTGACGGATGCGAAGCGCGGCGGCAGCGCCCCGTAGTGGCCCATCGCCAGCAGGCTGCGGGCGGGGGAGGCCATGGTGGACTGCAGGGACGACGCGGTGCCGGAGAGCACGGCCAGGGACATCAGGATGGCCAGCGGGCCCATGACGGGGGAAGCCAGTGCTGCAAAGATGTTCGACTGGTTGTCCGGGTTGTTCAGGCCGATGCCGTCGGTTCCGGTGCCGGCAACCATCATGGTGGCCACGATCGCGACGAGGTACAGGGCCAGGACGGCGACCGCCGTCGTGGTTCCTGCCCGGCCGGCGGTGCCCTTGCCGCCCTTGGTTTCCTCGTTCACGGTGAGGCAGACGTCCCAGCCCCAGTAGACGAAGACGGCCAGCGACATGCCGGCGGCGAACTGCTCGAAGCTGCCGATCTTCATCGGGTTGAACCAGTCCCAGCTGAAGGCGATCGCGGTTCCCGAGTCGCCCGAGGCAGCGTGGGTGAGTGCCATGACGACGAAGATGCCAAGGACGAGGACCTGGAATCCGACCATGGTGTACTGCACCAGCTTGGTGGCATGCAGGCCGCGGTAGCTGACCCAGACGGCCAGTGCCACGAACACCAGGCACGTCACGATGTTTACGGCCGTGTTGGAGGTCAGGTCCGCGAGTTCGGGATTGTTGAACACCTGGGCCAGGAAGAGATAGAAGAAGTCCACCGCGACGCCGGCCAGGTTGGACAGGACGATGATGTTGGCGGCCAGCAGGCCCCAGCCGCCCATCCAGCCGACGAACGGGCCGAACGCCTTCGTGGCCCACGTGAAGGTGGTGCCGCTGTCCGGTGAATCGGCGTTGAGCTCACGGTAGGCGAACGCCACCAGGATCATCGGGATGAACGCGACAATGAAGATCGCCGGCAGCTGCAGGCCCACGGCCCCGACGGCGGGTCCCAGCGAACTGGTCAGGCTGTAGGCGGGTGCCACGGAGGAGATGCCGAGGACGACGACGGCGAGCAGGCCCAGCTGGCCGCCCTTGAGCCCCTTGCCCGTGATGCCGTGCTTGGAACCGGCCGGATCGACGACGTCGGGCGCGGTAGTGGTGCCGTCTTCGCGGCCGATAGTTTGACTCATGGCTGACCTGTCTTCTGGGGGACGGACGGTTGCTGTTGGGTGATGCAGTGGATGCCGCCGCCGCGGGCGAAGAGCTCGCGGGCGTCGATGCCGACTACCCTGCGGCCGGGGTAGGCGTCGCCAAGGATGCGCAAGGCCTTTTCGTCCATCGGGTCGCCGAAAGTGCAGGCGATAACGCCGCCGTTGACCACGAGATGGTTGATGTAGCTGTAGTCGACGAAACCCTCCTCGTCCGTCAGGGTTTCCGGGGCGGGGACCTCGATGATGTTCCAGTCGCGGCCGGCCGCGTCCCGGGTGGTGGTGAGGTGGCTGATGATGTCCCGGCTGACCTCGAAATCGGGGTGTGCCGGGTTCTGCTGGTAATGGACCAGCACGGTGCCCGGGGACGGGATGGCCGCGACGATGTCGACGTGGCCGCGGGTGCCGAACCGTTCCGAATCCCGGGTCAGCCCGCGGGGAAGCCAGACGACGTGGCTGACACCGAGGGTCCGGGCCAGCTCGGCCTCGACGTCGGCCTTGCCGAGCCCGGGGTTGCGGCCCGGGTCGAGCTGGACCGTCTCGGTGACGAGGACCGTGCCTTCGCCGTCGACGTGGATGCCGCCGCCCTCGTTTACCAGCGGTGAGACGAGGTGGCTGGCTCCCGAGCGGGCCGCGACGGCCGCCGCCACGAGCGAGTCCTTGTCCCAGGCGGCCCAGTCCTGGCCGCCCCAGCCGTTGAAGACCCAGTCGACGGCGCCGAGCCGGCCGCCGTCGTCGAGGACGAACGTGGGGCCGATGTCCCGCATCCAGGCGTCGTTCAGGGCGGCGGGGACCACCTCGATGTCCGGGTGGAGGTAGTCCGCCGCGGTCTGCACATCAGCCGGCGCCACCAGCATGGTGACCGGTTCGAATTCCACGACGGCGTTCGCGACGGCGGCCCAGACGGAGCGGGCGGCGTGGGCTTCTGCCGCTGTTTCGCCCAGGGTGTAGCCGCCGGTGGGGAACGCCATCCAGACACGGTCCTGGGGTGCCGTTTCGGACGGCATCCGCCAGGCGCTCATGCGTTGGCCTTGCTGGTGTCGGAGCCGAGCGGGGCGTCGGCGCGTACCGGTTCGGTCAGCCGCCCGTACGTGTCCGGGCGGCGGGTGGCCAGGAAGGGGAAAAGCGTGAGCCAGTCCCGGCGCTGGTCGAGATCGAGGTCCGCGACAATCACTGCGGATTCGTCCCGCGGTGCCTGGGCGAGGATCCGGCCGTAGGGGTCGGAGATGAAGGAGGAACCGTAGAAGTTCAGCGTGCCTTCGCTGCCCCAGCGGTTGGGGACCACCATGAACAGCCCGTTGGCGATGCCGTTGCCCACAATGACCTGCTGCCACAACGGCTGGGTGTCGAAGTCCGGGTGGTCCGGCTCGGAGCCGATGGCGGTGGGGTAGACCAGGAGCTCCGCCCCGCCGAGGGAGTAAATCCGCGCCAGCTCCGGGAACCACTCGTCCCAGCAGGTGGGCATGCCCAACCGTGCGCCGCCGAGTTCGGCGGGGGCATGGACCTCGTAGGCATCGTCGCCGTCCGGGCCCTGGCGGAAGAATTTGTCCTCGTAGTAGCCGGCCGTGACGGGAATGTGGAGCTTGTGGGTGCGGGCCAGGAGTTCGCCCCCGGGGGAGACCAGGATGGCGGTGTTCAGGCCCAGGCCGTCGTCAGTGCCGTCCGGATTCTCCGCCTTCTGGTAGAGCGAAGCGTGGACGCAGATTCCGTGTCTCCGGGCCGCGTCCGCCGCGAAGCGGAACGTGGGGCCGGTGAACAGGTCCTCGGCGATGTCCGAGGGCCGCGGGCGCGTGGTCCCGCCCCGGGCGGCGTCATTTTCGGGAAGCGTGTCCGCAGGGTAGCGGGACAGTGTGAGCTCGGGGAGGAAGACGACGGCGGCTCCCAGCCGGGCAGCCCGCCCGATGCCTTCGTCCAGTTCTGCGTGCAGGGCCGCGGCGTCAGGATGCCAGCGATGCTGGACGACGCCGACCCGCAGCGCCGGCCGGCTGGACTGCGTTGTGCTGGACGGCGCGGTGCTGGACTGCGCGGTAGGGGACGAGGCGGTGCGGGCCAGGGAGGGCGGGGTGTCGAGGGACGTGATTTCGATCATGGCTACTCCAGTGAGACGGGCGTCACATTAATGAACGTTGTTCATTTAGTTTGAGGGTGACGGCCGCGCGGGGCAAGACCTAATATGAATAAAGTTCATTTATTTATTCGCGGTGAAACCTGCGGCGCCCCGGGACCGGCGGCCGGACCGCTTCTGACCCACGGCGCCGACCTCCGCGGGGGCGCGGGCCGTAAGGCCCTAGACCGTGGATTGGACCCGGCAGAGTCTGGGGTATGACTCAAACGAACCCGGGGTCGGCTCCGGACATCAGGGCCGCCCAACTCAAGGAACAGCCCACTGCGGTGGTGCGTGAGACAGTCCCGATGGATGCGTTGCGGGAATTTTTCGGCCGTGCCTTCTCCGCCGTCATGGGTGCGGTGCAGGAGCAGCACGTCCAGTTGGCCGGACCGCCGTTCGCGCTGTACCGCGGCACGCCGACCGACGTCGTCGACGTCGAGGCGGGGTTTCCGCTCGCCGCACCTTTCACGAATCCCGGCGGCGCGGACACTGCGGTCATCGCCGGGATCCTCCCCGCAGGCCAGGGCTACGAGGCGATGCACATCGGCCCCTACGAATCACTGCAGCACACCTACGGCGCGATCATGGCGCGGATGCGGCAGGACGGCGCGAACCCGGGGGTGGCAATGTGGGAGTACTACCTCACCGATCCCGGCGTCGAACCCGACCCGGCGAAATGGCAGACCCTGGTGGTCTGGCCGGTCGCCTGAACTGCCGCACCTGAACTGCCCGTTAGAAGCTCGGAGGCTCTCCGCCGGGGCCGCTGCACCGGTTTTCCAGTGCCCGTCCGACTCATTGTGTCTGATAGGCCACACTATTGCTCAACTCCATGCATAATGTCCTAAACTGCTTCACTGAGGTGCCTGAAATGGCGCTGCGCAGCAACGAAAGTGAACCCCGATATGGCTACCGATTACGACGCCCCACGCAAGACAGAAGAAGAATCTCCCGCTGAGTCGCTGGAGGCCCTTCAGGCGTCCCGCGGCGGCGGCGCGCAGACCGCCGTGATCGACGTCGATGAGAATGACACCGCTGAAGGCATCGATCTTCCCGGTGCGGATCTGTCCGGCGAAGAGCTGACGGTCATTGTTGTTCCGGAGCAGTCCGATGAATTCACCTGCTCCTCCTGCTTCCTGGTCCGTCACAGGTCCCAGGTGGCTCTTGAGAAGAACGGCATGAAGTACTGCCGCGACTGCGAAGGCTAAAACCTTCCAAGCAACAGCCAGGCCGTAAGAAGCGCCGGACCCGCGAGGGTGCCGGCGCTTCGCCGTTCCCGGCCTGGCCTGGGGCTGGCGGTGTTATCTGTTCGTGAACGATATTCACGGGTTGTGTCCGTGCAATCCGTCCGTGACCAGCAGCGGGCCACGCTAACGGTTGGGCGCCGAAACCGTGGAGGACCTCGCCCGCAGGGTCGGGGCCGCCTACGCTGGAAGCGTCTGACCTGCGCTGACTGTTCCGCCAGCCCAAGGGCCCAGACAGCACCAAGAGGTGGCGGCGTTGAAAAAGACCCAGTTGCAGAAGTTCCGCGCGTTGCTCGCAACAGTGCTGATGGCCGCCGGTCTCGGGATTCTTGCGCCGGCGCCTGCCGCCGCGGACCCCTACTGCGGACAGGCCTGGGGATCGCTGGCCAAAGCGGATCGCGCCATGAGCCAGGCCAAGGTGGTGAACGTCCGGACCGGTCAGCACTACTGCTTTGACCGGCTGGTCATTGACCTCAACGGCCCCGTGGCCGGCTACAGCGTCCGCTACGTACCCGGGGTGGTGCAGGACGGGTCCGGCCTGCCGGTCCCACTGCGGGGCCAGGCCTTCATTCAGCTCACGGTCAACGCACCCGCATATGACGAGGCCGGCAATCCCACCTACAACCCGGCGAACAAGAGTGAACTGGCGAACGTGACCGGCTACCAGACCTTCCGGCAGGTGGCGTGGGCGGGCAGCTTCGAGGGCTATTCGACCATTGGCCTGGGGGTACGCGCCCGGCTCCCGTTCCGGGTCCTGACCCTGCCCGGGCCGGGTGCCGGGTCGCGGCTCGTGGTGGACGTGGCGCATTTCTGGTGAGGCTGCGCGCCGTGCCGGGCCGCTTGGCTAGAGCGAGTTGAGCTCGGCCCGGAGCGGGAAGTCGCGGCCGTCCAGCACAAGCTGTGTGCAGCGTCCCGTGGCGCGGTTCAGAACGATCGGAGCCATGAGGTTGACGGTCGTGGAGCCGGGGGAGTGGTTGACCACGACCAGTACCTGGGGGTCCTCCTCCTCGCCGAGTTCCAGGGCCTCCAGCGAGGCTGCCGGGATCGGCGGTGCATAGCTGGGTGCAAACACGGCGGCGTCGGCCAGGAAGAGCCGCACCGGGCTCGAACCTGCCTCCAGGGCGTACAGCCCGGCCGCGCCCTCGACGCTCCGCAGCGTGAAATCGTGCAGCTCCTCGAAGCCCGGCATGGGTGCGGTGAAAGTGAGGGGCAGGCTGGCGACGGGAGTGTCCATGACCGGGGTGCTCACCGCAGGAAGTCCATCAGGGTGGGCTGAAGCACCCGGGCCGTCGCCGCGAGGGCCACCTGGTAGTTGGTTTCCTGAAGCTTCAGGTCCATGATGACGCTGCCGAGATCTGCCTTTTCAATGCCCATCTTCTGTGCATCCAAGGTGGCCTCCAGTTCGGTGTTGACGTTGCCGGCGCGTTCCAGCTGCACCTGCCGTGTTCCTATTTCAGCACGCCCGCTGACGATGTTCTTGAAAGACGCCTGCAGGTTTGTGAGGTTCACAGTGGCATCCTCACCTTTGCGCAGGGACTCGATGGTCTTGGTGACGGCGTCGAAGACGGAGCCGGAGCCGCTGCCGAAGATCGCGGCGCCGTCCGCGTCGACCCGTACTGTTCTGTCGGCACTGATGCGCCGTTCCACTGAACCGCCGGCGACGCCGTTGAAGACCGGGGGAGTCCCGGTGTCACCCGGAACGCTCGGGTCGGCCGGGATGGCCGGGCTGAAGGCCGTGGCCGCGTCAGAACTTCCAGCAAAAATGTTGCGGCCAAGGTGCTTGCTGTTGGCGGTTGACAGCAGATCCTTGTTCAGCCCTTCGAGCTCGACGGCGATCGCGTCCTTGCCCGCCTGGTTGAGCGCCCCGTTGCCGGCCTGGACCGTGAGGTCGAGGATGCGGTTCATGACGTTGGTGGCCTGGCTGAGGGCGGAGTCGGCCGCGTTGAGCCAGCCGGCGCCGTCGTCGATGTTCCTGCCGTACTGGGCGTTGGCGGCGAGCCGTGCGCGCGTATCGAGAGCCTGCGCGGTGGCGGCAGGATCGTCGGAAGGGCGCGAAATCTTGTCCAGCGTGGTGGCCTTTTCCTGCAGCTGGGCCAGCTTGGACTGCTGGGCCTGCAGGGTCCGCTGGGCGGTTGTGCTCATGGTCAGGTTTGTTACCCGGTTCAGCATGTCTACCTTCCTACCAGTCCGGTGCGGTTGATCAGGACGTCCAGGGCTTCGTCCACAGCCGTCATGACGCGGGCCGCGGCCTGGTACGCGTGCTGGTTGGTGAGCAGGCTGACGTTTTCCTCGTCGAGGCTGACGGACGACTGCGAGGCGCGGTTGGACTGCGCGGAGATCTCCGCTGCCGAGCTCAACGCTTCATGCTGCTGGGCGCCGCGTGACTGCACTCCGATCCCGGTGACGATGTTTGCCCAGGCGCTGTCCGGAGACCCCGGCCCAGTGCCAAGCTGTGAGATCTTGTCGGCGAGGCTGCCGTCCAGGTTCCCCGCGCCCGCCACGCCTACCGCGACTTCCGCGGCGGCCTTGGGCACAACGGCGAGGGCGAGGGCGGCGGGGCCCGCGGCCGCCGGGTCAAAAAAGTTGCCCGATGAAGTACCGTCAGACGTCCGTCCGCCGAAGTGGAGGGCGTTGACCGCGTCCCGCAGGTCGCCGGCGAACTTGTTCAGTGACTGCGCGGCCGAATCGATGGCGCCGCCGTTCGCGGCAGGGGCCAGGACGGACAACGCGCCGGCGATTTCCCCGTCGGCGACGGCGATTGCCGCGCCCGGACGGTCCGCCCACTCAAGCTGCACGGCTGTGCCGAGCTTGTCCGCAGTCTGGCTTCCGGAGAGGGCGAGGGCCCGGACGGAGCTGCCCATGACGAGGGCGTTTCCGCCGACGTGGACGTTCACGGTGCCGTCGGCCTGTTCCTTGACGGTGCCGCCGGTCAGCCGGGAGATGGTCTCGGTGAGCTTGGCCCGGGCGTCGATCAGCTCGTTGGCGGATCCGCCTGCGGCGAGGGTTGAGCGGATGCTGGTGTTGAAGGCGGCCACCTGCGTGGCGGCGGCATTGACGGCGTCCACGGCGCCTTGGGCCTGGCCACGGACGCTGCTCCACTGGTCCTCGAGGGAGCGGTAGGAAGAGGAGACCTTGGTGGCGAGGTCGCTGCCGGCCTGCAGGACCAGTCCCTTGGCGGCGGAGTCGTTGGGCTGGTTGGCGGCGCCTTGCCAGGCCGACCAGAAGCCCTGGAGCGCGGTGGAGATGCCGTTTTCGCCGGGTTCCTGCAGGATGCCTTCGATCCCCTGGAGCGCCGAAGACCGGGCGCTGGCGTAGCCGGACTGGGCCGCCGTCGACCGGACGCCCGAGTCAAGGAAGCTGCTGCCCAAGCGTGCGATGCCGTCCACGGAGACGCCGTTCCCGGCCTCGGGGCGGCCCGAGCCGAACAGGCCCTGCGCGGGCGCCACGATTGACGACTGCTGGACGCGCTGCCGGGTGTAACCCTCGGTGGCGGCGTTGGCAATGTTCTGCCCGGCCACGTTCATGCCCTGCTGGGCGGCGGTCAAGCCACGGTAGGCGGTGTTCAGGGCGCCGAAGGTACTCATGGTCGCTTCCTTAGAATTGCTTGTCGAAAATACGCGAGGCTGCAGTTTCCCCGGTCTTGCCCTGGGCGTCATAGGTGCCGGCCGCAGCGGTGGGCCGCAGATCGGCGAGGGATTCCTGGGTGGAACGGACTGCGGTGCGCAGGTACTGCTCGTTGGAGTCGCGCAGTTCCTTGATCAGTGTCGTTTGGTGGGTCAACGCCGTCAGATGAGCCGTGAGGATCTCGGACCAGGCGCCTTCCGGCGCGGCAGCGGCGAGTTCGCCGAGGGACGCGTCAGTGGGCAGCCCCCAGGTTTCGGCCACGACGGCGGCTTCGATTGTGCGGGCGAGGCTCGCCTTGGAGAGGTGTTCCAGGACCTGCTCGACTTCCTTGGTGCCGTGGGGCAGCCAGCGGGATTTCCCGGCGGTGAGCAGCAACTGCTCTTCCTCCAGCTTGAAGGTGAGAACGTCCAGGAGTTCACGCTCCCGCCACAGCAGGGCTGAAAGTTCGTGGATGGCCATGGTCCGGACGGCTCCCTCATGTGTGAATGGTGCAGATGACTGGTGCGGTGGTGCCGGGGCGTCGATTTCATCGTGCGGACGATTCAGCCTTCAGCAGGGTTCGTAGAAACTATCGGCAGGGGTGCGCGATCCGTTAGCGGCAATAAGGCTGATAACAGTCAGGAGCAGCCCGGGCGTTGAACTGAAAAACTCTTTTGGAATCTTCCTTACGTGTGCTGGCCAAACGGCGATAACTACTCCTGAAGGCCCACGGATGGGCCATCGCACATCGTCCCAATCATGGAGGAAACATCATGGGAATGCAGATCAACACCAACCTGGCTGCGAACAACGCGTACCGCAACCTCAGCAACACTCAGAACGACCTGTCCAAGTCGCTGGAAAAGCTTTCCAGCGGCCTGCGCATCAACCGCGCATCTGATGACGCTGCCGGCCTGGCAATCTCCGAAGGCCTGAAGTCCCAGGTCAACGGCATGGGAGTTGCTGCCCGCAACGCCCAGGACGGCATCAGCGTCATCCAGACGGCTGAAGGATCTCTCACCGAGGTTCACTCGATCTTGCAGCGAGTTCGTGACCTGGCTGTTCAGGCGGGTAACGACTCCAACAACACTGAATCGCGTGCGGCTATCGCCACGGAAGTGACCGCTTTGGGTGCCGAGCTGACTCGTATCTCAGCTTCGACAAATTTCAACGGGACAAAGCTGCTGGACAACGCGGCCTCAACCACGCCGATGACTTTCCAGGTTGGGGCGGGAAGCACTGCTGCTGACCAGATCTCAGTGAACCTGAAAGATGTCGCGGCAGTGGGAACCACGATCTCAGGCCTGGCAGCGACTGGATTCAACAGCGCTGCGAATGCCCTGACCACCATCGCGGCCATTGATACGGAAATCGTGGGCGTCTCCACGGCCCGGGCTTCCCTCGGTGCCGATCAGAACCGCTTCGAGAGTGTCATCAAGAACCTGCAGGTCTCCAAGGAGAACCTGTCGGCTGCCAACTCCAGTATTCGCGATACGGACATGGCGGAGGAAATGGTTAAGTTCACCAAGTCCAACATCCTGTCCCAGGCCGGTACCGCGATGCTGGCCCAGGCCAACCAGTCCGGCCAGGGTGTTCTCCAGCTCCTGCGCTAGTCCGGTTCATGCAGTCTGGTAGTCCAGGAATGAGTCTGCCACCCTGATCGGACGAAGAAACACCCCCGATCATCAAGCTGCGGAAGGGCCGGACGATGGCAAAAAACCATCGTCCGGTCCTTCCGCGCAGCTCCTGAAGCGCGAATATCCAGCAACAACCCGACAGCAAGGAGTGGCAGCGATGGGAATCTCCCTGGACGGGCTAGCCAGCGGGCTCGACACCACGGCCCTGATCGGCTCCCTCATGCAGGTCGAAGCGATCCCGCAGACTCAGCTGAAGGACAAGTCGTATGAGATTCAGTCCATGGTTTCGGCACTTCAGAGCCTGAACAGTAAGGTTGCTGCGCTCGCGAGCCAGGCCACGGCCGCGGCCAAGCCGGGTGCCCTTGAGCTCTACTCCGCGACAACGAACAGCGACAAAGTCGCAGTCAGCACCACCGCCGCGGCGAAGGCCGGCTCGATCGATTTCACTGTTACTAAACTGGCCCAGACCCAAGTCACCGTCTCCGAACCGGTGGCGGCGTGGCCCTACACCACCATGACAGTCACCAGCGGCGGCACGTCCGTGGTCATTTCCCCGCTGACCAGCTCCCTGGACGACGTCGTCGCAGCAGTCAACAAGGCCGATGCAGGTGTCACGGCCAGCAAAGTCGCCGTCGGCGGCGGCGACTACCGCCTCCAATTTTCGGCTACCAAGCCCGGCGCCGCCAGTGCCTTCACCATTACCGACCCGGGAACCGCGTTCACTGATGTCAAAGCTGCACAGGACGCGGAAATCGCACTCTGGCCCGGCACCAGCGCTGCCCAGGTAGTAAAGTCGTCGACCAACACCTTCACCGAGCTGTTGCCCGGCGTTTCCGTTGCTGCCAAGGAAGTAACTGCTACTCCCGTAACGCTCACCGTGGGCCGTGACGACGCTGGCATCACGAAGCTCGCCTCGGACCTGATAGCCGGGGTGAATGGCGTTCTTTCCCTTGTGGCAAGCAAGAGCGCCGTGAGCAACTCCGGCGGCGCCGCGACCACCGCGGGTGTCTTTGCTGGAGACAGCACGGTGCGCTCGGTGAACCTGAGCATCCTCTCTTCGGCGTCGCTCCCAGTGGGCACCCCGCCGCGATCGCCGTCGGAGATCGGCATCAGCATCACGAAGGCTGGCACGATGGAGTTCGACGGCACCAAGTTCGCAGCGGCCCTCGCCGCCGATCCTGCCGGCACTGCCGCCAAGGTGCAGGAACTTGCCGGGCGCATCGCCTCCGCCGCTACGGCCGCGTCGGATAAATACACCGGCACGCTGACCACCAAGATCACTGGCCAGCAGTCCGAAGTCCAGGATCTTACCAACCGCGTCAGCGACTGGGACACCCGGCTTGAATCGCGCAAGGCAACTCTTCAACGGACCTATTCAGGCCTGGAAGTGGCACTTAGTGGCATGAAGGCCCAGCAGGCCTGGCTGTCCTCCCAACTCGCAGGACTCTCTTCAGGAAGCTCTTCATCATGACTCTGACCTCCTTCGGCGGCGGTTACGGCAATGCCGGCCAGCGGAATCAGTACCTCGCGGATTCGGTCCTGTCAGCCCCGCCCGCGCGCCTGCTCACCATGCTCTACGACCGGCTCCTGCTGGATCTGGGCCGGGCCGAAACCGCGCAGCAGGCAGCCGACTGGACCACCGCATCGGAAAACCTGCTGCACGCCCAGGCCATCGTGTCCGAGCTCTCCTCCTCACTGAAGGTCGACGCGTGGGACGGGGCCAACGGCCTGCTGGGGGTCTACAACTACGTCTCCACGGCACTGATCAACGCGAATATCCAGCGCGACGCGGCCCTGACCCGCGAAGCGATCGAACTCTTGGAACCCCTGCGGCAGACCTGGCATGAGGCCGCCGCCGCTGTCCCCGTGCCCGCAGCCCCCGCGGCGTTTCCCTCCGCAGCTCCAGCCGGATTCCCGGCGGCAGGCGCCTGGAACACCGGGCCCGGAACAGGCAGCGGGAGTCTCGGCTTTGGCTGAACAGGCTGACTCGGAATCCGGCCTCGGGGGAGCCGGATCCAACAACGCCCGATCACCCCTTTCCGGCAAGATCCCTGAAGACACCACTCTGGCCGCCTGGATGGCTGTGCTGGACGTGCTCGAAATGGCGGTGCAGTCCGCCGAGCGTACCTTGAAGGATCCGTTGGGCCCGCTCGCCGTCCCTGCGGGATCGGTGGCGGAACCCCGGCCGGAAAAGCGCTGGTCTCCGCCGTCGATGACCGGGCCGTTGCCGGCGACCGCACGGCGCCGCGCCGTCGCCCTGGCAGCCGCCCAGGAACGCGTTGCCCTCCGGCTGGAAGAGGCGCGGCTGGGAGTCGCCCGGCAGCTGCAGGCGGTATCGTCCGTGCCCGGCGTGGGGGAGTCCGCCGGGGCCCTGTACCTGGATGTCAACGGCTAGGAATCCCGGGTTCCAAAACATCTGAAATCCTCTCCTGATTTCGCCTAACGCGGCGCTGAGCAGTGCCGATAACCACTGTAAGAGCACGGATCGCTCGATTACCGGCCACGGATCGGCCACCCCCACCTTTCCCAGGCAGGACTCTGTGCTCGAATCCGTGACTTCCGCCGCCCTGGCCAGCGCCATGGACGGGCTGGCACTGCGCCAGCGGACCATCGCGAACAACATCGCGAACGTCAACACGCCGAATTACCACGCGAAGCGCGTCAGCTTCGAGGACGCCCTGGCAGCGTCGATGCAGTCCGGAAGCGGCCGTGTCCAGGCAACCACGGCGGAATCCCTGGAGCCCACCCAGCTGAACGGCAACAACGTCAACCTGGACACCGAGACCCTGTCCAACATCGACACCGTGCTGCGGTTCCAGTTCGCCGCCCGCGCCGTCAACACCGAATTCACCGCCGTGCGCTCCGCCCTGAGGACCAGCTGATGACCTTCGACGCAATCGGCATCGCCGGCTCCGCCCTAACCGTCCACCGCAAGTGGCTCGATGCCGTCTCAGACAACCTCGCCAACATGAACAACGCCTCCGCCACGTCCGGCCCCGCCTTCCAGGCCCGGTACGTTGAGGCCGCAGAGGGCTCGAAGGGCTCGGGCGTGTACGTCAAGAGCACCCAGCTCGGCAACGCCGAGGGCAGGATCGTCTACCAGCCGGACCACCCGCTGGCGGACGCCAACGGCAACGTGAAGTACCCGGACATCGACATGGCCGAACAGATGGGTGCGCTCATCATTGCCCAGCGCGGCTACCAGGCCAACGCGCAGGTGGTGGATCGCGCCCGCGAGACCTACATGGCCGCCCTTGAGATTGGACGCTCCTAATGACTGTCGCCCCCATCGCCCCCGTCCAGGGCGTCCTGCCGACAAACTATGTGACAGGCGCCGGAGCGGCCCCCGTTGCCGGCACTGACGGCTCCGCCTTTGCCACTTCCCTCACCGGCGCGGTGGATAACCTCCAGCAGCTGCAGTCGACGTCGAACCAGCTGGCTGTCTCCGCCGTAACCGGCAACCTGGATGACATCCACAACGCCACGCTTGCCGCGACCCGCGCCCAGGTGACGCTCGAGCTCATGGCCACCGTACGCAACAAGGGCGTTGACGCGTTCAACGAGATCATGAGGATGCAGGCCTGATGCCTCCGCAGATTACCGCTTTCTTCCAGCGCTTCGGCGCGGGCCTGAAGAGCTTCACCGCCGGCCAGCGCACCATCGCCGTGATTGGCGCCGCCCTGCTGGTGGTCGGCATTGTGGCCCTGTCCGCCTGGTTTACCCGCCCCGTGCTGACCCCGCTGTTCTCCGGCCTCCAGACCACCGACGCCAACGGCATCGTCGAACAGCTCCGCAAGGACAACGTTCCGTACGAGCTCAGCGACGGCGGATCCACCATCCTGGTGCCGCAGGACAAGGTCTATGACGAGCGCCTCAAGGCAGCGGCCGCGGGCCTGCCGACTGCCGCCGCCACCGGGTACTCCCTGCTGGACAAGATGGGCGTGACGTCCTCGGAGTTCCAGCAGTCCGTCACCTACAAGCGCGCCCTCGAAGGCGAACTCGCGAGCACCATCTCCGCCATGGACGGCGTGAAGACCGCCGCCGTCCGGCTCGCCATCCCCGAGAAGACAGTGTTTGTGTCCAAGGCCCCGGACACCACCGCCTCGGTGTTCATCGCGACCGACGCCGGCGCCACCCTGTCCAGCGACAGGGTGCAGGCAATCGTCCACCTGACCTCCGCCGCCATCGAAAACCTCAAGCCCTCCAACGTCTCCGTGGTCGATTCCCAGGGCAACGTGCTCTCCACCGTCGGCGGCGGCACCGCGGGATCGTCCACCAAGCAGGCCAGCGACTACCAGCAACGCACCTCCGACGCCGTCCGGGCCGTCCTGGACCGTGTGGTGGGCCCGGGCAACTCCACGGTCGCCGTTGCCGCCGACGTGACGGGCGAATCGGCCCAGCAGAAGAGCGAGACCTTCTCCAACGCCGAGGGTGCCCTGCCGCTCAGTGAATCGTCCAAGACCGAGACATACACCGGAACCGGGGGAGGCGCCGCGGGCGTCCTCGGCCCGGACAACATCGCTGTTCCCGGCGGCACGAGCGGCAACGGCAACTTCGATTCCTCCACCGAGACCAAGAACAACGCGGTCAACAAGGTCACCGAGGACCGGGTCATCCCGGCCGGTGCCATCAAGCGGCAGACCATTTCCGTCGCCGTCAGCCAGGCCGCCGCCGGCGGCCTGAACCTGGCCTCGCTGAAGAACCTCGTCACCTCCGCTGCCGGGGCCGACACCGCGCGCGGCGATGTCGTCACGGTCGAGGTTGTGCCGTTCAGCACCGCAGCCGCCGACGACGCCGCCAAGGCGCTCGCCGAGGCCCAGGCCAACGCCGAAGCCGAAAAGCAGGCCGCGTTCTTCGGAACCCTCGTCACCGCAGGCAGCATCCTGCTCGGCCTGCTGATCCTGGCCCTGGTGGTCACGATCATCCTGCGGCGCCGCCAGAAGCGCGAGCCCGTGGACCTCGGCGAACGCCTGGACCTGGAGATCATGCCGGTGGCCCCTCCCGTGGTGGCCCTTCCGCCGGCGACGTCGGCGATCCCGATCACCGCCCTGCCCCCGCTTCCGGGCCCGAGCACCGAACAGCTGGAATCCGAGCGCCGCCGGTTTGAAATCGACAACATGGTCGCCGCAAACCCGGAACGGGCCGCCGACTACCTGCGCAGCCTCATGGATGACAGGCAACCGGCATGAAAGCAACCGATACGCCCCTGACCGGCACCCAGCGCGCCGCCGTCGTCCTGATGCAGATGAGCCCCGAGAACGCCGCCAAGGTCATGGCCCAGCTCACGGACACCGAGGCGGAGGAGATTGCCGGGGAGATCGTCAAGCTCCGGAAGGTGGACTCTGACGTCACCGAGCAGATCATGAAGGACTTCCACCAGGCCGCGCTGACAACCACGCGCCAGGCCCGGGGCGGGCGGGAACTCGCCGAGGGACTGCTGGAGGCCTCCTTCGGCTCCGAAAAGGCCGCCGGGCTCATCAACCGCCTGACCGTCAACATGGCCGGCAAGTCCTTCGAGTTCCTCGAGGACATCGAACCCGTGCAGATCCTGGCCCTGATCGACGGCGAACTGCCGCAGACCATCGCCCTGGTCCTCGCCCACCTCAGCCCGCGCAAGGCATCGGCCGTGATGTCCGGGCTGCCCGGCTCGCTGCGGGCCGACGTCGCCCTCAGCATCGCCACCATGGGATCCGGCGCGCCTGAGGCGATCGGGATTGTCGCCGACACCCTCAAACTCCGCGGCGGCGCCGCCGTATCCCAGCAGGCCTCGAAGGTGGTGGGCGGCATCCAGCCGCTGCTGGAGATCATCAACCGGACCGACGCCGGCACGGAAAGATCCGTGCTGGACGGCCTGGACCTGCTCGATCCCGACCTCGCGGTGGAGATCCGGGCCCAGATGGTGACGTTCGACGACATCGTGAAGCTGGAACGCCGCGACGTGCAGCTGGTGCTGCGCGGACTCGACGCGGCCGTCCTGGCGATGGCGATGAAGGGCGCCTCCGAGCCGGTCCTGGAAACCATCACCACGAACGTCTCCGGGCGCAACCTGGAAATCCTCGAATCCGAGATCGCCGCCCTGGGACCGCTGCGGGCCTCGCAGATCGAAGAGGCCCGTGCCGCCGTCGTCCGGTCCATCCGCGAACTCGAGGCCGAAGGCCAGATCACCATCCAGCGCGGGGACGAAGAAGACTATGTCTACTGACAACGCCCCGGCGCGCGTCGTCTTCCCGTCGCTGCGGGCCAACGGCCCGGCCGCCGAGCAGGCCGGCTACACCGAAGGCCACGCCGCGGGCTACGCCGCCGGGGTGCGCGCCGCCGCGAAGGAACAGCGCCGTTGGCGGGACCGGATGTCCGCCGAACAGGCTGCCTCCCTGGCCGCCGGACAGCAGGACCTGGACCGTGCCGTGCGCGCCCTCGCCGTCGCCAGGACAGACTTTGCGCACCGCAACGTGCAGGCGCTGCAGGATGCCGAAGAAATCCTGGCCCGCACGGCGCTGGAACTGGCCGAGGCGATCCTCGGCTACGAACTGGCCGAAGGCACCCGGACCGCCCGGGCCGCCCCGGCCCGGGCCCTCTCCGGGAATGACTCCGCCACGGTGCTGGCAATCCGGCTGCACCCGGCGGACATCGACGTCCTCAGCCGGGAAGACCAGGAACTGCCCGCCGGTCTGCCGCTCATCGCGGACCCCTCCCTCGGCCGCGGCGACGCGAAGGTCGAATACCAGCAGGGCTGGTTCGACGCCAGCCTCCGCACAGCCCTGGGGCGTGCCCGCACGGCACTGCTGGGAGAGGCAGCGTCGGCAGAAGCCCTGCCGGGAGACGCCTTGTTGGGAGACATAGAGCTGGGAGAGTCCGGCCACGCAGAATTCGACGCCGGCGCCTACCGGGGCCAGGCATGATCGCCGAGTGGCGGCCCAAGGGCGCCGACTATGCCGCCGCGCTGGCCGCGGCCGCCCCGCAACGGGTCGGCGTCGTCACCTCAGTTATCGGGCTGGGCCTGGAAGTGTCGGGTCTGGACTGCGCCCTGGGTGACCTCGTGACCGTGGGAGAGAATCCGGGCCTCGACGCCGAAGTCGTCGCGGCGCTGGACGGCTCCGTGCGCTGCATGCCGCTGGGCCGGCTGGCCGGCGTGGCTGCCGGTGACCCGGTGCGCGCCAAAGGCAGCGCGGTATTGGTTCCCACCGGGCGGGGCCTGTTCGGCCGGGTCCTGGACGGCCTGGGACGCCCGATCGACGGCAAGGGTCCGCTGCTCAGCGGGCCGCGCGTGCCGATCGACAACGAGGCACCGAACGCCATGAAACGCGCCCGCATCGACACCGCGCTGCAGACCGGCGTGCGCGTCCTGGACACCATGACCACGCTCGGGAAGGGCCAGCGCATGGGCCTGTTTGCCGGCTCCGGCGTCGGCAAATCCTCCCTGCTCTCGATGATCGCCCGCGGTACCGACGCCGAGGTCTCGGTGATCGCCCTCGTTGGCGAACGCGGCCGCGAAGTCCGCGAGTTCCTCGAAGACGACCTCGGCGCCGCCGGCCTGGCCCGCTCCGTGGTGGTGGTCGCCACCTCCGACGAACCCGCCCTCATGCGCATGCGCGCAGCCTTCACCGCCACCCGCATCGCCGAGTCCTTCCGCGACCAGGGCCAGGATGTGGTCCTCATGATGGACTCCCTGACCCGGGTGGCCATGGCGCAGCGCGAGATTGGCCTCTCGGCCGGCGAGCCCCCTGCCACCCGCGGCTACCCGCCGTCGACCTTTTCCATCCTGGCGCGGCTGCTGGAGCGCGCCGGCACGGCCGAAACCGGCTCCGTCACCGGCATCTACACCGTGCTCGTGGACGGCGATGACCACAACGAGCCCATCGCCGACGCCGCCCGTTCCATCCTGGACGGCCACGTGGTGCTGGACCGCAAACTCGCCGTCACCGGGCACTTCCCGTCCGTGGACGTGCTCGGATCCGTGTCCCGGGTGGCCAGCAAGGTCAATTCCCGGCCACACCTCGACGCCGCCGCCACACTCCGCCGGGTCCTCGCGGCCCGCAAGGCGGCACAGGACCTGATCGACGTCGGCGCCTACCAGACCGGGACCAACCCACTGGTGGACGCAGCGCTGAACCACGAGCACGCCGTCAGCGGATTCCTCCAGCAGCCGATGGACGAATCCACGGCCCACCCCGAGTCCTGGCAACGGCTCGGCCACCTCACTTCGATCCTGGGAGCAGCAGCATGAACCGCGAATTCTCACTGGCCGGCCTCCTGCGCCTTCGCCAGCTCCAGCAGGACCAGGCGGCAACCGGGCTGGCGCGCGCCCGCTCACGTTCCAGCTCCGTCCGGGTCCGCGAAGCCGCCGCCCGCCGCGAACTTGCCGCCGCGGATGACCCCATCTCCAGCTCGGCCTCCCTGCGCGCCGTCGCCGCGGCCCGGTCATCCGCGCACAGCATGCTCGCGGATCTGCAAAACCTCACCCACCTGGCCGAGGCCGACGAAGCCAACGCCCGCGCCGAGTTCATCGCGGCCCGCACGCGGTCCGTGGGCCTGGAAAAACTGCAGGCCCGGCACGACGCCGAGGTCAACTCCGCGGACCTGCGCGCCGAACAGTCGGCCCTGGACGAGATTGCCTCGACGCTCTGGCACCGCGATGAGCAGCAGGTGAAGCCATGAGCATGACGGAGGCGATCAGTCGGATGCAGGGCATCCAGTCGATGATCGCGGAATTGAGCCGCCCCGCGGCCACGGAAACCAGCGCCGCCGCGGCCAAGGCTGCGGCTGCGACCTCGCTCGCGACCGCAACCGGCACCGGCGACTCCGCCACGTTCACCCAGGCACTGGCCGCGGCACTGGGCGGCAGCGGCGCAACAGACGCCGCCTCCCTTACGGACAGCCTCGGCCTGGGCACCTCACTGGGCACCTCATTGGGTCTTGGCGGTACGACGGCGGCCGGGACCGCCGCGCTGACCGGCGCCCAGGCAGCCGGATCCGTACACACCGGTGGGGCCGCGACGGGCAATGACGTGGTGGCCGTGGCGAAGAAGTACATCGGTGTTCCCTATGTGTGGGGCGGCACCAATCCGGCCACCGGCATGGACTGCTCCGGCTTCACCCAGCGGGTCTTCAAGGACCTCGGCGTGGAGCTTCCCCGCGTGGTGAGCGACCAGATGCGCCAGGGCACCCCGGTGGCGTCCCTCGCCGAGGCGAAACCCGGGGACCTCCTGGTGAGCTTCGGCGGCAACCACATTTCCATCTACCTGGGCAACGGAAAGGCGATCGACGCGCCCGTGCCCGGCAAGACCGTCCAGATCCGCGATGCCTGGGAGCAGCAGTCCAACCTGACCTCCATCCGGCGCATCGTTCCCGCAGGGGCGGCATCATGAAGGCGGCATCGACGGAGCTTGCGGCCGCGCTGGCGGCGCCGGTCCGGGCGGCCCGGCCGGGCACGGACCCGCGGCCCGGCAGCGACAACGGAAACACAGCCGCCGCGACTTTCGACTCGGTCCTCAACGACGTCCAGGGCGCAGCAGGCAACAGCACCGCGGCAGAGCCCGGCGCCGCTAAGGCCGTGCCGGCGGCCGACGACGCGGCGGCCGAAACGCCGCAACACGACGGCGGCACGGACGGTGCTTCGCTGACCGGCACCGCTGCGACCCCTGCTCCGCCGGCCGACGCCGCTTCCGCGGCCGCACCGGGGACCGACGCCGCTTCGTCCGGCGGCGCGGGCCTCGCGGCCCAGTACGCCCCAGGCCAGTACGGCACGGCCGAATTCCCGCCGGCCCAGTACGGCACTGCCGAATTCCCGCCGGCCCAGTACGGCACTGCCGAATTCCCGCCGGCCCAGTACGGCACTGCCGAATTCCCGCCGGCCCAGTACGTCCCGTTTGGGCAGCTTGGCCAGATTGCGCAACTTGGTCAGGTTGCGTTGCCCGGACAGTCGGCACCTGCCGTTGCCCCGGCGTCGGACAGCAACGACGGCTCCCGCACTGCCGCACCGGCCGCCAATCCGTCCGCGACCTCGGCGGTTCTTCCCGACGAAGTGCCGGCCGCCGCTGCGCGCACCCTACCCGCCGCTGCGCAGGCCCCGGCCTCCGCGACCCCGGGATTGGCCGCCTGGCGGCGCCAGACTCCGGCCGCCGTCCCCGCTGCGACCATGCCGGACGGTAAGCCGAGCGCCGTTGTGGCCTCGCAGACCGCGGGCGCAGACGCCTTTACCGACACATCCGACGGGTCCAATGCAGCCGCCGTCCGGACTCGGCAGGATCCTGCCCTGACGGCTGCACCCGTCAATGCCGTGAACACCGCACCGGCTACTGTTGCCGCAGCGCCGCTGTCCTCGGTACCGCCCAAGGCTGCACCGGCAGGGCAAACCCCGGCAGCGCCGGTGCAGGCCACCGCCACAGCGTCGGCCGCGTCGGCAGCACCGAGCGGGGCAGCGGCGGCACAGTCCGCATCGGGACTTGGTCCCGTGCTTGGCGCTTCGCCGGCGGCCACCGCCGCGGCCGTGCCCGCGCCCGCGCCCGCGCTCAACGACGTGGGCGTCGCCGCCGTCGCCGCGTCCGCGCCCGGACAAGCGCCGTCGGCGCCGACCCCCTCGCCCGGTACTGCCCCGTCCAGCAGCGCCCAGGCCGGCACCACACCCTCCGGCACCACACCCTCCGGCAGCACGTCTCCCGCAGCCGCATCCACACCGGCAGCCACACTGGCACCCGCACCCGCACCCGCACCCGCACCCGCTCCGGCGCACGTCGGTGTCCTGGCGGACCCCGTCGCGGCACCCATGCCCAACGCCGCACAGGCTCCGTCCGATCCGGAAAGCGGAGCCCCTGCGGCCGCCGCAATACCCGTCCAGCAAACTGTGGCGGCGGCAACCGTGGCCCAGGCCGTGCCCCTGCCGGCTGCCCAGATTGCTGCGCAGCCGGCGTTCCAGTCGGCGTCCACGCCGGCACCCCAAGCCGCGGCACCCCTCCAGCCCCAGCTGGCCAAACCGCTTTTCACCCTCGTGGGGGCACCCCATGGCCAGCACATCATGACGCTCAAGGTCAGCCCGGAAGATCTCGGTCCGCTGACGGTCCGGGCCCAGATCGACGCCGCGGGCGTGCGGATTGAGCTATTCGCCCCGGGGGAGGCAGGACGTGAAGCGGTCCGCGGAATCCTGCCCGAACTCCGCAGGGAACTCCACGGCGCCGGATTCGGGGCCAGCCTTGACCTCTCCGATCACAGCGGCCCCGGGTTCGGACAGCACGGTGCCCAGCACGGCACGGGCCAGGACCGGGCCGGTACCGGCGGCCAGTTCGCCGCCGGCCGGGACCCCGGCGGCAGCGGCTCCGGCCCGGGCGGCCGGAACGGGCAGGCCGAGCCGCGGCCCGGAAACCGCTGGGATGCGCTGGCCGATGATCAAGCCATCCGCACCGCCAGGCTGTTGAACGGCCCCCAGACCACCCTCGACATTCTTGTCTGACACGAAGGAACGCGACTTATGACGATTCAGCCGATCGCATCCCAGCCGGTAACGGCGGCGGGGGAGGCCACCCAGGCTTCTGCCGTGCGGACACCCTCGCAGACCATGGATGCCAACGTGTTCATGTCCCTGCTCGTGACGCAGCTCAAGAACCAGAACCCGAGCGCGCCCATGGACACCAACCAGATGATGAGCCAGACCCTCCAGCTCTCCATGATGGAAAAAATGACTGAACTGACCACCAACAGCAAGGAGGGTTTCTCCCTCCAGATGCGGACGGCGGCGGCCCAGCTGATCGGACACTCGGTCGGCTACACCCTCGCGGACGGCACCACCGGGACCGGCGTCGCCAGTTCCGTCAGCTATTCGGGATCGGTCCCGTCCGTCACGATCGGCGATCTTTCCGTTCCCCTCGACTCCATCACCGGGCTCACTGCTCCGGCCGCTTCCTAACCACTTCTTCACCCGTAGAAAGGCAGTTCCCATGCTCCGCTCGCTGTACTCCGGAATCTCGGGCCTCCGCGCCCACCAGACCATGCTGGACGTCACCGGCAACAACATCGCCAACGTCAACACCGCCGGTTTCAAGGCCTCCTCCACCCAGTTCCAGGACACCCTGTCCCAGTTGCAGCAGGGCGCCACCGGCCCGCAGGCTGAGACCGGCGGCAGCAACCCCGCCCAGATCGGTCTCGGCGTCCGGGTTGCCGGTGTCACCACCAACTTCTCCCAGGGCTCTTCGCAGAGCACCGGCCGGGCCACCGACCTGATGATTTCCGGCGACGGCTTCTTCGTCACCAGCAAGGGCGGCAGCCAGCTCTTCACCCGCGCCGGCGCGTTCAGCCCGGACGCAGCCAACCAGCTGGTAAGCCCCGACGGCGGCATCCTCCAGGGCTGGACCGCCACCAACGGTGTGATCAACGCGGGTGGCCCCGTCGGCGACATCACGCTGAACCCCAACACCATGGTGGCCAAGAAGACCGACACGGTGACGCTGGACGGAAACCTGCCCAGCGACGCCGTCGACGGCACCAAGCTGGACCGCCTCGTCAAGGTTTACGACGCCGCCGGCACGGAACGCAGCGTCTCAATGACTTTCACCAAGGCCGGAAGCACCTGGAACATCGCCGCTGACGACAACGGCACCACAGCCACCGGATCCGTGACCTACACGAACGGCAAGCCCACCGCCGGCGGCAACTTCACCGTCAACGGCATCACCATCGACGTCTCCAAGGTCTCCGGCTACGCTGCCATGAGCTCGCTGACCATCAGCGGCCAGAACGGTGCCCCCGTCGGCAAGCTCGAGTCCTACACGCTGGGCAGCGACGGCTCCCTGATCGGGTCGTTCAGCAACGGCATCAAGCAGGTCCTCGCCAAGATCGCCCTCGCCAAGTTCACGAACCCGGGCGGCCTTGAGAAGGCCGGCGGCTCCTCTTACGTTGCGACCGGCAACTCCGGCGGAGTGCAGCTCGGTGCTGCGGGCGATCCCGGCCTTGGCAGCCTGACCGGCGGCTCGCTGGAAATGTCGAACGTGGACCTGTCCCAGGAATTCACCAACCTGATCGTTGCCCAGCGCGGCTTCCAAGCCAACGCCCGCATCATCACCACCTCGGATGAGGTCCTCCAGGAACTGACCCAGCTCAAGCGCTGATCAGGGAAGTCTTGATTGCCCCTTAACGATTCGGGGGACAGCTTTGGGTTTCAGGTACGGCCGGACCCGGAGCTGTCTCCTTGGATCACACCCTAAAAGGGCACGTACGTTCCGTCGTCCTTGCAACACGTCATGGCGTTAGCATTGGTCCCAACACGTCTGTCCAGGAGGGCACATGCCGTACATCGTTGACTTCGAGACCGTTTCTACTGTCGGATTGGAAGCGTCTCCGGTCGCCGAGGCCCTCGCCGGGTTGCGCGCCAACGAGGCCCGCTATTACCGGAATAAGTACGGCCACGTCTTCACAGTGAGCCCTGCAAGCGAAGTTCCTGACGTGGTTGACCGGGTGAGCCGGATCCTCCGGGACGAACGTGACATCGTGATCGGATCCAACCCGCTGGAAGCGACCGCCTTCGAAGTCGACGGTTTGCGGATGGCCTACGTTTTCTACGAATCGGGACTGTCGGTCAACGCCATGTACAGCATCGAGGGCGGCGGGAAGAGAGCGGTCGGGTTCAAACTTGCCGACGGCATGGAAATTCCGGAGGAATTGGCGCCCCGATTCAAGTTCGCCCGCCAAAAATCGAAGCTGGCGGGCGTTATCCGCGGCTCCTACTTCGTGATCAAGGGCGAGTACTGATCGGGCTCACCCCCGCATTTGAGGGTGCGGGACGCAGCCGGGCAATCCGGTAAGTGAGTTTCTGGGATTGGGGTTCCATATTTTCGACGTGATCATTAGCGGCGGTGGCCCGACGGGGATGATGCTGGCCAGCGAGTTGCGGCTGCACGACGTGGACGTGCTCGTGCTGGAGAGGGACGCGGAGCCGAGCCCGGCGGTCCGCTCGCTCGGCCTGCACCCGCGCAGCATCGAGATCATGGACCAGCTCGGGCTGCTGGACCGGTTCCTCGCCCACGGGCAGCAGTATCCCGGCGGCGTCGGACGCTTCGCCGGGATCGACAAGCCTCCGCCGGCAAACCTGGACACCGCACACGGCTACGTCCTTGGCATCCCCCAGCCGGTCACCGATCGCCTGCTGGCCGAGCGCGCCGGGGAGCTCGGCGCACAGATCCGCCGCGGCTGCGAGGTGACAGGGGTCGAGCAGGACCAGGACGCGGTGAGCGTCGAGCTCGCTGACGGCTCACGGCTGCGCTCGCGCTGGCTGGTCGGCTGCGACGGCGGACGCAGCCTGGTGCGCAGACTGCTCGGCATCGGCTTCCCCGGCGAGCCGGCCACGACCGAGTGGCTCCTGGGCGAGGTGGAGGTGACCGCGCCGCCGGACGAGCTGGCCAAGGTAGCGGACGAGGTGCGCAAGACCCACAAGGGGTTCGGCATCGGTCCCGCCGGAAACGGCCTGTACCGCGCCGTCGTGCCCGCGACGGCCGTGGCCGAAGACCGCTCCGTGCCGCCGACCCTGGAGGAGTTCCGGACGCAGCTGCGGGCGTTCACGGGCACCGACTTCGGCGTCCACTCACCACGCTCCCTGTCCCGTTTCGGCGACGCCACCCGGCTTGCCGAACGATACCGGGTGGGCCGGGTTCTTCTCGCCGGCGACGCGGCGCACGTCCACCCGCCGCTGGGAGGGCAGGGACTGAACCTCGGCATCCAGGACGCCTTCAACCTCGGCTGGAAGCTGGCCGCCGAGCTCAACGGGTGGGCACCGGACGGGCTGCTGGACAGCTACTACGCCGAGCGTCACCCGGTCGCCGAGAGCGTGCTGACCGTCACCCGCGCCCAGAGCGAGCTGCTGTCCACCGAGCCCGGCCCGCAGGCCGTGCGCCGGCTGCTGACCGAGCTGATGGACTTCGAGGACGTCAGCCGTTTCCTGGCCGAGAAGATCACCGCGATCGGGATCCGCTACGACTTCGGCGAAGGACCCGAGCTGCTCGGCAGACGACTGCGCGACATCCCTCTGTCGCGGGGCCGTCTCTACGAGCTCACCCGCAAAGGCCGCGGACTCCTGCTGGACCAGACCGGCGAACTCTCCGTCACAGGATGGGCGGATCGGATCGACCACGTCGCGGACGTCAGCGCGGAACTGGACGCGCCCGCGGTCCTGCTCCGACCGGACGGCCACGTCGCATGGATCGGCGCGGACCAGAACGACCTGGTCCACCACCTGCCGACATGGTTCGGGGCCGCCCTCGAGGGCGCTGAAGACAGTCACGATCGCCGCCCCTGACGCCGCGCTCGGCGTCAGGCAGCCTGCCAGGTCACGGGGAGCTGTTTCGCCCCGTAGACGATCATGCTTTCCATCCGCTCCAACTGCGCGTCGGGTTCTACCGCCAGTCCCGGCAGCCGTGAGAGCACGGCCTCCAGCGCGATCCTGGCCTCCAGCCGTGCCAGGGGCGCCCCGAGGCAGAAATGGATGCCCTGCCCGAAGGCGAGGTGACGGTTGGGTGAGCGTTCGACGTCGAACTCGTCCGGGCGCGGGAACTGCTCCCCGTCGCGGTTCGCCGAGCCGATCCAGGCGATGATCGGCGAGCCTGCCGGAATGGTGCGGCCGCGCACGGTCGCGTCGACGGCTGAGAGCCGGTACATGGACTGGACGGGGGAGCGGTAGCGCAGCACCTCTTCGATGGCGTGCGGGAGCAGGGCAGGCTCGGCGACGAGGCGTTCCGCCGTGCCCGGCGATTCGGTGAAGCACAGCACCGCATTGCCGATCAGGTTGGTGGTGGTCTCGTTTCCGGCCACGAGCAGCAGGCTGCAGAATCCCAGCAACTCGATGGGACTAAGTTTCTGCCCGTCGATCTCGGCTGCGAGGAGCGCACTGATCAGATCATTGCCCGGCCGGTGCCGCCGCTCCTCGATCATGCCCATGAAGTACTCCGCCATTTCCCGGTTGGCTGCCGTGTGGACGGACTCATCGGCGCCCGGGCGGGTTTGGCTCACGATCACGTCGGACCACTGCTTGAACCGGTCCCGGTCTGAGGACGGAATGCCCATGAGCTCGGCGATCACGATCACCGGAAGCGGATAGGCGAGCTGTTCGATCAGGTCGGTGGCGCCGCCGGCAACCACCGGGTCCAGCAACTCGTTGGTCAGTTCCGAGATGCGCGGGGCGAGCGCTTCGACTGCCCGCGGCGTGAACGCCTGCGTCACGAGCGAACGCAGCTGGCGGTGCCGCGGCGGGTCCGTGTTGACCAAACTGGCGGCGAAGAGCTGGCCCGTTTCGGAGGGGTTGTCCCCGCCGATCCGGGAAGAAAACGTGGCGTGCTCGGACAGGACCCGCTGCACGTCGTCATAGCGGAACACGTGCCACACGCCGGTCTCCTGGTCCTGGAAAACGGGTTCACTGTCCCGCATGGCTGCGTAGCGGGGAAACGGGTTCAACGGCTGCTCAAAATCCGGAAATGGCGCCATGGCTGGCCTTCCTGATGAGGCGGGCGGCCGTCGTTTCCTGGCACTGGACCAACTGCAAGGGACGGATGCACCAGAGCGGTCTGCAACAGAGCAGGCGTCCAACGGGGCGGGCCGGGTGGCCCCGTCAGCTCCCACCCTAATACCGGGCGGCGGCCTTGGCACGGGGAATCTTGCCGCGGCGGCCGCGCCGCGGAACCGGCACCCTGCCACAGCGCCTGACGACGGCGCCTAACGAAGGGGCCCGGCCTGCCGACAGTACGGAGGAGAACACCCTTCCCCTCACAGAGCAGAATCGGCCCATGATCGTCGTCACACGCCTCAACGGAACGCGCTTCGCGGTCAATCCGGACCTCATTGAACGCATCCACGAGAGCCCGGATACGCACTTGGTGACGCTCGACGGCGCCGCCTATGTGGTGCTCGAAAGCCTCGCCGAAGTGGTCGAGCTCATCGCGGAGTACCGGGCGTACATCCTGAGCAAAGCCCGGGACTTTCCGGCCATCACCGGCTATCCGCTCAGCCTGGTCCGGACTGAAGACCCGGACGACGACCCCTACGACGACGGCGCCGGCCCCACGGCGCCTGCACAACCCAGAAAGTAACGATGGATCCCGCAACAGTCATCGGACTGCTCCTCGCCTTCGGCTCCGTTATCGCCATGGTGTCGCTCGAGGGCGCCAGCCTGTCGGCGTTGCTCCTCCCGGCCCCCATGATCCTGGTCTTCGGCGCCACGCTCGCCGTCGGGATCGCCGGAAACACCCTCAAAGACGTCGTCCAGGCCTTCAAAGCCCTCCCCAAGATGTTCCTCGGCAAAACCGCCAAGCCGCAGGAAAGCATTGACCAGATGGTCCGCTTCGCCGAAAAGGCCCGCAGCGAGGGCCTGCTGTCCCTCGAAGAGGAAGCAGCCAGCGTCAAGGACCCCTTCCTGGCCCGTGCCCTGCAGAACATCGCCGACGGCACCGACGCCGAAGACCTCCGGATGCTCATGGAGGACGAGATCGACTCCAAATCCCGGAGCGATCACGCCAACTCCAAATTCTTCGCGAGCCTCGGCGGATACGCCCCCACCGTGGGCATCATCGGCACCGTGGTGTCCCTGACCCACGTCCTGGAAAACCTGTCCACACCGGACCACCTCGGCCCAATGATCGCGGCAGCCTTCGTCGCCACCCTGTGGGGCCTGCTGTCCGCCAACTTCATCTGGCTTCCCTTCAGCGCCCGGATGGCCCGGCTCTCGGAACTGGACATCGAACGGATGACGCTGCTCATGGAAGGCATGCTGTCGGTCCAGTCCGGCGCCCAGCCGCTTCTGCTGGCCGAACGGCTCCGCGCTATGGTCCCCGAGCACCAGCTCAAGAGCTCCGGCAAGAAGGCCGGCGCTGAGAAGTCCGACAGGATGGACGAGGCCGCGTGAGCCCCAGGCGGCGCGGGCGGAAGAAGCCGGAAGAACACCACGTCGACGAACGCTGGATGGCGTCCTACATGGACATGGTCACCGTGCTGATGTGCATGTTCATCGTCCTCTTCGCGATGTCCACGGTGGACGCCAACAAGTTTGAAAAACTCCGCAACTCCCTGGCCACGGGATTCGGCGCGGTCGCGACGGAAACGGTGGACACGGCGTCGGGCACAGTGGTGCCGCCGGAACTCGTGAAAGAGGACCTTGAAGCGTTCGCCGCCGTCAAGGGCGCGGCCACCGCATCCCCCGAGAACATGGCTGAAGCGATCAAGGAAGTGGACAAGCTCAAGGCGCTGCAGCAGAAGATGCAGGCCGGCCTGGCGGCCGCCGGCCTGAGCGAGAACGTCGAGTTCCAGATCGACCAGCGCGGCCTGACGGTCAAACTCGTCGGATCGCAGGCATTCTTCGAACCGGACCGGCCCGAGCTCACCTCACGGGCCTCCCGGGTGCTGCAGGTCATCTCACCGGTGCTCAAGCCGGCTGGCATGGAAATCATGGTCGAGGGCCATGCCGCGAACGGCATCACGGCCTACCCCTCGACGTGGGAACTGTCCTCGGCGCGCGCCGTCAACGTCCTGCGGTACATGGTGGACCGCGGCGGCATAGCCCCCGGCACCATCGGTGCCGTCGCGTTCGGTTCCGCCCGCCAGGTCAACGACGACTCCACACCGGCGCTGATGGAGCGGAACCGCCGGGTGGACATCGTGGTCGTTTCCGACAAGCCCGACGTCGTCCGGGCACTGATTCCGGAGGCCTTGAAACTCAGCGAGAAATAGCCGTTCCCGGCTAGGGCGGGTTGCCGCGTGTTCCGTCTGCGTTTTCGCCTGTGTTTTGCCTGTGTTTTGCCTGTATTTTGCCTCCGGCGGATTGCTTACGCCGCGGCTTCCCTTGCCGATAGTGGCAACCGTGAGTGTTCTGGATGAGCGGGAAGTGGCACGGGAGCGGACCGTCAGCGTCTATGACTTCCGCCGTCMCGCGACGCTCGCGCGCGAACACAGCCGGGTGCTGGAGCTCGCCTTCGAAACCTTCGCCCGCCAGTGGGGCACCCAGCTCACCGCCAAGGTCCGGGTCAAGTCCGTGGTGCGCCTGGAAGACGTCAGCATGCTCAGCTACGACGAGTACGCCGCCTCGCTGCCCGCCGTCACCGCCATGGTCCTGTGCACCGTGGAGGCCCACGATTCCAAGCTCGTGGTGCAGTTCCCCGGCCCGGCCGCCCTCGGCTGGGTTAACCGCATGCTCGGCGCCTCCAACGATTCGCCCATGCCGGACCGCAAGTTCACCCAGATCGAGCAGGCGCTGATCAAGGGCCTCATGGACGAGGCACTCGAAGACCTCGGTTATTCCCTGGGCCCGCTGCTCAGCGAGGCCGTCCGGGTGGACACCATCCAATACAACTCCCAGTTCGCCCAGGCCGCCGCACCCAGCGAACTGATGATCGTCGCCTCCTTCACCATGAGCGTCGGCGACGTCAACGCCCCCGCCACCCTGGCCGTTCCGGCCGGCATCCTGCTGGGACGGCTCAAGAAGGTCAACCCGACCGACTCCCGCGAAGACGCGGCCGCCCGCGTCAGCGCCCAACTGGAGCAGGTCCCGGTGGAACTCTCGGTACGGCTCTCGACGTCGTTCGTTACCCCGAGCCAGGTCCTGGGCCTCGCCGTCGGTGATGTCCTGACCCTGCCGCACCTGGAGAACCGGCCCTTTGACCTCACCCTGGACGGAACCCGGCTGGCCACTGCCGCCCCGGCCCGCAACGGCTCCCGCGCGGCCGCAGTAATTGTCACAATCGAGGAGAACCAACGATGAGCATCACCCTGACCAAGCACGAAATGTCGGCGGAACGGCTCGTCGAGGAGCTGCCGAGCCCGGTGGCCCTGAAGGTTGTCGCCCTGGTTCCCGCCCGGTCCGCGGCGGCCTACGCCCGGCAGGCGGTCACGGCGACCTTCGTCGGCGCGGTGACCGCCGACCTCGCCCTCATGCTCAGCGACCGCACCTTCCTTGACGAGGCCGCCGGCGCAGGCTCCCAGCTGGGACACGTCTCCGTGACCGACGTGCTGCGCCCCGCGATGGAAAGCGCCAGCTCAGTCTTCGGGGCCGGTGTCCTGTCCGACCTGCGTGAATCCGACGTCTCCGGGCTCCTCTCGGATCCCGACACGGCCGTCTTTGAACTCTCCGATGGCAGCAACGCCGCGGCCTGGTTTGCCGTCCGGCTCCGCGAACACGGCAACAGCCAGGAACGCGGCGGAGACCTGTTCGCCGGCGGAGACACCGTGGCCGGCCGGCTCGGCCGGATCAACAACATTGAAATGGCCCTGACCGTGGAGATCGGACGCACCCGGATGTCGGTCCGGGACGTGCTGTCGCTGGAACCGGGCAAGATCATCGAACTGGACCGCTCCGCCGGCGCCCCGGCCGATGTCCTGCTCAACGGCCGCCTGATCGCGCACGGCGAAGTTGTGGTCCTCGACCAGGACTACGCGGTGCGGATCACCCGGATCCTCGACGTCGCCGAGGGGCTCAGCTGAATGGACGCACTGATCCTCGGGCTGCGGGTAGTCGTGGCCCTGGGCGCGGTGCTTGGCCTCATGTGGTTCCTGCAGCACCGGCTGGGCAAAGGCACCGGACGGCGCCGGGCTGACCGCGCCTTGACCATCGTCAGCCGGCAGAGCCTGGGACAAAAAGCCTCCGTGGTGGTGGTCGACGCCGCCGGGCAGCGCTTCCTCCTGGGCGTCACCGAGCACGCCGTCAACGTCCTGCACACCGGGGACATCCCGCCCGAACCCGAAGAAGTCCCCGTCCCCGGCACCAGCCGCGGCCTCGGGGATTTCGCCCGGATCCTCGCTGAGACCAGCCCGCTCGCCGGCAACCACTTCAGCGGCCAGGCCAGGGCCGCCATCGACGGTTCGGACGACGCCGACGACGCCGACGATTTCGCCGACGGCCCGGACGGTGTCCGGGACCTGCCGCCGTCCCGCCGCAGCTCCCTTCACCGGAACCCCCCGGCCCGCGGCCACGCCGGCCGTGGCAGCGCCGGCGGCGCTTCGGGCCATCCGCCGCTGCACGGCTCCATCCTGGCCGGCTCCACCTGGAAGCAGGCTGCCGCCGCGCTCAGGAGCGGACGCCGCAATTGATCTTCCCGCTCCCCACCAGCACCACCCGCCCGCGAACAGCTGGCGCAAGGCCCCTCAGGCTCCTGGCCCTGGGGCTCGCCGCCGTGCTCTTTGCCGTCCTCCTGCTGTGGCTCAATGCCTCGGCAGGCCACGCCGCACCCATCGACCCTGTTGCGCCGGTGCCGCCGACCGACCCCGCCAATCCCGACGGCGGGAACGTCAACATCCAGATCAATGGGATGGACGGGAAACCTTCCACCGCCGTCCTGACCCTGATCGGCATCACCCTCCTGGCCGTTGCGCCCTCGCTGCTGCTGATGATGACGTCCTTCACCAAGATCTTTGTGGTCCTGGCAATGACCCGCAATGCGCTGTCCCTGCCCTCCATCCCGCCGAACCAGGTCCTGGCCGGGCTGGCCCTGTTCCTCTCGATCTTTGTGATGTGGCCCGTGATCAACGAGATGAACACCCTCGGCATCCAGCCCTACCTCAACGGCACACTGGACTTCAACGGTGCGGTCAGCGCCGCGTCGGGTCCGTTGCAGCACTTCATGCTCGCCCACACGCGCGAGGAGGACATCGCCCTGATGTCTCGCGCCGCCGGAGCCGAGAACCCGGCCACGCCTGAGGCCGTCCCGCTGCAGACCCTCATCCCGGCGTTCATGATCGCCGAACTCCGTGCCGCGTTCATCATCGGTTTCGTCATCTTCATCCCGTTCCTCGTGATCGACCTCGTGGTGTCCGCGGCCCTGATGTCCATGGGCATGATGATGCTCCCGCCGGTCATGATCTCGCTGCCCTTCAAAATCCTGCTCTTCGTGCTCGTGGACGGCTGGGGCCTGATCATCACCGCGCTCGTCCAGAGCTATGCGGGTTCGGGATGAACGCCAACGCGGTCCTGGACATCTGCCTCCAGGCCATGATCGTGGCCGCCAAACTCTCCGCGCCCGTGCTGGTCACGGCGCTGGTGGTGGGCCTGGCCATCTCCCTGCTGCAGTCCATCACGCAGCTGCAGGAAGCGACCCTGTCCTTCGTCCCGAAGGCTGCCGCGGTGGCCGTGGCCCTGATTGTCTGCGGACACTGGATGATTTCGGAGATGGTCGCCTTCACCAACGACCTCTTCGCGAAGATTCCGTCCCTGCTCGGAGGCCTGTGAGGTGGGCATCCCCATCGACCCGGCCTGGCTTGAAGTCCTGCTGCTGGCCACGGTCCGGATGACCGCCTTCCTGGTCGTGGCACCGCCCTTCTCGCACCATGCCATTCCCGGGCGCGTCAAGGCCATGCTGGGGCTGGGCCTGGGCCTGGCGGTGACGCAGCGCCTGGCCGGCGGCTACACGCCCCGGGACACCGCCGGGTTCGTCACCGGTGTGGTCCTGGAGCTCGTCACCGGGCTGGTCCTGGGCTTCCTGGTCCTCGTCATCTTCTCCGCCATCCAGTCCGCCGGCAGCCTGATCGACCTGTTCAGCGGGTTTCAGATGGCCCAGGCCTACGACCCCCAAATGATGGTCAACGGTGCACAGTTCACCCGGCTCCTGCAGATGGCGGCGCTGGCCCTGCTCTTCGCCTCTGACGGCTACCAGCTGGTCATCACCGGCCTCACCGGCAGCTTTGCCGCCCTGCCGCTGGCCGGGGGGATCGACCTGGCCCAGCCGGTGCAGGCCATGATCGCGGCCGTGTCCGGCATGTTCCTCGCCGCCGTGCAGATCGCCGGCCCCCTCCTGGTGGTGCTGTTCCTTGCCGACGTCGGGCTCGGCCTGCTGACCCGCGTGGCGCCGGCCCTGAACGCATTCTCCCTCGGCTTCCCGCTGAAGATCCTGCTCACCCTGACGCTGGCCGGCTTCATGTTCCTGGCCCTGCCGCGGATCGTTTCCAGCCTCGCCGGGCAGGCGGCCAAAGCCGTGCTGGGGGTGGGCTGATGGCGGATTCACAGGAAAAGACCGAGCAAGCCACCGAGAAACGGATGCGGGAGGTCCGCTCCAAGGGCCAGCTGTCCCGTTCCCAGGACCTCACCGCTTGGCTCGGCGTCGGCGCCGCCGCGCTGATGCTGCCCAGCACGGTGGACCGGGCCGCCAACGCCGCCACGGACCAGCTCTTCAGCGTCCGTGGAATCGTGTCCGCCCCCGACCCCGGCAAAGCCGTCCGGGCGCTGGAAGCCGGCTTCGCGTCCATCGCCGGGATCGTTGGACCCCTGCTGATCGTCGTGTTCCTGGCCGTCCTCGCCGGCTCGGCCCTCCAGGGCGGTGTGCACCTGAAGAAATTCAGGCTCGAATTCGAACACTTCAACCTGCTCGGCGGGATCAAGCGGCTGTTCGGCGCCCAGGCCGTGTGGGGCGGGCTCAAGGCGCTGCTCAAGGCAAGCGTCGTGGGGCTGGTGCTCTACACCGTCGTGCAGGGACTGGTTCCGGTGCTGCTGACCGCCGGCGGACTGCCCGTCGCCGGGGTAGTGCAGGCCGCCGCCGGCGGGATAGCCGCCCTGGTCCAGTTCGCGGTGGCCGCCGGAATCGTTCTGGCCGCGGCCGACTTCTTCGTCGTCATGCGGCGCAACCGCAAGAAGACCCGGATGTCCAAGAAGGAAGTCCAGGACGAGAACAAGAACAGCGAGGGCGATCCGCTCATCCGGTCCCAACGCCGGGCGCGCCAGATGGCCATGAGCCGCAACCGCATGATCGCCGCGATCGGGGACGCCGACGTCGTCCTGGTCAACCCGACGCACGTGGCGGTGGCCCTCAAATACGAGCCCGGCAAGTCCGCGCCCCGCGTGGTGGCCAAGGGCGCCGGCCACGTGGCTGCGAGGATCAGGGAAGAGGCCGAGGAAAAGAACGTGCCCATGGTCCAGGACATCCCGCTGACCAGGGCCCTCCACGGGGCCTGTGAGCTGGGGGACGAGATCCCGGTGGACTTCTACCGGGCGGTGGCCGGCGTCCTCGCGTTCGTCATGGCGCTCAAGGCCCGGGGCGCCGCCGCCGGGATGCACCGCATGGCCACCACGGTAGCCACCGTATGAAACACGGCAGGCACCACAGCGTGAAACACGGCACGAAAACTTCGGGAATCAGCGTCTGTGAAAGGACAGCACCATGAACAACAGGCTGAACCGGCTGGTGGTGCCCATCGGCATCGTGGGGATCGTGCTCCTGCTGGTGGTTCCCGTACCCGCGCCGCTGCTCGACTTCCTCATCGTCTGCAACATCCTGCTGGCACTGCTGGTCCTGCTGACCAGCATGTTCGTCAAAAAGCCGCTGGACTTCTCGGTGTTCCCGTCCCTGCTGCTGGTGGCGACGCTGTTCCGGCTCGGCCTCAACGTCGCTTCCACCCGCCTGGTCCTGGGCAACGGCTACGCCGGGCAGGTCATTGAAGCCTTCGGCAAGGTGACGGTCGGCGGCTCCATGATCATCGGCGCCGTCGTGTTCCTCATCCTCGTGGTGATCCAGTTCGTCGTGGTCACCAAGGGCGCCGAGCGCGTGGCCGAGGTGGGCGCGCGCTTCACCCTCGACGCCATGCCCGGCAAGCAGATGGCGATCGACGCCGACCTCAACGCCGGACTCCTCACCGACACCCAGGCCCGGGAGCGGCGCGCCGAAGTCTCTGCCGAGGCCGACTTCTACGGTGCCATGGACGGCGCCTCGAAGTTCGTCAAGGGCGACGCCATCGCGGGCATCATCATTATCATCATCAACTTCGTCGGCGGCATCGCCATCGGCATGGTGCAGCGCGGCCTGGAAATCGGCGACGCCCTGAACACGTACGGCCTGCTGACCATGGGAGACGGGCTCGTCACCCAGATCCCGGCACTGCTCATGGCCGTCTCCACGGGCATGATCGTGACCCGGTCCAACGCCGAGTCGGACATGGGCCGGACTGCCTCCACGCAACTGCTGCAGTCACCGAACGCGCTCATGATCGCCGGCGTCGCCGCCGTCGCCATGGCACTGATCCCCGGCATGCCGCCGATCCCGTTCGTCGTCGTCGGCGCCGGCCTGTTCATCGCCTCCCGCCGGACCGCGGCAAGCCAACAGCTTGCGGAAACGGTCCGGGAGGCTGAGTCGACCGCGCTGAACTTCCCGGAACAGGATCCCAACGAGAAGCTGCTGGAAGACATGCGCATCCACCCCGTGGAGATTCTGCTGGCACCTGACCTGGTGGACATGGTCTCCGGCGCCTCCGATGACCTCCTGGCCCGGGTCCGGTCCCTGCGGCACAAGATCGCCATGGAACTGGGCCTGGTCATCCCGCCGGTGCGCACCCGGGACAGTGTGGACCTGCCGCCGGCGACGTACGCCATCCGCATTGCCGGCGTGGAAGCCGGCCGCGGCACGGCCCCCAGCGGCCAGATGCTAGCCCTGGGCGAGAACCTGGACTCGCTCCCGGGCCCGGCGATGATCGAGCCCGTGTTTGGGCTCGCCGGGAAATGGATTCCGGGGGAGATGCGCCACAACGCCGAAATGACCGGGGCCACGGTCATCGACCGGGTCTCCGTCCTGGTCACCCACCTGTCCTCGATCGTCGCGTCGAACGCTGCCCGGCTGCTGTCCCGCGAGGACGTCCGCGTGCTGACCGAGGGCGTGCGCAAGCAGAGTCCCTCCGCCGTCGACGAACTGACCCCGGCGCTGCTCTCCCTCGCCGAGCTGCAGCGCGTCCTCCAAGGCCTGCTGGATGAACAGGTGCCCATCAACGACCTCGCCCGGATCTACGAGGCCCTCACGCTCCGCGCCAAGATTTCCACGGATCCGGAATCGCTCGTGGAAGCCGCCCGGCAGGCCCTGGGCCCTGCCCTCACGGCCAAGTTCATGGACGGCCCGGTGCTCAACGTCATCATGATCGACCCCGTCCTGGAACAACACATGCTCGAGGACATGCGGCCCGCGGAGGGCGGCAGCCAGATCGTCATGGGCCAGGAACGGCTCGACGACGTGCTGCGCTCGGTGCGGTCCGCCGTCGACGCCGCGGCCGCCGCCAACCGCCAGGCCGTGCTCGTCTGCGCCCCCGCGCTCCGGCCCGCCATCTACCGCCTCGTCGGCGCGCAGCCGGGATCCGTGCCCGTGTTGTCCTACCGCGAGGTGACCTCCGCCAATGTCCGGATCGAAACAGTAGGAGTGGTGCGCCATGCCGAACCGCTATCGGCTTAAGGGAGCCTCGCTCGAGGAAATCCGCCGCAAAGCAGAACAGCTGTACGGTCCGGCGGCCCGGATCGTGTCCGCCGAACGCGTCAGCAGCCCCGGAATCGCCGGGCTCTTCGCCCAGGACCGCTACGAGGCCATGATCGAGATCCAGTCCAAGCACGAGGTCGTCACCGGCGAGGTAGTGCCCGACGCCGACATCCTGGCCGGGGCCGAACCCGACTCGGTGACTGGTGGTCCCGCCAGGGAGACCGCCGCCGGAGCGGCTTCCGCGGGCACTGTTACGGGCGGCGTGCCCCCCGCCGGGAAGTACGACGCCGGAACCGCGGCGGCAGCATCGGCCCCGCCGGCGGCCCGGAACTCAGCGCCGACGGGCCCGGCCGGAGGGCCGGCACGGCCCGCCGCCCCGTCCCATCACCTGCAGGGCGCCGCCATCGCCGCACTCCTGGAAGAAGCGGACGCCGCTGAGCTGAGCCTGCACCGGCCCGCTCCCGCCGGTGTATCCACCGAATCGCGGGACTTCGCCGAGCTGCTGGAACAGCTCGGGGCCGGGCTCCGGACCCCGGCAGAACCGGCGCCCGCCCCCGGGCAGGCCGCCGCCGCGAGCCCCGCGCACCCGGCCCCCGCCGCCCGTAACTCGGCAGAACCGGCGCCCGCCGCCGTCGGGAGCCCCGCGCACCCGGCCCCCGCCGCCAGCACCGCCGCCGCGCCGGGCAGGGCTGCGGATGCTCCGGCTCCGCTGACCGGCGTCGGCGATCTCGTGGTCCTGGTCGGGCTGGGGGAGGACGCGATGGATGCCGCCCTGGCCATGTCCATGGCGTCCGGGGGCGCCGATGTGCGGACCGCCGGCGAGCTCTCCGCCTATGGCCACCTGCACGTCGACGGACGTCAAAGCGCCACGGCCGCGCGCGCCCACGCCGTGGTGACGGAGCGCACCGTCCTGGTCGCGTTCGGACTGGGCAAAGCCCGCAACGCCCTGGCCCGGGTGCAGTCAGTGGCGGCGCTCTCCGCCGACCAGGTCTGGGTAGTAGTCGACGCCGGACGCAAGCACGAGGACACGGCGCGCTGGGTCGGTGTGCTCTCCGCCCAGCTCAACGTGACCGCTGTGGCGGTGGTGGGCGCGTCGGAGACCGGGTCACCTGAAAGCGTCAACGGACTGGCACTGCCCGTGGGCTGGATCGACGGGCGCCCCGCCGGGCCGGAACCGACATGGCAGAACCGGCGGGAATCGTACGATGCTCCCCGGGCCGAAGGGTAGATTGAGAAGATGCTGGTACTTACACGCAAGCCGGGCGAACAGATCATGATCGGCGACGGCATCGTCATCACTGTTCTGGAAGGCCGCGGCGACGGTGTTCGGATAGGCATTGAGGCGCCCAGGGGTGTGCCGATCCAGCGCCGGGAAGTCATCGAAGCCATCGCGGCTGCGAACCTCGCGGCGGCGGAAGCGGGCCCGGACGCCGAGGATGCGCTGCGCGGACTCATGCCACCGCGCGCAACTCCCGCCGACGGCTGAGGACCCGCTCCGGATCAGACGTGGTCCCCGCCGAGATACTGGGCCAGAAGCGGCTGGGCTGAACGCCGGACCACGGCCAGGGACCGCTCCAGGTTTCCGCCCGTGGTCAATTGGTCCAGCAGCCCGGCCGTGCCCGCCGGGCCGGGGCGTCCCGGCATCGGGAGGTTCCGCAGTGCCTCCTCGTTCACGCTGGAAGCCTCGCCCAGCCGGGCCAGGAGTGTGTGCAGCGTGTCCAGATGCTCGCGCAGGATCTCGGGCCAGGGCCCGGCGGGCGCGGCCGCAACCAGTTCGACGAGCGTGGTCTGTGCCGGCAAACCCCATTCGGCCGCCACGGCAGCAGATTCGACGCTCCGGGCCAGGGCCTCGAAGCGTAGGCGGTCCAGCACGGTTTCAATCTCGGAGGCCATGAAGTTCAGCCATTCCAGATTCCCGGCCACGACATGCAGACGCTGCGTTTCCAGCCTGAAGAGGAGCAGCTCCAGCTGCCGCCGCTCCTGCCACAGTGCCGCGGAGAGATCACTTGCGCTCATGGGCCCCATTCTCTTTCCGCCCTGTGAATCACAGCTTCGGGGCGGTCACCGCATTTTTCGCACAGCTTTTCCCTGAGGGTACACGCAGATCTTGGAACAGGTGATAAGTTTCCTCCATGGGTGCTGCGCCCTACTTGCGAACGCTGACTCCTATGGGGGGAGCACCGGTCGGTTTTGGGTGCGGCTCTCGGCGTTTTAAGGGTCGAGGACCCTTCGGATCCGGTCTCATGGGGGGACACAGTATTGAATCGCGTGGAACGCAACGAGATGGTCACGCAGCACCTTCCGCTGGTGGGGTATCTCGTCTCAGATTTGTGCTCGAAGGCGTCACACCTTTCTCGCGATGATTTGGCTTCAGCCGGCGCTATTGCCCTGATCACCTCGGCCGATTCGTTCGATCCAGGCCTCGGTGTGCCGTTCGGTGCTTTCGCGCGCAGGCGCATCCTTGGTGCCTTCGCGGACGAGATGCGGGCCAGCGACTGGGCCACCCGATCCGCCCGCCGGCGGATCAAGGAAACCATGTCCGTGCAGGAAACCCTGGCGTCGGCCCTGGGCCGCACCCCCACTGTGGACGAGATCGCCTCCGCCCTGGGTGTCCAGCAGAGCGTTGTGGAGGCCGCGCTCGCGGATGCCTCACGCACATTGACGCCCCTCGACGAGGCCGTCGTGGATACCTTGGCGGCCGAAACCCTGACGCCGGAACACTCTGTGCTCGCGGACGAACGGCTCCAGTACCTGCGGGCCGCCGTGAAATCCCTCCCGGAACGGATGCGCTACGTGGTGGAGGAGATCTACTTCGGCGACCGGACGGTCAAAGACCTCGCCGCGGAACTCGGATCCACGCACGCAGCGGTGTCCCAGCAGCGTTCGGAGGCCATCCGGCTCATGCGTGACGGCCTGACCGCCCACTACGCCGACGACCCCGAGCAGCCGTTCCAGCCCCAGTCCCGGATCACCCCGAGGCGGCGCAACGACTACCTCACCCAGCTGTCCGATTCCACCTCCGGCGGCATCACACGGGCCGTGTTCCCCCGGGGGCCCATCCTCAACGAGGCCGTCTAAACCGCCCCAAAAACGGTTAGTAAGCCGACTTAGTAAGCTGACCGAGAAATTCCTCCCAGAACCGTCGCGGCCCGGCGCCGCCCTGCGGTAGCGTCGGAAGCATCGGCCGGGGTGCCAGCAAGCGGCACGCGCGGCCCGCACGGCACCGGTTCTATCGAGGAGGATTCATGAAAGCATCACCCACATTGACGACCAACCTGCAGGCAGTCCTGGTGGACCTGATCGAACTCCACGTTCAGGGCAAGCAGGCACACTGGAACATCGTCGGGACCAACTTCCGGGACCTTCACCTCCAGCTGGACGAGATCATCGACGCCGCCCGGGGATTCGCGGACGACCTCGCCGAGCGCATGCGTGCCCTCCACGCCCTCCCGGACGGCCGAAGCTCCACGGTTTCCAAGTCCACCGCACTGGCCGAGTTCCCGGCGGGCCTGATCAACACGAAGGACGCCATCGAGCGGATTGTCGCCGCGCTTGAGGCGGCCGTCGGCACCATGCGCAAGGTCCATGACGAAGTGGACGAGGAAGATCCCACCACCGCGGATCTGCTGCACGAGTTCATCGCCAAGTTTGAGCAGTACGCCTGGATGGTGAATGCCGAGACCATGCGGGCCGGCGCCGGGTATCCTCCCGGCGCCGGACGCTCGTGTTTAAGCGGCGGAACCCCGTGACGCTGACGGCGGCCGCTGAGCCCTATTTGGCCTTCGGCACCGACCGTAGGACGACGGCGGCCAGGACACAGGCCCCGGACATCAGGACCAGCGCAATTGACGCCGTGACGTGCACGCCCGAGTCGAAGGCGGTGCGCGCGGCCGCCGTCACGGCCTCCGCCAGAGGCGCCGGCAGCATCCGGGCCAGATCCACAGCGCCGGCCAGGGTTTCACCGGCCTGGCTGGTAGCCGCGGCCGGGGCGAGCTCGGACACGCCCGCGGGGAGCCGGAGATTGCCCTGGTAGGAGGCAGTCAGGATTGAGCCGAGGATCGCCGTTCCCAGCAGGGACCCCACTTCGTAGCCGGTCTCGGAGATGGCGGCGGCGGCCCCCGACTTGTCGGCGGGCGCGGCGCCCAGGATCAGGTCATTGGAGATCGTCTCCGCCGCGCCGACCCCCAGGCAGAGCACCAGCAGGGCGGCAAGGAGGAGCGACGGGCCTTGGCTGTGGTCGCCGAATGCCACCAGGAAATAGCCCGCCGCGCTCAGCAGCAGGCCGCCGGCCACCACAAAGCCGGGCCGCACCTTGCGCACCAGCGGGACCACGAGCAGCCCTGCTACGACTGTGGCGATGAGGGCCGGGACCATGGCGACGCCGGACGCCGAGGGGGACTGGCCTTCCAGCAGCTGCAGGTGCTGGGCCAGGAAGAGAATGAAGCCATTGAAGGAGAATAGTGCCAGGACGTTGGCCACGATGGCCGTACTGAAGATCCGGTTGCCAAACAGGCTGACATCGAGCATCGGCGCGGTGCTTTGGTCTGTCCTGTGGGCTGCACTGTGGCCTCTGGCCAGGTTGCGCTGCCGCCGGATGAACACATACCCCATGAGCAGGCCGGTTCCGATGCTCGCGAAGGCCTCGGGAGCAGGCCCGTGGGTGGCGAGGGACTTGATCCCGTAGACCACCGGCACCATGACCAGCAGGGACAGGACAATGCTGGGCACGTCCACCCGGCCCGGCTGCGGGTCGCGGGATTCCGGGATCAGCGCCGGGCCGAGCAGCAGCAGGGGCAGGATGATCGGTACCGCGACCAGCAGGACGGCGCCCCACCAGAAGTGTTCCACCAGCCAGCCGCCGGCAATCGGGCCGAGGGCGGCGCCGCCGGAGAAGCCTGCGGCCCAGATCGCCACGGCCAGCCTGCGCCGGTTGGGCTGCGGAAAGATGTTCCGGATCAGTGACAGCGTGGACGGCATGAGCATGGCGCCGAACAGGCCAAGCCCGGCGCGGCCGGCGATCAGCCATTCGGCGCTCGGCGCGAACGCCGTCACGGCCGACACCGCGGCGAAACCCGCGCTGCCGACGAAGAGCAGCCGGCGCCGGCCGATCCTGTCGCCCAGGGAGCCCATCGCAACCAGGAGCCCGGCCAGGACCAGGGGATAGGCGTCGACGATCCAGAGCAGTTCGACGCCGGAAGCGGTCAGGCTGCTGGCGATGGCCGGCAGGGCGAACGTGAGCGCGGTGTTGTCCACGGCCACGAGCAGGACGGGGAACATCAGCAGGGCCAGGGCGACCCAGTCACGCCACGGTGCCCGGGGGGCGGTGGTCGCCGGAGTGCTGGTGGCTGGGGTGATCGATGCGATGCTCATGAACGTAACTATACCGTCTGGACGGTACAGTTAAGAAATGCGCGGCCGGACAGGCATGATGGGAGGCATGCCCAGGAAACCCGTCGCCCGCGAGGCCGTACTCGATGCCTTCGAATCCCTGCTCATCGAAGTCGGCGAACGCGCCGCGACGCTCGACGCCGTCGCGCGCCGGGCCGGCGTCTCCAAGGGCGGCCTGCTCTACCACTTCCCGACCAAGGAGGCGATGATCGCGGTCCTGCTGGAACGGCTGGACCGGCTTCTGGCCGCGGATGTTGCGGCCATGGCGGCAGCCCCCGAGGGGGCGGCGGCATACTTCATCAAGTCCTCGGTGTGGGCGGACACGCCTATGGACCGGGTCTTCGTGGCGGCCACGCGGCTCGCCGAGGTGGCACACGGGGAAACCCTCCGCCGCTTCGCCGCCGGCCAGGCGAGCTGGCTGGAACTGCTGGCGGCCGACGTCGGGCCAGCCATGGCGAAGGCCGTCCTGTACATGGGGGACGGGCTGTACTTCAACGCGATGCTGACCCGCGGCCCCGGCGGGCCCCTGCCGGAAGTCGAAGCGGACGTCCAGGGCCTGCTGGCCGCCGTCGAGCGCCTGCGCGGCTGACGCCCCCCCCCCGAGCCCAGCCACCCCCGCCGAAGTCGCCGGACGCCTCCGGGCTCGCCGGAAAGTTGCGGCGACCCCGGACGTTTCCGGCGAATTCGCGCCGCCGGATTTCCCGGCGGGCGGCTCGACGGCCGTAACCTGGGTCCGCCGCCGGGAGGGAGTTTGCGGACGCGCGCCCGGCATAGGACAATGAGAGCTGTGACTGTTGTCACCCCCAATTGAATACGCCTTTGATCTGCGGCGGGAGAGTCCTGCAAGTAGGTACAAGCAGGCGCCGTAGGAGCAAACCCTCCCCAGGAATCTCTCAGGCCCATGTACCGCCGCGGCAAGGCATCTCTGGAAAGTAGCAGGCGTGTCCCAGACATGCTGTGCTCACCGACGGTGCAAGCGGAGCCTTGAAACGCAGGCTGCGCGGAAACTCTCAGGTCCAATACAGAGCGGGGAGGAACCCGAATCAATGTGGCGTACCCTGCGCCGCCTGAGTTATGGAGTTCCTTGTGACTGTTACCCCAGCCTCCACGTCCTTCGTTGACCGGCACATCGGCGCGCGCCGCCAGGCCGACGTCGACGCCATGCTGAAGGCTGTCGGCTACGACACCGTCGACGCCCTGGTGGACACCGCCGTTCCGAAGGATATCCGTCAGGACGCCGACCTCGCGCTCGCCGCGGCCCTGAGCGAGGTCGAAGTCCTCGCCGAGCTGCGCAAGCTGGCGTCGAAGAACAAGACCGCCGTGCAGATGATCGGGCAGGGCTACTACGACACGCTCACCCCGCCGGTGATCCGCCGCAACATCCTCGAAGCCCCGGCCTGGTACACCGCGTACACGCCCTACCAGCCGGAGATCTCCCAGGGCCGGCTCGAGGCGCTGCTGAACTTCCAGACCATGGTCCAGGACCTCGTCGGCCTGCCGATCGCCAACGCCTCCCTGCTGGACGAAGCCACCGCCGTCGCCGAGGCCGTGCTGATGATGCGCCGCGCCAACAAGAACAAGGCCGCCCACGACGGCAAGACCGTCCTGGACGCCGACTGCCTGCCGCAGACCATCGCGATCGTCAAGGGCCGCGCCGAAGCCCTCGGCTTCGAGGTCGAGGTCGCCGACCTCTCCAAGGGCCTGCCCGACGGCGTCATCAACGGCGTCGTCCTGCAGCAGCCGGGCGTCTCCGGCCGCGTGTTCGACCACACCGCCGTGATCGCCGACGCCAAGGAACGCGGCGCCCTCGTCACCGTCGCCGCAGACCTCCTCTCCCTGACCCTCATCACGTCCCCGGGCGAGCAGGGGGCTGATATCGCCGTCGGCTCCGCCCAGCGCTTCGGCGTGCCGCTGTTCTTCGGCGGCCCGCACGCGGCCTACATGGCCGTGCAGAAGGGGCTCGAGCGCTCCATGCCCGGCCGCCTCGTGGGCGTCTCCAAGGACAACGCCGGCGTCCCGGCCTACCGCCTGGCCCTGCAGACCCGCGAGCAGCACATCCGCCGCGAGAAGGCCACCTCCAACATCTGCACCGCCCAGGCCCTGCTGGCCATCGTGGCTTCCTTCTACGCCGTCTACCACGGCCCGGACGGGCTGAAGGCAATCGCCCAGTCGGTCCACGTCCACGCCAAGACCATCGCCGCCTCCCTGAAGGCCGCCGGCCTGGACGTGCTGCACACCTCCTTCTTCGACACCATCACCGTCTCGGTGCCGGGCCGGGCAGCAGAGATCATCGCGGCAGCCGACGCCAAGGGCGTCAACCTGCGCGCCATCGACGCCGACACCGTCGGCATCTCCGCCGATGAGGCCACGACGGTGGGAGTCGTCGCCGACGTCATTGCCGCGTTCGGCGCGTCCGTGACAGACACCACTGAAGGCTTCGGCCTGGACCCCGCCGTCGAGCGCACCTCCGACTACCTCCAGCACCCGGTGTTCAACACGCACCGTTCCGAGACGCAGCTGCTGCGTTACATCCGCCGCCTCTCGGACCGTGACCTGGCCCTGGACCGCACCATGATCCCGCTGGGTTCGTGCACCATGAAGCTGAACGCCACGGCCGAGATGGAAGCCATCTCCTGGCCGGAGTTCGCCTCGATCCACCCCTTCGCCCCGGAATCCCAGACCGCCGGCTGGCGTGAACTGATCGAGGACCTCGAGGCCCAGCTGACCGAGATCACCGGCTACGACCAGGTCTCCATCCAGCCCAACGCCGGCTCCCAGGGCGAGCTCGCCGGGCTGCTGGCGATCCGCGGCTACCACTTCTCCCGCGGTGACGAGCAGCGCAACATCTGCCTGATCCCGGCGTCCGCGCACGGCACGAACGCGGCCTCCGCCGTGCTGGCCGGCATGAAGGTCGTGGTCGTGGCCACCGCCTCCGACGGCACGATCGACCACGCGGACCTGACCGCCAAGATCGAGCTGCACAAGGACGCCCTGTCCTGCATCATGATCACCTACCCCTCCACGCACGGGGTGTATGACGCCGACGTCCGCGAGGTCTGCGACGCGATCCACGCCGCCGGCGGCCAGGTCTACATCGACGGCGCCAACCTCAACGCCCTGGTCGGCCTGGCCCAGCCCGGCATGTTCGGCGGCGACGTCTCGCACCTGAACCTGCACAAGACCTTCTGCATCCCGCACGGCGGCGGCGGACCCGGCGTCGGCCCGGTCGCGGCCAAAGCCCACCTGGCCCCGTTCATGCCGGGCAACGCGGCGGACCCGGCCAACGGCGCCGACGGCACCCCGATCTCCGCCTCCCGCTACGGCTCGGCCGGCGTGCTGCCGATCTCCTGGGCGTATGTGAAGCTCATGGGCGGCCGCGGCCTCACCGAGGCCACCAAGTCGGCCCTGCTGGCGGCGAACTACATCGCGGCCCGCCTGAACGACTCCTTCCCGGTGCTCTACACCGGCGAAGGCGGCCTCGTGGCGCACGAGTGCATCCTGGACCTGCGCGAACTCACGGCCAAGACCGGCGTGACCGCCGAGGACGTGGCCAAGCGCCTGATCGACTACGGCTTCCACGCCCCGACCCTGGCGTTCCCGGTGGCCGGCACCCTGATGGTGGAGCCCACCGAATCCGAGGACCTCGGCGAGATCGACCGCTTCATCACGGCCATGGTCGCCATCCGCGCCGAGATCGACCAGGTGGCCCACGGCGACTTCACCGTGGAGCACAGCCCGCTGCGCAACGCCCCACACACGGCCGCCGCCGTCATCAGCACCGACTGGACCCGCGAGTACCCGCGCGAACAGGCCGTCTTCCCGGTCCACACGCTCAAGCAGGACAAGTACTTCCCGCCCGTCGGCCGCATCGACGGCGCCGCCGGGGACCGCAACCTGATCTGCTCGTGCCCTCCCCTCGAAGCCTTCGAAGACCACACAGACGACTCCGCCAACTAAGGACAGCCAACGATGACTGAGAACTGCACGGCACTTTACGAAGAGCACAAGAAGCTCGGCGCCTCCTTCACGGACTTCGGCGGCTGGCAGATGCCGCTGAAGTACAGCTCCGAACTCGCCGAACACCACGCCGTCCGCAAGTCCGCGGGCCTGTTCGACCTCTCCCACATGGGCGAAGTCTGGGTCACCGGCCCCGACGCCGCCGCCTTCCTGGACTATGCCCTCGTCGGCAAGATCTCCGCGATGGCGATCGGCAAGGCCAAGTACTCGCTGATCTGCAACGAGGACGGCGGCATCATCGACGACCTCATCACCTACCGCCGCCCCTCAGCAAAAGATGACGAACAGAAGTTCCTCGTGGTCCCCAACGCGGGCAACGCCAAGGTAGTCGCCGAGACCCTCGCCGAACGGGCTGGGTCCGGAAAAGACGGCGGGTTCGACGTCACCGTCCGTGACGCGTCCGCCGAGACCTCGCTGATCGCCGTGCAGGGACCCAAGGCCCAGGAGATCCTGCTGCGCCTGGTCCCCGCCGCGCAGCACGAGCTCGTCACCGGCCTGAAGTACTACGCTGCAGTGGATGTCCCGTTCATGTTCGGCGGAGCCAGCCAGGACCTCCTGCTGGCCCGCACGGGTTACACCGGTGAAGACGGCTTCGAAATCTTCGTCGCGAACGACGACGCCGCCGCCCTCTGGCAGGCACTCGTCGCCATCGCCGAGGACGGCGAGCTGACCCCCGCCGGGCTCGCGTCCCGCGACTCGCTCCGCCTCGAGGCCGGTATGCCGCTCTACGGCAACGAGCTCTCCCTCGAAGGCGATCCGTTCGCCGCCGGCCTGGGCCCCGTCGTCGCGCTGTCCAAGGAAGACGACTTCATTGGCAAGGCTGCTCTCGCCGCCAAGAAGGAAGCCGGCGCCGGCGCCACCACGGGCCGCAAGCTCGTCGGGCTCAAGGGCCTCGGACGCCGGGCCGGCCGCGGCCACTACCCGGTCCTCAAGGACGGCAACGTCGTCGGTGAGGTCACCTCCGGCCAGCCCAGTCCGAGCCTCGGTTACCCGGTCGCGATGGCCTACGTCGACGTCGAATTGACCGAGCCCGGCACCGCCGTGGACATTGACCTCCGCGGCAAGGCCGAGCCCTTCGAAGTGGTCGCACTGCCTTTCTACAAGCGCGTCAAGTAGTCCACCGTGGCCGGGGCCATGGCTGGCTCCGGCGCCGGTCGGCTGGATTTTCACGCGTGCTCGCTCGTTTGACCCGCCGTCCCCCTCGCCTCGCAAGCTCGGCCAGGGAACCCCGACGGCGGTCACTCGCTTAGACGCACGCTTCCGAAAACCCAGCCGACCGGCCCCTCGAGAACACCTCACCTCCCGTACGAGGCGCCCTTTGAAGCGCCTTCGAAAGCCAAAGGTGCTGGGGATGAACCGCCTGCCGCGGGTTGGCTTGTCCCAACGGTGCGCCACGCAAGCTCGATCATTGGGGGTTGAGCTTGATGACACCCTTGAAGCCAAGAAGCAGCCCGGCTCTAGAAGAATACGAAAGGCCACGGTTTCTTCCCGGAGAACAGGTGGCCCCGAAAACTGAACTGAATAGCGGCGGGTGAGGGGATTCCGGAAGCGTGCGTCTAAGCGAGGAACGAGCGAGCACGCGGAGGAATTGCCTCACCCGCCACCCAACCCAGCCACAATTGTCGTGGCCCACGACTTTTCAAACGTAAAGGAAAAACACATGGCAAAAGTTGCCCCTGAACTGCAGTACTCCGACGAGCACGAGTGGGTTGCGCGGGAGGCCGGGAACGTAGTGTCCATCGGCATCTCCGCTGTCGCCACCGACGCCCTGGGCGACATCGTCTACGTGGACCTGCCCGAGGTCGGCTCCGCGGTGACCGCGGGGGAGACCTGCGGTGAGGTCGAGTCGACCAAGTCCGTCTCGGACCTCTACGCCCCGGTCACGGGCGAGGTCACCGAAATCAACACGGCCGTCGTCGATGACCCCGCGCTGATCAACAGCGACCCGTACGGGGCCGGCTGGCTCTTCAAGGTGGCCGCCGAGTCGGACGGCCCCCTGCTCTCGGCCCAGGAGTACGCGTCCAAGAACGGCGGCGAACTGTGAGCGCCGCGACGGGTACCGTCGCGTTTGAGCAGGTCGTTTCCCCGAGTCTGGACGCGGACCTGTCCGCGCTGGATCCGGAGATCGCCGCGCGCATCGACGCCGAACTCACCCGCCAGCGGGACGGTTTGGAGATGATCGCCTCGGAGAACCACACCGCCAGGGCCGTGATGCAGGCGCAGGGTTCGGTGCTGACGAATAAGTACGCCGAGGGTTACCCGGGCAAGCGCTACTACGGCGGCTGTGAGCATGTTGACGTGGTGGAGCAGCTCGCGATCGACCGGGTCAAGGCCCTGTTCGGCGCCGGGTACGCGAACGTGCAGCCGCACTCGGGCGCGCAGGCGAACGCTTCGGTGATGCATGCCCTGATCCGGCCCGGGGACACCATCATGGGCCTGAACCTGGCGCACGGCGGGCACCTCACGCACGGGATGCGGATCAACTTCTCCGGCCGGCTCTACAACGTCATTCCGTACCAGGTCCGTGAGGAGGACCACCGGATCGACATGGCCGAGGTGGAGCGCCTGGCCCAGGAGCACAAGCCGGCGCTGATCGTTGCCGGCTGGTCCGCCTACGCCCGGCAGCTCGACTTCGCCGAGTTCCGCCGGATCGCGGACTCGGTGGGCGCGTACCTGATGGTGGACATGGCGCACTTCGCCGGACTGGTGGCGGCCGGGCTGCACCCGTCCCCGGTGCCGCACGCCCACGTCACCACCTCCACGACGCACAAGACCCTGGCCGGTCCGCGCGGCGGCATCATCCTGTCCAACGACGCCGAGATCGCCAAGAAGATCAACTCGGCGGTGTTCCCCGGGCAGCAGGGCGGCCCGCTGGAGCACGTGATCGCCGGCAAGGCCGTGGCCTTCAAGATCGCCGCCTCGGAGGAGTTCAGGGAACGCCAGGAGCGGGTGCTGGCCGGTGCCCGGATCCTGGCCGAGCGGCTGGTCCAGCCGGATGTGACCGCGAAGGGGATCAACGTGATCTCCGGCGGCACCGACGTGCACCTGGTCCTGGTGGACCTGCGCCACTGCGAGCTCAACGGGCAGGAAGCCGAGGACCGACTCGCGGAAATCGACATCACCGTGAACCGCAACGCCGTGCCGTTCGACCCGCGCCCGCCGATGGTCACCTCGGGGCTGCGGATCGGCACCCCGGCGCTGGCCACCCGCGGTTTCGGCGAGGCGGCCTTCGCCGAGGTTGCCGACATCATCGCTGAGGCCCTGATCGCCGACGCCGGCGCGGACCTCTCCGGTCTGCGCACCCGGGTTCAGGCCCTCGCCGCCGCCCACCCGCTCTACCCCTCGGTTGATAACCTCGCCTAGGCGACGTAAGACTGAAGAAGGCACGACGCGCGGCGGGCCGCGGCCATAAGCCGCCGCCCGGCGTCGTGCCTCCGGCGGAACTGCCGCCTACCGGCGCCCGCACCGCCTTCCGGCAAGACCCTCTGCCGGGCCACAGCAAGACCTAGTTAGGAACCGACAATGGCTGTTGGAGTCTTCGACCTCTTTTCCATCGGAATAGGGCCATCCAGCTCGCACACCGTGGGGCCCATGCGGGCCGCCGCCCTCTTCGCCGAGGAACTTAAAGCCTCCGGGGACCTGGACACGGTGGCGTCGCTGCGCGTGGACCTCTACGGCTCCCTGGCCGCCACGGGCCACGGCCACGGCACCATGACCGCCATCCTGCTGGGCCTGGAGGGCTTCCACCCCGAACTGATCCTCCCCGAAGAAGTCGAGGACCGGCTCGCCGCGATCGCCGAAACCGGCACCCTGCAGCTGGCCGGCTCCGTCGCCCTGCCGTACGGGGTGAAGGACATCGTCCTGCGGCCGCTGACCATCCTGCCCCGGCACACCAACGGCATGACGTTCACGGTTTCCGGCGCCGACGGCGAAGTCCTGCACACCGCCACTTTCTTCTCCGTCGGCGGCGGCTTCATCGTCCGCGAAGGCGAAGAGGACGCCGCGCTCAAGGAACTCGACGAATCCAAGAAGGAACTGCCGCTGCCCTTCCGCACCGCCGCGGAACTGCTGGGCCGCTGCCAGTCCAAGGGCCTCTCGATCGGCGAAATCATGTTCGTCAACGAGCGCGCCTCGCGCACCGAGGCGGAGATCCGGGAAGGGCTGCTGCACATCTACTCGGTGATGGAAGGCTGCGTCGAGGTCAGCCTCAAGCGCGAAGGGCTGCTGCCCGGCGGGCTCAAGGTCCGCCGCCGCGCCCCGGACTGGCACAAACGGCTCATGAAGGAAACCCTCGGCCAGGACCCCGACTACCGGGACCCGAAGTACTGGCAGGAATGGGTCAACCTGATCGCCCTGGCCGTGAAGTGAA